>CAZANC010000238.1:0-5448 GCA_964486495.1 uncultured Occallatibacter sp.
GTAAACTCCTCGACGCTCAAAAACTTGTGGTAGTCGGAGCTGCCCGGATCGTACAAGCGCACAAGTAGCTTATCCAACTGATCCTGGTTCCGAAGGGGCAGCACAATAGTCAGTTGCATCTTCTGGCTATCGGGGAGAGGTCCGAGGAATCGTGCGCTCTGCCCGTTCACGATTTTCGAAACCTGATTTGGCAATACCTGCAGAGGCGGCGCGGCGACCATTTGCGCAGAACTCGGGCGGGAGACTGCCAACAGCGCTAACGCCCCGGCCAGTGAGATAACCTGCCGCCATCTCTTTCTTGTCGAGATGGGTCTATCAGGGGAGAAGGAAGGCGCAACGATGGGTTCAAGAGCAGATCTTGCTGACATCGCTCATTCACCTCAATTAATGGGCCCGTGGCGCGGACGAAAAGAGATACAGAATCCGCGCCTCCGATTACCAGAAAAAAGCCGCTTTAAAGTTGGGGAATTATACCATGCTGCTCGATAAAGCAGAGTTAACACAATCGTCGCAGGAGTGGAGAAGTTCAATAGTCCCGATCAGACAAAGCCCTGAAGTGCGGATGTCAAACGCGAATCCGCACCGGGATCGAATGACTGCGGTTCGGCATCACGCGAGCGATTTGGCTGACTTGGACGCAGGCTTCATCGGTCCATCTGCGCTCTGTGATGATTGCCGGTCAACCGGAAGCAACGCGAGCTAAGTCACTTTAGGGAAGAGTTGGCGACATCTCGATCAGAGCACAGATTCACGACACCGTTTTTGGTCGGGGCGGTCTTCTGCATCTAGAATCGATATTCAGATGAATTGGACACTTGGGCTGCCCAAGCCCAGCGATCTATCGTGCGCGGGCAGCCGAGGTCGTGGAGCTCGGGTAACTTCGGCGTCACCGAGGCTGCGATCGCGTTGGTCCCACACTGAAACGCTGGGCGGCGCCAGCCCTGGTTAGACAGCCAGGAACGAGTTCTGGGGAGGGACAATGGAGCGAGGCCGCGAGGTCCGCAGAGAGACAACCGCGCCTTGGGCGGCGTTGTGCGTCGCACTCGCTTGTGCGTTTGTCGCGATTGCCTGCCTGGCCATCCCGATGTATGTCATCCGACCTTTCCGGCCGCAGGACCCGCATCAGCTCGCCTTCGCGTTGACGGTGCGGAATGCCGGACCGTGGCTCTCCGGTGCGTGTGTCGTTGCCGTTTTATGTTTGGTGTCCCTCTTGTGGAGGCGCTCGATTGGTCTGCTCTCGCGCATCGCCCTGGTTTCTCTTTCGGTTGTCACTCTTGTTGCCGCCGTTCTGACCCACGTAAATATCTTTGAAATCATGTTCCACCCCTACCCGTTGCCGGCATTTGGCGACGCTGCCTCAGCGCAGGTTGACACCGACGACAAGGTGTTGGTTGTCAGAATCGGCGGGGTGGCCCATGCCTATCCCATTCGCACCCTTGCTTATCACCATATTGTGAACGATACGATTGGCAATGCATCAATAGCCGTGACGTATTGCACCCTCTGTCATACAGGATTGGTTTGGAATCGAGTGCTCGACGGCAGGACCCTGTACTTTCGGTTGGCGGGCATCAACAACGGGAACGCGCTCCTGCGGGATGAGGAGACAAACAGCATCTGGCAGCAAAGCACCGGGCAGGCAATTTTCGGACCGTTGAAGGGGCGACAGCTTGCGCTCGTGCGCAGCGATGAACTCACTTTCGGTCTCTGGCGCGAAGAACAACCGAGTGGCTTGGTGCTCGTGCCCGACGCCCCCTACGTCGATGAGTACGAAACCAAAGACTGGGAGGCGCACATCGAGAAGACGCATGTGGTGATTGACACAACCAAGTCGGGTATCGCACCGCACGAGTTGATGCTGGGCGTCACTCTGGGTGGGCAGGGCAAGGCGTTCCCGGTGAAAGCCATCCTTGCGGCCAAGCTGATTCAGGATCAGATTGCCGGGAGCCCTGTGCTGATTCTGGTGGGGCCAGATCAGGCTTCTATTCGCGTGTTTCAATCGCGCGCTGCACAGCAATCCCTTAACTTTGTTCTGGCGCGGGTAGCTACTGCGCCAGGGAATGCCGGGATCGTACAGGATTTAGAGACGCAGAGCATGTGGAACTTTCAAGGCTGCGCCATCGATGGAAAGCTGGCGGGACAATGCCTCACGCAGATCGACGCGAACAAGGATTACTGGTTCGACTGGATGAACCACCATCCCACAACCGCGGTCTTTCGGAATTAATCGGAATAGCTGGCAACATTCTCTCTGGATATGCGATCGCTCTGGCCACAACCCTGGCTCCTCGAAAGGGAGGCCGCTAAGCGAAGCCGGTTGAGCGGGCCGCGACGGCACTTGGATTAGGCGGCAAATCTCGACAGTCAGACGCCGGGTCGCCTCAGTGTTCCGAGTCTCCAGGATTTTCCGGAATGCCGGGATCGTCGAGGATCTGGACCGCCGTTGCCGGACCGAAGTGGGTCCAGTCCTGCAGCACCCAAACCACCTTCTTGTCGCGTGTGACTTCCACAAGCTGCGGCCCCTGGTTGCTGCCGCCGCGCGAACACAGAATGGTGTCGCCGTTCGCAAGCCTGGTGGCCGACTGCGAATTCTCGTAGCGGTACTCGGCGGGTATGTCGGCCGGCGAAATCTGCCACACGATCTTCTTGTCCGGAGTCACTTCGAAGGTGGTCACATCGTGCTCGTCAGTAATCAGGGTGTTACCGTTCTTGAGGCGAATCGCCGCCCAGGGGGTAGGAACGTCGTAGCTCCAGATTTCGTTGAAGTCCTTGTCGTATTCGACGACCCGGTTCATCTCGAGGAACGGCACCAGGTAGGTTCCTTGCGCCGTGTAGCGCACCCGGCGAAACTCCCCATGCACCCACCGGTGATCCATGCCAGGAAGCGGCAGTGCGTGTTCAACCTCCACGACGTTCGTCTTGATGTTGACGACCATCAACTTAGGCGGAAGGCCATTCAAAATAAACAGGACCTTATCTTGACCGATCGGCTGACAAGTATGGATTTCAGTCCCCTCCGGCGCGTCGTAGCGCCAGACAATTTTCTTGCCGGGGTTAATCTCTGCAATGTACTGCATCCTGGTAAACAGGATGTTCCCGTTCGAAAGCATCCAGGCATCGTCGTATTCCCATCCGCCGCCGGTTTGATAGCTCCAGATGATCTTGCCTTTGTTGACGATCATCAGCTTGTTGTAGCCCTCTCCGAAGAAGAGCATCGGATGCTGCGCCATGCCTTTGCCGGGCAGCCCCTTCGGAATCGGGTTCTCTTTCCAGTTGCGCGGCGCTTCGGACTCGGTGGGAGCCATCTGAGGCACATCAGGAGCAGTGAACTGCGCTAACAGCTTCATTAACGGCTTCGCGCTCGATGGTGTGTGGGCGCTTGACGTTTGTTGCGCAGAAGCCGCTGCCAGGGCTGCGAAAGCGCAGACCGGGAAAATGCCATGGCGAACTATGAATCTGTGAAATGTTTTGTACTGCATAATGACTCGTCATCCTCATGTTATGAATTAAACGGCCCACGCAAGGTGGTCACCACACCAGTCGCATCAGCGATGTCGCCTGTCTCGGCAGGCTGGCGCCGATCATGACCTTGCCATGGCGCACGTCAATCCACTGTGGCGAACTTAGAAGTTGCAACTGTCCTGCTGCCTGCAGTTCCGCGTATTGCTCCGGCGTGGGCGTTTGCGGTGATCCCATGGCCTTCCACACAGTATAGGAATTGCTGTGCGTGTCGTCGATGCGGTAGTGCTCAAGCAGCACCTTCTTTATCCCCGCTGGAATTCCTGCTATCGTCACCTGCACTTCTGCGCCGGGCGCGGGCTGGTCGTCGTCATCATAGTTCCACAGCATGACCGCGGCTTCGCGATCCGCTTTGGTCGCGATGGCGTCCACATCCGGCGTATCGGTTACGCCCTGGCTCAGGATGTCATCAAGCGGAACCTGACCGGTGCTGCTGGTGAACACGCGCTCTCCTGCCATCAAGCCGGCCATGCGGAATATATTCAGCACCGGCTTGTCGACGCCATTCGTCGCCAAAGTGCGAAACCCTTCAAAGTACTCCTTGCCCTCAAATTCGAACGACCACGATAACATCGCGAGCAGGTTCACCTTCGAGCGGTCCTGCAGATCGAACAATGCCTTGATGGCGACTGCAGTGTATGTCGCGTAGAGCGGTCCGTTGCGGTACGCATTCGCCGGATTGACCTTCATCGAGCAGGCGGCGCATCCCTCGGGATCAGCCTCGCTCAGAATAATCGGAAGATGGATATACCGCGGATACTTCGCAACAATTTCAAACCCGGCTTGGGCTGCCTTCAGCTCATTCATGAGCCCCATCCGCACATGTCCGTTCACCACTGTCGGGTGCCCTTTGGGATGAAACGAGATGAAATCGAGCGGAACCGGCTTTCCATCCGCAGCGCTCTTGTCGTTCAGGCAATGCTTCAGGAAGTTATTTAGAAACGCGCCGGCTCTTTCCGAGTTCGGACCCGTGCTTGCAGGTCCGCCCACGATTGCGTTGGGCAGGGCCGCTCGAACTCCGGCTACAGCATAGTCGTAAAGTCTTAGATACTCCGCGGGCGTCCCATGCCAGTACGAGATGTCCGGTTCGTTCCACACCTCGAAGTACCACATGCTCACCTCCTGCTTGCCGTAACGCTCGACAAGGTGCTCGGTATACTTCCGCACCAGTTCGCCCCACAACGCATAGTCCCTTGGCGGATTGTTGGAAGCGCCTGACGTGGTGTTGCCCGGATAATGCACCTGGTATGCATTCACTCCGGGAACCGTGGCGGCCAGATCCCTGGGCATGAAGCCAAGCTCCACCATGGGCCGGACGCCGGCGTTCTTGTATTCGTCGAAGATTTCGTCGGTAATCGTGAAGTCATACACCGCGTTGCCGTTCGGATCAAGGCTGAATACGTTCGATGAGCTCCACTTGAGCTCGGGCACTCCGTTACCCGAGGTCAGAAGGTGATGCGCCCGGATGTGCATCGGCACGGGGCTCAGATCGTGCAACTCCCGAAGAAGCTGCTTGCCGTACTTCATTGTCGTGTAATTTGATTCGTCGTAGCCGAACCAACTGTAAATCGGCGTGTAGGGACCCACCGTCTTGGTGAGATCTACATGGATGCTTACGGATCCTTCTGCCGGAGGAGCGGAGTTGGTGCGCGCTGTGTTCTGGCTGGCCGCTGATGGGGCCTGGATCGACGTTTGCCCCGGAACAGACAAAACGGGCACAAGCAACGATACAGACACAAGCAACCGCGGCAACCTCAATGCGATTTTCATGAAACGCTTCTCTCCATTGGACGTTCTGTCCCGCCACGCTTAATGAGTCGGCCCGTGGGTAGCCTGTAGCCTGAGTAAATCTCGTCCGCATTGGCGCCGGCGGCCCGTCTTCATAAGGGCCTTCTTCCACGCGGAGGAAATTCATTTGCTTACCTGGAC
>CAZANC010000239.1:0-5426 GCA_964486495.1 uncultured Occallatibacter sp.
GAGATTAAAACCAGCGAACTGGGCAAGATCAGGCGATAGAGCTTGAGGGGATGGTGTTGCTGGGGAAGGGCACAACGACTCCATCGTGAGAAGGAGTCCCTGTGGGCAGCATACTGGCGCGAGTATGGCGCGGGTTACGCGAAGAGAGCGGTCAGGCTCTACCGCTTTGCGGAGTGAGCATGGTTGCGATCCTTGCGTTTGTGGCCATGGCGATCGACGTGGGCCAAATTCGCTTGCAGAAACGGCAGATGCAGGCGGCCGTAGATGCGGCAGCGTTGGCCGGGGCGCTCGAGATGAGCGCCTGCGGCAGCACGACGGACTGCACGGCGATGACCGCAGCCGCTAAACAAGCGGTATTGGAAAATGGACTCACCGTCGCCACGCCGCTAACGCAGTGCACGGGTACCGCGAGCGGACTCACGCTCTGGGTGAACAATGGACCGTGCGCATTGGGGTCAACCAGCGCGGATCCGAACTATGGCAACTCCAAATACGTGGAAGCCGTGCTTTCCGGCAAGGTGAACACCCTTTTTGCGGGTCTGGTGGGCTTTCCCAGCATGACGATCAGGGTGCGGGCGGAAGCATCCGGGACCCCGCCGAATTACTGCATCATTGTGACCGCAGACAGTGCCTCCACCACGCAAGGCATCACGCTGCAGGGCGGCAGCACCGGCGGCATCGACGCGCCGAACTGCGGCATCTATGACGATGATTCAAACAGCTCCAATGCGCTGGTGGACAACAGCGGAACCGTGACCAGCCAGAAATTCATGATTGTTGGCGGTATACAAAATAGCGGGGCGACGATCAGCCCTGTTCCCACAACCGACGCGACGGCGATTGCCGATCCGCTGAGTTACCTGAGCACCGACGGCGACGCGCCCAGTGCGGGAAGTTGCACCAGCCAGAGCTCGCTCCCGGCCAATGGCGCGATTCTGACGCCAGCAACATTTTGCAGCGGCATCACTCTCAATCCGAATGTGGCGATCACGATGAGCGCCGGCACATACTACATTGAAGGCGGGATCACCGTGGATACCGGGGCGAGCATTACCGGGACATCGGGGGTGGCCCTGTACGTGGCAACCGGGCAGCTGAATTTTAATGCAGGCAGCACCGTGAAATTGTCGGCGCCCACGACCGGCACACTGGCGGGAATAGCGATCTGGCAGGCCGCCAGCGACACAAATGAGATCAACCTCGACTCCGGCTCAACCTCAGAGTACAACGGCGCCATCTATGCGCCGACCGCGGAACTGACTCTGAATTCCGCGAGCAACGCCGCGGCCTGCACCCTGGTCGACGTGGGATCGGTGATGCTTGACTCGGGCGCCACTTTCTCAGTCGGCAACGCTTGCTCGTCGTTTTCGAGCAGCCAGGCGTTCGGGGCCGGAAGCACCGCCATTGTGGAGTAGATTATGCGATCGAAATTGCTGAAAATTGCGAGTTCCGAGCAGGGTTCGAGCCTGGTGGAGGTTGCCCTTGCAGTTCCCATGCTCATGCTTGTTCTGGCCGGCGCCATTGGATTCGGCCGGGCCTATTACCTGGCCAATGAGCTGGCCGGGGCCGCGGAGGCCGGCGCCGTCTACGGTTCGCAGAACATCACCGATACCACGGGCATGGTCAACGTGGCAAAGCTGGATGCTCCCAACGTGAGCGGGCTGAACACCCCGACGGCAACGTGGGGGTGCGAGTGCTCAGACGGATCGCAGCGATCCGCAAGCTGTGGAACCGCCCCGACGAGCTGCTCGGGAACTGTGGTGTACTACGCCACGGTGACCGCGTCGGTGACTTACACGCCGCCGCTCGCCTGGGCGTGGAATTGGAATGGCAAAAAGGCGATTCCCTCGTCGATGAGCATCAGCAGGAGCGCCACGATGCGCTCTGCAAGCGAGTAAGAAGATGACGAACCGCGCGAGATGGCAGGGGATCGTTGGCGGAGATCGCGGTGAGGTCCTTGTTGAATTCAGCGTCTCAGCTTTCGTGCTGCTTATTACAATGCTCGGAGTCATTGATTTCTCGCGAGCGCTGTACACCTACCATTTCGTCTCCTACGCGGCGCAGGAAGGGACGCGCTATGCAATGGTTCGCGGCGCGGATTGGACTCCATCCTGCGCCTCGGCGAACTCCTACGGTTGCCAGGCCAGCGCGGCGAACATCACATCGTATGTCCAGAGTCTGGCGCCTCCGGGGGTCGTGGCCAGCAATATCGGCGTGACTCCCACCTGGCCGGAGCTCAACGCAGATGGCACCTCGACCGGTTGCAACACCACCCCAAAAGAGAACAGCAAAGGCTGCCTGGTCAAAGTGGTTGTGACCTATTCGTTCCATTTCATCATGCCATTCATTCCCCAAACCGCATTAACCATGTCGGCGACCTCAGAGAAGGCGATCGCCTACTAGTTCCTGAAAGTCAATCGGGAAAATTGGCGTTAGACCTCGATTCCACGCCGCCTGCCTCGCCATCCGCCGGATACATTGGAAGGGTGGACCAGGCACGGATCAACCAGACACCGGCAAATTGGAAGAGCGAATTGGGCGCGATGATCGCGCTCGCCGTTCCTGTCGTGTTGAGCGAACTGGGCTGGATGCTGATGGGCGTGGTCGACACCATTATGGTGGGCAGGCTGGGTCCGGCGGCGATTGGAGCGGTGGCGCTGGGCAACGCCGTCTGCTACACGCCAAGCCTGTTTGGCATGGGGCTAATGCTCGGGCTGGACACGCTGGTGGCGCAGGCCTACGGCCGCAAGGATCACGACGAATGCCACAGGTGGCTGGCGCAGGGCGTGTATCTGGCGTCGATTGCCGCCGTGCCGATTATGGCGGGGATCGCGCTGACGAGTTTTTTCTTTGGACACTTTGGAATTGCGGCGGAAGTGGCGACGCCGGCGAGCGGGTACATGAGCGTGTTGCTGTGGGGCACGCTGCCGCTGCTGATCTATAGCGCGTCGCGGCGGTATTTGCAGGGCGTGGGCCAGGTGCGCGTGATTACCGTGACGTATGTGGCGGCGAACCTGGTGAACTGGTTCCTGAACTGGGTGCTGATCTACGGCAAGCTGGGGATGCCGGCGCTGGGCGTGAACGGATCGGCGATTTCAACGGTGTTTGCGCGCGTGACGATGGCGATGGCGCTCGTGGGATTTGCGTGGAGATACGAGCGCAGGCGCGGGCATCCGCTCTTCAAGCATTGGGCGGGACCGCAGGCGGCGCGGCTAAAGCGCCTCGTGAAGTTGGGCGCTCCGGCTGGGGGACAAATATTGCTCGAGGTGGGCGCTTGGAATCTGGCGACATTTTCCGCGGGGTACCTGACGCCGGTGGCGCTGGCGACACATCAAATCGTCTTGAACTACGCGAGCGTGACGTACATGGTGCCGCTGGGGATTTCAGCAGCGGCGGCGGTGAGCGTGGGCCACGCCGTGGGCGCGGGCGATCGAGCGCGGGCGCGGAGGGCCGGGTGGCTGGCGCTGGGATTGGGGACGAGCTTTATGCTGCTGGCGGCGGCGACGCTGCTGATGTGGCCGCGGCCGCTGATTCAGCTCTATACAAATGATGCGCGCGTGCTGGCGGTGGGGCCGGGACTGCTGGCGATTGTGGCGGCGTTCGAGGTGTTCGACGGAATTCAGACGGTGTCGACGGGCGCGCTGCGAGGCCTGGGCGAAACGCGCGCGCCGATGTGGGCGAACCTGGTGGGGTATTGGGTGCTGGGATTGCCGCTGGGATTTTTTCTTTGCTTCGGATTGAAGTGGGGGATCTACGGATTGTGGATCGGGCTGACGCTGGCGCTGATCGTGATTGCGCTGGCGCTGATTGCGCGGTGGAAGAGGGATGCGGAGAGACAGGTGCTAGCTGGTAGCTGCTAGCTTTTTTCCTGCGCGGGGTTAAGGGGAGTGCGATCCCACCCTTTCGCCGAAGTGCGGCGAAAGGATGGGGCACCCGGCACGAAACAGCACAAATTCTCCCAGCGCGTCCTCGGCCAGTGAGCAACATCATCCACGGCGAGGACGTGCGTGACGTTGATCAACCAGCAATTGACGGTCGGCCGGTAATACAGCCGGAATGCTTTATGCGACAAGAACACCACATAGCTGTCTACTGGCTGGAATCGCTCTCCACCCGATCTGCGGCGGGCGTCGGTGCAGTGGCGTTGGTCGGCAGCGCCGGGACGCCCACTCTTCGGAGACGCCTGCGCAACGAGAGAAAAAGAATCGCGCCCGCAGGAATCGAAGCGTAAATGAAAGGACTTTCTGAGTCGAATCCGAACCCGGCAGGCAATATCGAAATGTAAAGGATTTTGTACCATAGCTCGCCGCTCGTCCATTCGATCCCGAGTTTTCCGATACCAAGAATGGTGATGACGACCCAGAGCCATTTCCGCCTATGAATCGGGGTTCGAATACATAGAACAAAGGCGCAGATCGCAAGACCTACGGATAGTAACGCCAGTAGCAGGACGACGTAATAGTGCAAGCCCTTTCCGCGAAGCGTGAACCGCCTCACGGATGCGAGCGGTAAGGACTCCGGCTCGACAGTAAGGTCAGTAATCGCGTCATGACCGCTCTGATTGCTGACCGTAACTCGAAAAAGAACCCAGTGATCTGGGTATTTGTACTCGAGAACGAGCAGCTTCGTACAAACCCCGCTCCCCTTGCATTCAGTGGAAGCTCCCAGTGTTTCAACTCCGAGGGGCTCTTCTTGCGGAACCAGAGCAAAGACCTTCCCGAGCTGGCTTCGAAGTTGATCTCTGTCATCGCTTGGGTCAAATGATTGAAGGATTTGGTCGATCTGCCTCTGACGAAGTTCTTCAAAATAACTCTTGCCGTTCCGAACCTCGTCGGGTGCCATTCTATTGATAAACCATCCGCATCCAGTCAAGGCGAGCAGCATGGGGACCGCAGCGGACTTCCAAAGTCGTCTCACGAGCAGCTCCAAGCTAGCGTTTTCATCTGATTGCCAGTTTGGCGGAATTATACAGACTGGAGCCGTGTTCGCGATCGTTAGCGAAGTGTTCGTGCGGTGTCCAGGATGGTTTGTCACCTACCCGGCGGTTAGCGCATCGGAGACGTGGGGCACACATTTTTGATGGTTGGGTAATCGTGGGATCGGCGCGGGCTCGGGTCCGTGCTTTCCCAGGTCCCCAAGTGCGAGGGACCTGGGGCACCCAGTGCGCTGCGAGGCCCAGGGAGATTCATTGAAAACAAATAGGTTGTATGGAGGACGGCCCAAAGCGGGCCTACCACTTCCGAGGGTGAACCAAGGGGTTACCATCGTGGCGCGGTGTGGGACGGTGTTAACAAGAAAGTGACTATAATCACATATTGTGGCGCAAGGAGCCAGGCACTGTAGAGAAGTTGGCCGGCGCCCGTAAAGCGGTCACAAATTATTGGAAGGGAATCCCGCCAAATGGCGACTGGACACCTTGCCTTGGG
>CAZANC010000240.1:0-5404 GCA_964486495.1 uncultured Occallatibacter sp.
CGCGGCGTTCGCGAAATCACTCTCATCGGCCAGGACACCACTTGCTACGGCGAAGACCTCGGTCTCCGCGACGGCCTCGCCACCCTCCTCGACACGCTCGCCCGCATCCCCAACCTCAAGTGGCTCCGCTTCCTCTACGCCTATCCCAACCGGATTACCGGCAAGCTACTCGAGACCATCGCCAGTCACGACAACATCTGCAAATATCTCGACCTGCCCCTCCAGCACGCCTCGCCCGATGTCCTGAAACGCATGAAGCGCGGCGCTTCCGCCGACATCTTCTTGCGTACGCTCCACAAGGTCCGCGCCGCCGTCCCCGGCATCGCCCTTCGCACCAGCTTCATTGTCGGTTTTCCCGGAGAATCCGCCGAAGATTTCACCGTCCTCCAGAACTTCATCACCGAGGCGCAATTCGACTGGCTCGGCGTCTTCAACTACTCCCACGAAGAAGGCTCAGCGGCGTATTCGCTCGACACGCAGACCCCACATCGCACGATCGAGTCTCGCCGCCGCCGCCTCATGAAGCTCCAGCAATCCATCTCGCGCCGCGCCAAGAAAAATTGGGTCGGCCGCGAGCTCACCCTCCTCGCCGAAGGCCCCAGCGCCGAAACCACACTCCTCTGGGAAGGCCGCACCGAATTCCACGCTCCGGAAATCGACGGCAAAGTCTTCATCAACGATTTCGGTCCTCTCGACGCCCTCGAACCCGGCCGCTTCTACCGTGCCCAAATTACCGAATCCCACGACTACGACCTCGTCGCCCGCATCCTCTCGCCGGCGAACTAGCCTTATCCATGAACCTTGGCAAACCTTCGGGTAGTGGTCTTGAAAATCGCCACGTAAGCAGTCGGCACTGTTAATCAAGTAACCATTGACCGTTGCACTGCTGATCCGCCCCGCACCTTGCAACGAATACTTTTTTCACGGTAGGCGCGGCTCTTCCGGAAGCACGGTCGGCGTATCGTGAAAGGAAGATCAACCAATCTGGGGAGAGGTGCAGGATGCGGCTTTTGCGATGGGGGCTTCCTTTAGCCTTTTGGCTCATCGTGATCCCGCTGGTGCACGGAGTGCTCCCGTGGGCGATCTCCATCCTCACGCTCCGTCACGGATGGGCAGGCGGATCGTCTCCGAGTATATGGAATTGGATCGGCGTGATCCCAGTCGCTGTCGCAACCGCATTCTTGCTTTGGATTTATGCCTGGAAGTGGTGGCCCGCAGAACGGATCATACAGACTTCTTCAAGTCTGATAGTGCTGGGCCCCTACAGATTCACCCGCAATCCTATCTATATCGCTTACCTGGGAATTTGGCTCGGATGGGCCATATTTTTCGGCAGCATCAGTGTCCTCATCGTATGGTTGCTCTGGTGTCTGGTCGCAATCTTCAACCTTGTGCCGCGAGAGGAACGCGACTTGGAGGCGGCATTCGGTGAGTCCTATCTTCAATACAAGAACCGGGTCCCACGTTGGTTCGGAAAAGCCAATTAGCGTTTAAGCTGCACGTCTCGGCTGATTGGATCAGACAAGAGAAATCAGGACGCTTAACGCGGGCTCCTGCCAAGTACGATACCCTGGGCTCGGACGAGTATAACAATGCGATCATCTTTCCGACAGGTGACAAGGCAGCTTATTCCCTATTGGCTACTCCCGACTCCCCGCATTACCATTCCTCCATGTCCATCCACCGCCGAACCTTCCTCAAATCCTCCGCGTCCTTCCTCCCCGCCATTGCTCTCCAAAACGTCCTCGCACAAGCCTCAACCGAAACGCCGTCCGCTCCTGCCCTCCATCCCGTTCCCGCCGGCGAGGACCGGTCCGGCCATCTCCACTCCCTCGGTTTCAGCTCGCTCGCCTTCAAAGTCATCACCTCCGACACTGCAGGCAACCTCCTCGTCATCGAGCACACTAATCTCATGCCCGACACCGGCCCGGCTCTGCATTTGCACTTGTCTCAGGAAGAATGGTTCTACGTGATGGAAGGTGAAGTGCGCTTCCAGGTCGGCGATCGCCGCCTGCAACTCGGCCCGGGCGATTCGTTCCTCGCCCCGCGCCGCATCCCTCACACTTTCTCCGCTACCGGCTCACCCGCGCACATGCTCATCGCCTTCACGCCCGCCGACAAAATGGAGCAGTACTTCATCGACGCCGCGGCCCACCCCTCACTCGCAGCCAAGCAAGACTTCATAAACCGCTACGACATGCAGTGGATCGGCCCCTCACCCTTCTGGAAATCGTAGCGAGCCTTCGCGCGCCTGCGCAATCGCTTGCTGTGCCGCCTAAATATCCGCCTGCTGCTTCGGAAGCGACGCCGGCACCAGCCCTCTTGCGATCAGAACGCTGCGGTCGTTTCCTTCCAGCACGCCCCTCATCAGCGCATAGCACTTCTGCTCCTGGGGATTGAAGTACTCGCCGTGAATCGCGATCCCGCCCACGTTGGGATCGATAAGTGTCGAGCAATCGACGTCCCACACGTTATCCGGCACGGGGTACGTGCGGTCCAGCCCCGATCGCCCCAGCCGCCGCTTGCCAAAGTGCTTCAGCCCCGCCGACGAGCCCAGCACATTGTCCCGTCCCGTGTAGAGCGCGGTAATCCTGTACGACATGTTTGCCAAGCCCTCTCCGTCTCCATCCGAAATATTTTCGCCGCTCTTGAAGATGTCGTTGTCCACGTCGGCGGCCACCATCAGCACCTCTTGAAGCAAACTCACCAGAAGCGGCTGATTCTTCCGCGTCCAGACCGCTTCCATCGCATATTGCAGCGCGTAGTTGCCCATGCTGTGCGCTATCACTGAGGTCTTCGCCTTGCAGGCGTTCGCCGTGTCCTGCTTGGTTGCAAGCTGCTTTGCCGCCAGCCAATCGTAGAGTTCCGAAAGCACCTCGGTCAGGTCGTCACCCGTTTGCCGTGCCTCGGAGCGGTCGGGAAGGTATCCCAGCAACGATCCCTTCGACGGCCAGTCGAACGAAATCAGCTCGCCCATCGAATCGGGACCATCAAACAGCGTCTCCGCCACTGAGCCGTACGTGTTCATGGCCGCGGTCCAGTCGTTGTTATACCCGTGAATAAACAGGCAAATGTGTTTCTGATCCTCCGGCGCCAATCCATACGGAGTCGGAAACTGATCCGCCGCGTTGATCAGCATCTGCTTGAAGCTGTCAAAGGATTGCCAGTTCCACGACGCAATATTGTCCAGCGGCAGCCCCGGCTGCTTCAGCGTCCAATAGGTAACTTGACTTTGATCCGTGCCGAACCCAGTCGGCTCAATGTTCCTGTTGGTGATCAGCCATCGCATGTCAATCCTCCACCCATCAATTGATAGCACGGGATCGAATGCGCCACGATAAATATTCGAAGACCGCAACCACCGGATCGCCGCCACGCGGCGCCTCACCATGCCCAATCGAGGCCCAAGCGGGGACTTGAGCGATAATCCAGACAGAACGACCGCGATCGCGCTGGCCGGAGCCGCCTCGCTCTTGCATCAGGATGGGCGAACCGTTGGTCTCTTGCCTTAAAGGGCTTCATGATTCTCCCTCAGCCCCACCGTCTGCCCCGAATGTGCAGGCAACGTCTTCGCCTCGCCGAGTCTGCACTCCTCGCTCTTGCCCTTGCAACGCTGATCCCTCGGTTAAACGCACAAGCGCTGCCGCAGCCCTCGCCCTCCCAGGTCGAGCCCGCACACGCGCAAATTGATTCCGACCAGGACGGCTTGAGCGACGAACTGGAACAGGCGCTGCTCGTCCAGTTTGCTCCGCGATTTCTCGTTGGCCAGGGCGACTGCTCCAATGTTCCCGCTGAATTCCAGCCGGGCATCCCCACTCCTCAGGTGAAGTCGGAAAATGGCGCCATCTATGGACAGATTTTTCCGGCGAAGGACGCAATCGACGGCGCTTCGGTTGTTGAGATTCACTACTACCATCTTTGGCGCATCGACTGCGGCGAGCATGGGCACCCCCTGGATGCGGAGCATGTCTCTGTCCTCGTTCGCCCCTCCGGCCCCGACCTCCGCATCGCTACATGGAAGGCTCTCAACTGGTATGCCGCCGCCCATGAGAACACCGTCTGCGATGTGAGTCAGATCGCCCGTGCATCCACACTCCACGCTGAAGATGCGGGGCCTTCGATCTGGATATCGCCCAGCAAGCATGCTTCCTATCTCAACCAATCGCTCTGCCAAAGCGGCTGCGGAGCCGACCGATGCGAAAGGATGAAGCCCCTTGTTCCCGCAAAGCTCGTCAATCTGGGTGAGCCGGGGCATCCCATGAACGGCTCGCTGTTTATTGCCTCCGCCGCCTGGTCGCTCGAAGCCAAGATGGCCGAAACGAACTTTCCGTCCCCGGTCCTGGCACGGCTCAACAAGCTTCCCGATTCTGAGATTGCATGGTTCAACGAAGGCCGGCATCCCTCGCAGGGAGTCATTGCCATCAGCAGCGAAACCGAAAGTCATGCGGTTGCTGGACTTTCAACAGCGGCCAAAGCAGCAGACCGCTCCGTCTCCATCGCGAACGCTTCCACCGGCAACGCGCTCCAGAAGGGCTACCGGCACACCGTCCATGCGCTCGGCACATCCGCTCGGCATGTTGGCGAATTCCTCAATCCCAAGCCGCGCCCCGGTCCTCCGAACCCTCCGCCTGACTCCAATCCTCAATAACCTGCCCCTTCGCCGCCTCGCACCCGCGCCCTCGCCATGCCCACACGGCCAGCGCGCCTGCCCCGCCTACCAGGGCCAGCACCAGGGTCGGATCTTCGGGAGAGTCTTCGCAGCCAGTCTGCGCCCGCAGCGGAACCGCGATCGCGGCCATCAGCGCAAAGCCAAGAGCAAGAGCTGCCTTCCTCACGTTCATCGTTTCCTCCCGATCGCATGCTTCGTGTTATGTACCCTGGGGCCGCAACCCACGGGATCACTCTCCGAGACGGGCGAAGGTCACTTCCTTACGGCAACAATCCAAACACCGCTACCGTAGATTCCGTACCAAAGTAGACCCTTCCATTCGCAACCGTCGGTGTGTGGAAGTTCCCCGCAATTGGCGCAGTCTGGTCCCGATTCCCCGAAGCCTGGTTCGATGCGTAGAGCATTGTAGAAAGACTCGAGGCGTTGAACGCGTACAAAACCCCATGCCCATTTGTCGGCTGAATCGCCCAGACAATTCCGTTGCTTGTGCCATTCGCCGAAATCGTGAAACCCGACGTACCGATGGCTGCCGTAGTGCTCATCGTGGCAGTCGTCGCTAGCTGTGCGTTTGAAATCGAGAAGGCTTTGAGCGTCTCGCTCGAGGGGCAGACATACACGTTGTTATTGAAATAAGCCGGCGTCGAGTAATTCTCTTTGGCGGCGCCGCTGCCGTTGATTTTAATCGTCTGCACAGTATCATTCGTTGACATATGGTACTGACCCATGTTGTCGCGA
>CAZANC010000241.1:0-5398 GCA_964486495.1 uncultured Occallatibacter sp.
CCGAAGACGTTTCCGTGAAGGCGCCGTTCACGCAGGAGATGCTGGATGCGATCGCGAAGTCGCAGGCGCCGGCCGCGCGCTATATTGCCGAGTGGAGCCAGCGCCGCACATCGATGTGGGACGAGCTCGAAGCGTGCGCCTGGATCGATCCCTCGATCATCACCAAAGAGAAAGAAGTGTATATGGATGTGGATCTGAGCCACGGCCCCAGCTACGGCGATACGCTCGCGTGGCCGGAGCCGATGGAGCCAACGACCGGTGTTCGGCTCGTCCACGCGCAAATAGACCTCGATCTGCCGCGCTTCCAGAAGGACTTTGTCAATCTGATGACGCGCACGCCGTAACGAGCCGCTTTAGTCTGAGGTTCCTTTGCCGTCCGATTCGTTGTCTCCATCGTGATGCTTGTACTTGAGGATGGTCTCGTTCAATCGGTCGGCATCAACGGAAACCTGCACGACATTGAGCTCGGCGCCATCGAGATCGACAATGAAAAGCCCCATGCGCTTGCCGTCGGGGTGCGAGAAGATCAACGTTTGCTCGCCGCCGTGACGGCTGGTCTCGCGAATCATCCGCTCCCATCCCTGGCCCAGCCTCTCCTCGACCATGCGGTTCAGCTCCTCGCCATCAACCGGCGCGGAGAAGTGCTCGAACTCGGCAACGCGTACGCCGCCCACGCCGCCATGTGTGGCCGCTCCCGCCACTACGCTGGCCAGGCCCATGAACGGAATGCGCATTGCGTGCTGGTGATAGCGGCTCTCGATCGAGTTGACCACGCCGTCAAAACCGCCTCCGCCCCCAGCGGCTCGCACAACCCACCACGGAACGGTTAGCAGTACGCACAGAACAGCGCAGGCGAGCGGAATCCAGAAATGCCTATTCATTGGGTGCCTTCTTTCTTCGCCTTGTCATCGGTCTTGTCTTTGGGGTGCTTGTCATTTTCGATGTCGCCCAGCTTGCTCAACCCGCTCAGACCCTTCAACTCGCTCAGTTGGTCCATGCGGATGGGCCCCAGAATCAGCACGATGGTCAGCTCCTTTGCCTCTGCATCCAGCACAAAGATTCCATGCGGCTCACCGTTCACCATCTTCATCATCACGTCCGTGCTCTCGCCGCCCTTGCTTTCGCGTACGTGCACCATCGGCGTCCACTCAGGAGCTCCGAAGGCCTGGCGCAGTTGTTCAAGCTGGTCCATCGAGTACTGGCCCTCTTTGTCGAACTCGTAGTCGCGCACGTAGATGCCGTCGAGGCCCTCGATCAACTGCTTCGCCGCGGCCTGGTCCTTGTCGTTGTTGTCCATGAATTTGGCGGCGAAGTCGAGCATTCCCTTGCCCAGCGTCACTTCGGTTACGTTGGCGGCGCGCGCGGCCAGCTCCTTTTCAACGGGCGAAGGCAACGGGAATGGCGACGGTTGGGCCAATGCAGGCACAACCAGTGCGGCGGCTCCCAATATGATTGCGGCAAAGCGATGTTTCATGCTCGATTCTCCTTTGTTCCTGCGAACCCTCTTTCGCGATTCGCCTTTACTGTGCGTTCTTGTCTCGTTCCTGCAACTGCCGGTTCATCACCTGGAACGCGTGATTGGTGATGCGAAGCGCGGTGAACACCTGCTGTTTTGCTTCTTCTCCCTTGCGGCGCTCGATGGCGTAATGCCCGGCCACCGCGCTGCCTGCGACGCTTGCAACCACCAGCGAGGCAGCGATGCGCTCGAACCAGATCATGCGGCTGCGCTGCCGCGAGCGCTCATGCCAGCGCTGCTCCATCACCTTGCGCTTCAAGCCGCCGGGCGCGGGTTGGCGCTGCAAACTTTCGCGAAGCTCGCATTCGAATTCGTCGACATGCTCAAGCGGTTGCTCAAACGGCACGGATGTACTCCTTCAACTGGCTCTCGGCCTTTGCCCGCAGCAGCTTCAATCCGCGCTGCAGTTGGCTCTTCACCGTGGCCAGTGGCTCGGCGAGCGTGGCCGCAATCTCCTCCGGCGTCAGGTCCTCCTGGTAGCGGAGGATGATCGCCGCGCGTTGCGCTTCCGGCAGCGTCGCGAGCAAAGCTTCGATGCGGTCGCCGAGGGGCGAACGGCGTTCAACTTCCCGCGCGCCGTGCGATTCGTCGATCTCGACCCATTGGTCCATGCCACGCACGCGTCGCCGGCGGAGCGCATCGGTCGACCGGCTTATCGTCACGCGCCGCAGCCAAAAAATCGCGTGCTGCGGACTTTCGATCCTCGCGATGTGCCGGTCGAGCTCCATAAAAACGTCCTGTGCGATCTCCTCGGCCAGGCCGCGGTCGCCGGTCATGCGCAGCGCGAGGGAAAAGACCATGGACTGGTGCTCGTCAACAAGTCGCTCGAAGTCGGGCTGCCAGCTTGCCGTCATAAAACTCGCTGCTACCTCCTAATCCGCAGGAAAGCGCGGGATGGGATGCAGAGAGTTACGCATTAGAGGGATAAAAGTTCGGGGAGGAGGCCTAGACTGGTCGGTATGCGGGGCTGGTGGTTGATTCCGGTGGTTTTGCTGGCGTGCGGCGCGGTGCGGGCGCAGTGGGAGATCGAAAACTCCGGCACTACGGCCGACCTGCGCGGCATCGATAACGTCGGCGGAGGAGTCGCATGGGCCTCAGGCACGAACGGCACGATTCTGCGCACCGAGGACGGCGGCTACGCCTGGCAAAACTGCACGATTCCGCCGGACGCAGAGCATCTCGACTTTCGCGGCATCCAGGCGTTCGATGCGAATACGGCGATCGTGATGTCCAGCGGCAAAGGCGATCTGTCGCGGCTCTACAAAACGACGGACGGCTGCCATACGTGGAAGCTGGTTTTCATGAATCCGGATAAGGATGGGTTTTGGGACGCGGTTGTCGCGAGCGTTGTCACTGCCGAGCCGGGCGACGTCTGCGATGGAGGCTCAAAGCTCATTTTGGGAACGATCTTGGGTGACCCTTCTATTCACAAATCGAATCCGTCAGACACAAATACGATGTTGAGCTTTTATCTTGCGAATTTTGTGCGGGGATTACCTGCCCGAAGGACAAATTATTTCCAAGCGCGTCATCGATCTTCGCGCTGCCCGGTGAAACAGCCTTTGCGGCAAGCAACTCCATTCTGGCGAGACTTGATCCTGTCAGTGCATACTGGATGGCGGTCGGCCGGCGTCTGATTCAGTACCGTGTCGGTTCTACGCTTCCAAGCCACTATGCGGCTGAGGATTTTTGCGACATTGGCATCCCGTTCAGCAGGAGTTCATCGTCCGCAGGAGTATTCAGCTTCGCGATACGGCCGGATTCAGCCACACCGCCCGTGCCCACCAAGATCGGCGCCCTCCATTGGAAGACGGCATCTTGCCAAAAGGCCGACATGGTCGCTGTCGGCGGCGATTATCAAGCAATCGATAATCCGCAAAACACTGCGGCCTTTACTGGCGGTTCAAACAAATTCACTTTGGCACAGACCCCGCCCCACGGCTACCGCTCTGCCGTGGCCTACGACGCCGCCAGCAAGACCTGGATCACCGTCGGACCCAATGGCACGGATATCTCGACCGACGACGGCAAAAACTGGCGCGCGCTGCATCCCGATGTCGCGATGCATGAAGCGCCCGACGCCGACCGCAACTGGAACGCGCTGTCGCTGCCATTTGTCGTCGGGCCGCACGGAAGGATCGGAAAGCTGAATGCGCATGCGCTCGGCGCTGCGAAGACCGGCAAGTAGAGATCGGTGGTTTCCCAGGTCCCAAAATCGGGACCTGGGGCACCCAGGGTCAGTGCGGGACCAAACGGTCAGAGACCTAAAACAAATCGGGAATCGCGTTGAACGCGATCCGGGTGGGCGCGGCCTTGTAGGCGGTGAGCATCGCCGCCGGAGCCAGCGTGCTCATTCCGTACTTGTCGTTGATCTGGTCCATGGTGGCGTTCAGGCGCGTGCGGCTCTGCTCTTCTTCAAGGCCGTCGAAGAGCGCGAGCGTGTGCAGGCGATCGGGAACCAGGTTGTTCAGTTGCACGCCGATGAAATAGGGGTGATCGTATTGCTCGCCGGAGGGCCGCGACTCCCAAAGGCGGCGCAGCGCTGCGATGAGCGTTTGATTGTCCTGGCACTCGCTCAGCTTGATCTCGCTGCGCCAGCCGCGCGCGGGCACGCCGAAGCGCGAAACGGGCATGTTCTCGCTACGCGGCACGGCAAAACCAATCGCGAGGCCGATGTGGCTGGCCCAAAGGTCCGCCGCACGCAGGCGCATGGCGGCTTTGTGCAGCAGCTTGTGGGCCACAGCCCAGGCTTTTTCCGCGGTACGCATCTCGGGCGCGAGCACGTGCGAGTGGCTGATGGATTTCTGGTGCTCAGCCTCCGAGCGATCGAAGTCCTCGCCTTGCAGCCAGTGAAACAGACGCTCGCCCCACACCGATCCCCAAATGTCGCCGGCATGCTCGCGGTCGAGTGCCAGCAGATCGTCCATGGCGCGAATGCCTTTTTCGTTCAGGCGCTTCTCAGTGCGCGCGCCGATGCCGGGCAGATCGCGCAGCGTGAGCTGATGGAGCGCTTCAGGCAGAATGTCGAGCGGCAGCGCGACCAGGCCGTCGGGCTTTTCCATGTCGCTGGCCACTTTGGCCAGATAGCGGTTGGTGGCGATGCCGACCGAGCTGCGCAGACACTCGCCGACTTTTTCGCGAATGGCAGTTTTGACGCGGAGGCCGAGATCGAGCGCGTTCAACAGTGGCCGCTCGCGGCCGATCAGGCGGCAGGCCATCTCGTCGATGGAGCAAACCGCAGTCACCGGCACGCAGCTTTCGACGGCTTCGACGACGCGGTGATGGTATTCGGTGTAGATTTCGTGGCGGCCTTCGACGAGCACGATTTCCGGGCACATGCGCTTGGCATCGGCAACGATGGTACCGGTGCGCACACCGAAAGCCTTGGCCTCGTAGCTGGCGGCGATGCAGCAAGTGGTGTCGGCCATCATGGGCACCACACCCACCGGCCGGCCGCGCAGCTCGGGGCGCACCTGCTGCTCGACGGAGGCGAAGTAGGAGTTCAGATCGACGAAGAGCCAGTTGAGCAGGGGTCCCTGAGCAGATTCGCCGGCCGGAGCGGGATCGGAAGCATCGGGGGCATCTTTGGCCGCAAATCGAAGGCTTGCAAGCTCCTCCGGCCACTCTTCGGGAACGAGAAGGGGGTTCGGATTGAGGTGAGCAGCCATTTGTCTCTCTCCAGCCATTTTCGCCTTTTGTTTGCTATTTTGCAATCTTGTTCTATTCCCGGATCGGGGCCCGATACCCCAAAAGCATTAGGGAATAACACGGAAGGGTTTATTTTCGTCTAATATCGAGTTTGGGTAGCATTTTTTGTAGATACGAACTCGGCCCGCATGACCGGATCGTAACCCTGGATGGTGACCGAAGATGCAGACCCTC
>CAZANC010000242.1:0-5387 GCA_964486495.1 uncultured Occallatibacter sp.
GGCTGGCGGCGACAATAGACCAGACCGGAATGAGCCGCTCTTCTTCGTTGAAACTGATGGGCTTTTGATCGGGCATGGGCCGTTGCTCCCCGGGAAAGTGGTTCGGAGACAGGTTCGCCCCTGTTTGAATGGACGGAGGAGGGGCGCAAGAAGTTGCTGCCGGAGGCAAACCGGCCTAAAAAATCGAGGAAACTTTGGTGGGAGTTATTCCCGGCTGCGCGACCAGCCGGCGATGAGAAATGCGGCCAGAACGGCAGGGCAAAGGATGCAGGCCCAAAGGCTGGTTTGAGTGGCGATGTCGCTGATGTGTTCGCCGCCAATGAGGTCGTCGGCGACCCGCCAAGCCAGGGGCCCAAAGCCAAGGAGGGCGAGCAAAAGGGCCGCCAGGACGAGGGAACGCGTACGGCGGCGGCCGGCCTGCTGATCCTTGATGACGCCTAGCGAAGCCATAACAACGCGACGAGTGCTTTCAGCAACGGCGCGTTCGCGGCCAGCTTGCTTGCCAGTGAGGGCGGAGAGCAGATCGCGATCTGCAGCGGCGCCCGAAGCGGGGCTCGCGCTGGCGCCCGAACCCGGGTTGGCGGCAGAGTCGCCGGCCAGTTCAACTGCTCTCACATAGCCTCCTGAAAGCGGGCTGCCGCAAAGCCGAGCCGGGGCTTGATCATGGCCAGGCCACGATAGAGGCGCGACTTGACGGTGGAAAGGGGGGCGCGAGTAACCTTGGCGATCTCCTCAAGCGAGAGCTCCTCGTGGAAGCGGAGGACCAGCACTTCGCGGTGAAGCGTATCGAGCTCGAGCAACGCGGCGGCGATCTTCTCGCGGTCTTCGAGGTTTGAAACGCGATCGAAGGGAGTGGGATCGCCGGCAGCCACTTCGAATGTCATGGAGCGGTCGTCTTCAGTGACGCCGTCGATGAGCTCGTCGAGCGAGCTCATGGTGCGCTTGCGGCGACAGTCGATGACAAGGTTGCGGGCGATGGTGAAAAGCCAGGTCTCAAAGCGCGCGCGGCCGTCGAACTGTTCGCCGCGAACCAGGACGCGCATCCAGACTTCCTGAAAGAGGTCCTCGGCGGTGTCGCGATTGCCGGTGAGGAAGAGCAGGTAACGCATGAGGCGGTGCTGATAGCGAACGATGAGTTCTTCGAGCAGGCCGGCTTTCTGGCGCTTGAGGCCAGCAGAGACGGCAAGACTTTCTTGCCGCGCTGAATCGTCGGCTACCAAGGCAGATGCTTTAGGGAAGAGTGTCCGAACTGAAGCAAGTGTCATCTGTGTCAATTAGACGATAAAACCGCCGGTGAAGGCCAGTTGAATTGGTGACCCCGGCTTATCGTCCGCCCTCCTGTTACAAAGGTCGAACACGGAAACATTGGAGAAAGTTGTCATACGAGACGGCTCGCGACGGCTCGGAAGCGGTGCGGAGAGCGAGTCGGAGCGCTGGCGGATGGCTTTAGGGATTGCGTTAGACGGCCGGCAGGATGACGGTAAGTGCTGGGGAATCAGGGGGTAAGGATTCGCTTTGGTCGAGGCAGCCAGCCGCGTGGTGGCGAGCGGGATTCCTTGTCGCACGATGTTCAAATTTCTTCGTCGCGTGGAGTTCCGGATTTACGATGGGCGGCCTGGAGGGCGGCCTGAATAGCTTTGGCGGCGCGGCGCTCGCGGGCGTCTGCGGTCTCGTAATAGAAGATTCCGAGCAGATGATTGCGGCGTTGGTTGGGAGTGAGAGCGAACCAAGCTTCGCGGGAACCGGGGTGGCGCAGAAATAGAGCGCGGAGGATGGGAGGCGGATCGTGCTCGCCTTCGAGGGCGTGCATCAGTCGCTCGGCCATTTTCTCGGCGCGCTTTTGGCGGGAGGCCGAGGATTTGGGCTCGCCGGCCCATTTGCCGATTTCGCGGCGCATGGAAGCGCTCATCGAGTCGAACAGCCGGCGGAGCTGGCGGTCGGCGTTCAAAGCGCGGACGAGCTCGGTTGGGAGCAAAACGGGGCGCTCGGTGAGGTCGGGCTCGAGTGAAATTCGGACGCGCGAGCCGACGCGGGACTGGGCGGCCGATTGCATCTTCTTGTTGACCAGGAGAAAGTGTCCGCCACGGCGGCGATCGGGGAAGAGCGAGGT
This sequence comes from uncultured Occallatibacter sp., assembly GCA_964486495.1. Taxonomy (GTDB): domain Bacteria; phylum Acidobacteriota; class Terriglobia; order Terriglobales; family Acidobacteriaceae; genus Telmatobacter. Next base: position 2,111 of record CAZANC010000242.1, read on the forward strand.
GCGGAAGGCGAAGCCTGCGATTTCTCCTCGCACGCGACGGCCGTTGCGCACCGGCCATGCCTTAACAATGTCGAAGGGGACGCGGGCAATGACCCACTTGAGCGCGGTTCCATCGGGCTCGAGAAGCGCGGTGAAGGATTTGCGTCGTGAGGAGGAGCGAGGTGGCATGGTCGGTTTCAGGGAGCCGGGCGCGGCGGCGTGCTTGAAAGCGATTCTAGATGAGCGGGGTCAGGCTTGGGCGGCTTGTTTGCGGCGACGGCGGAGGGAAGCGAGGGCGCGGAAGACGACGCGGATGAGGATGAGTGTGATGAGGATGAAGATGAAGGCGATGGCAGCGGCGATGTAAGGCTTCCAGGTGGAGAGCCAGGTGAGGAAGATGGCGAGCGAGTCTTCACCGAGGCTGAGCGCGATGTTGGAGAAGGGCTCGGGTGTGGGAGTGACCGCGGCGCGGACGGCGGTTTTGCCGCCGTGCGCAATAAAGGCGATCGCTCCGCCGGCGAGAGTGGCGGCGAGCTGCTCGCCAGGCGAGAGACCGGCTGTGGCCTGAAAGGCGAGGAGCGCGGCGACGGGGACGCGGATAAAGGTGTGGAGCGCATTCCAGACAAGGTCGAGGGCGGGAATCTTGTCGACGAAGAAATTGATAGCGAAAAGAACGAGAGCGGCGGCAATGACGCCCCAGTTGGACAGCAGATGGAGCGATGGGGGCAGGTCGAGAAACCTTGTGTGGGAGAGCAGCCCGAGAGTGGCCACGGTGGCGTAGACGTTGAGCCCGGCCGCGAAGCTGACGGCGATCATCAGGGCGACGAGTTGGTTTGGCGGCAGGGGCACGGGGACAGTATAGAGGCAGGGATCGGAGATTAGGGATTAGGAACGGGGCAGGGCCTTATGATGGGGCTGCGAGGAGGTCACGATGATGGCGGATCGTGAGGCGATGAAGGGCGGCGCGCAGAAAGACAAAGACGAGGAAGTTTGGCCGGCGCTGCCGCAGAGCGCGTGGAGCGATACGTGCGCCACGCTGCAACTGTGGTTGCAAATGGTGGGCAAGGTGAGGATGGCACTGACGCCGCCGATCAATCATTGCTGGAACGTGACGCTGTACCCGACGATCCGGGGGCTGACCACGATGCCGATGGCGCATGGGACGCGTCTCATCCAGATCGATTTCGATTTTGTTGCGCACGAGCTGGTGGTCGAGACCAGTGACGGCGGCCGCGAAACCATCCCACTTGTCTCCATGACAGTGGCCGAGTTCTACCGGCGGCTGATGGCGGCGCTCGAGAGCCTGGACGCGCTGTGCTACATGTGGCCGGTGCCTTGCGAGGTGGCCGAGCCGATTCCGTTCAAGAAAGACGACGTACACCGGGCCTACGATCCGGAGTATGCGCAACGGTTCTGGAGAATTTTGCTGCAGGCGTCGCGGGTGATTGAGGTGTTTCGCGCGCGCTTCATTGGCAAGGTGAGCCCGATCCATCTGTTCTGGGGAGCGATGGATCTGGCGTGCACAAGATTTTCAGGGCGCACGGCGCCAGAGCATCCGAGCATGCCGGGGCTCCCGGATCGCGTGACGCGCGACGCGTACTCGCACGAGGTGAGCAGTTGCGGATTCTGGCCCGGAGCGCCGGGGCCGCCGGGCACCGGTTTCATTGAGCCGTTCTTTTACAGCTACGCCTACCCGGAGCCGCCCGGCTATCGGGATTACGCAATTGGGCCCGCGGAGGCCCCAGCTCTGGCGTCGTTCGACAAGAATTTCGGCGAGTTCATTTTTCCGTACGAGGCGATGCGGCATTCGGCGGACCCGGACGATGCGCTGCTCCAGTTTTTGCAAAGCACGTATGAGGCAGCGGCAAATTGCGCAAAGTGGGATCGCGTCGCGATTGAAGTGCAGTAAAGCAGGGACTAAGGGACCAAGCGAACGAGGGACCGAAGAATCAGGGAACAGGGACCAGTGAACCCTGCAAGGCCGCCGCGGCGACGGCGGAGGCGCAAACCGAGCGGTGCATGTCCAGTTCGCTCCGCGCGCGCTCCATCTCCACAAAGTCGTAGGCCGCGAGCTCCGAGCGGACGCGACGGAGCACATCGGAGCAAGCCGTGAGGTATTCCGTGTGCCTTTTCTTTAGAGCGCGTTCGAGATAGAAGCATTTTGAGCAACGCATAACTTTCCCATTCGGCCCTTCAGCCGGAAAACCAGTGGTTGAAAATCTCTTCGCTTACTGTGCCGGGATCTGACGCTCGGCTTACTGCGCCAGAATCTGACGTTCGGCGCGGAACCAGTCCTGCTGGTCGTGGCCGGGTTCGCTGCCACGCTTTTCAAAGTTCTCAAAGGCCAGCTCTCTGATCTGGCGTTGCGAGGCGGAGGCGTGCGGTTCAGAAGCAGCGACGATGGGAGACTTGGCGGGAGAGGCTTTCGGAGCGGCAACGACGACCCTGTTCAGCTTGGGCTGTTTTTGAGCTTTTGAAACGATCATATGGAACCCTCGATGCGAATCGTGGGCTAAGAGGGAGGGTACTTCAGATGAACTGCCTAGTTCAGCGGACCTGAAAGGGGAGGACGATGCTCACTCCATCTCTCACACTACACTCTTTGGTAACCTGCCGCACATTTGATTCGTGAATATCGCGATTTGGGCCTGAATGGGTCGGTTTTCGTGGCGCTGGGGTGGGGCGAGCTTCTAGCTGGCGAACAGTGAACGGTGACCCGTGGACAGTGGGCAGAGACAGGCCGGCGGGTTTTGCGGTAGGAACCTACTGCATTTGCAGTAGGAATTCACTGCGATTCTGAACCGGCGAAGGTTGACGGGCGCTTCTTTGTGTCATACGATATGTATATACAAATGCGGTATGAGTGGGACGAGCGAAAGAACCGCGAGAACCAACGAAAGCACGCAGGGATCAGCTTCGAGCTGGCCATGTCGGTGTTTCACGATGAGGATCGCCTCTTCACCAAGGACAGAGTGGATGAGACCGGCGAGCAGAGATGGCACGCAATAGGCGCAGTGCTAGTGGAGCCGGGAATTGCGGATTTTTTGTTGGTGGTGCACGCGTACAGAGAGGACGAAAATGGCGAGGAGATTATCCGTATCATCTCAGCCCGAAGAGCTAGTGAGAATGACCTCAGAAGATATCAGGAACAGGAAGTGGACTGAGGCCGAGAAAGAAGCGATCCGGCGGGCGGCAGCGGATCGGGCGGCGGGGCTCGATCTGCCTGAATCGGAATACGAGGATATTCCGCGGCTGACGGCGGAGCAGCTTGCGAGTATGGTGCGGCTGCGCGACGTGC
>CAZANC010000243.1:0-5347 GCA_964486495.1 uncultured Occallatibacter sp.
GGAAAGCCCAATTCCGCTCTGCTAGTCTAGATTGACAGTTTGCTGGATCATTGTCCCTTTAAGAATGCCCGGCATGTTCATACGCCGTATTTATACCGGTGCGAGGATCATTCAACATCCACCCTCGAGGAGAAGGACGGCATGGCGATAAGGAAAGCGTTGGTTTGTGGCGCCGGCGGCTTCATCGGCAGCCACATGGTCAAGCGTCTACGGGCGGAAGGGTACTGGGTTCGCGGAGCGGATCTCAAGCATACCGAATACAGTCCGTCGGCGGCGAATGATTTTGTGATTGCCGATCTGCGCCTTCGCCAGAGCTGGGAAGCAATTCTTGACGAGGGGATGGATGAGATTTATCAGTTCGCAGCGGATATGGGCGGTGCTGGTTACATTTTTACTGGGGAGAATGACGCTCACGTCATGCATAACTCGGCGATAATTAATCTCCACGCGGCAGATTTCGCAGCACATCTTAAAGTGAAGAAAATTTTCTACTCGTCCTCTGCATGCATGTACCCCGCCTATAACCAGGAAGACCCCAACAACCCCAAGTGCGCTGAGGAAACCGCCTATCCCGCGGCGCCCGACAGCGAATATGGATGGGAAAAACTCTTTAGCGAGCGGATGTACCTGGCGTTCGCGCGTAATTACGGGCTCAACGTCCGAATTGCCCGCTTTCATAACATCTTTGGCCCCGAGGGCACCTGGCAGGGCGGGAAGGAAAAGGCGCCTGCCGCACTTATTCGTAAGGTGGCTGAACAGCCCGATGGCGGACAAATCGAGATGTGGGGCGACGGCCTGCAGACCCGCTCGTTCCTATACATCGATGAGTGCATTGAAGCGGTACGCAGGTTGATGGAGAGCTCTTTCCAGGGGCCAGTCAACATAGGCTCGGAGGAAATGGTCACCATCAATCAAATGGCCGAGATGATCATGAAGATTGCCGGCAAGAAACTCTCCATCAAGCATATTCCTGGGCCGACTGGCGTTCGGGGCAGAAACTCCGACAACAAGTTGCTGCGCGAGGAGCTCAAGTGGGAGCCTAGTCAAAGCCTTTTCGACGGCCTGTCAAAGACTTATCCGTGGATTCACAGTCAGATGCAGGCTGCGTCGAAGAAGGTTCCGGAAGTCACTGCCGGCGCCCGCTAGGAGAAGATGAGGCGGCGGGACATCAAAGCGCCCGCTCACCGAATGCTGGCCTTCGCTCGGAAAGGCTAATTCTTCACAGAATAGCGATCGGCGCCATTGCAATTGTTACAGGGTAGGAGGATCCCACCTGCACATGATGAAAGCCTTAATTACCGGCTGCACCGGCCAGGACGGCTCATACCTAACTGAGTTCCTTCTCGGCAAAGGATACGAAGTCCATGGCCTCAAGCGGCGCGCGTCGAGTTTCAATACCGATCGCGTTGACCACATTTTCAGGGATCTTCACGAAGCCGACAACCGCTTCTTCCTGCACTATGCCGATCTCACTGACGGCAGCTCGCTTTCCTCGCTTCTACACAACCTTGAGCCGGATGAGATCTACAACCTGGGCGCGCAGAGCCATGTAAAGGTCAGCTTCGAGATTCCAGAATTCACTGCGGATGTCGTCGCCTGCGGAACTCTGCGCCTTCTCGAAGCCATGCGGCTAACTGGCGTCAAGTGCCGTTTCTATCAGGCTTCATCGAGCGAAATGTTCGGAAGCGCGGCGCCTCCTCAAAGCGAGGCGACGGCCTTTCATCCGCGCAGTCCGTACGCCTGCGCCAAAGTCTTCGGGCACAACATTACCGTGAACTATCGCGAGAGCTATGGAATTCACGCGTCGAGCGGTATTCTCTTCAACCATGAATCTCCGCGTCGCGGCGAGACCTTTGTCACTCGCAAGATCACCCGTGCGGTAACTCGCATTAAGTACGGAGTTCAGAAGAAACTCTTCTTAGGTAACTTAGAGGCGCGCCGCGACTGGGGGTATGCGCCCGATTACGTTCGCGCCATGTGGCTGATGCTCCAACAGGAAAAGCCGGACGACTACGTGATCGGCACCGGAGAGGCGCATTCGGTCCGCGAATTCGTGGAACTTGCATTCGCAACTGTCGACCTGGATTGGCATAAGTACGTAGAGATTGATTCCCGCTACTTTCGGCCGGCCGAGGTTGACTATCTCTGTGCAGATACCGCGAAGGCGCGAAAGGTCCTGGACTGGGAACCGGCTGTAACCTTCACGGAGTTGGTCCGCATCATGGTTGAGGCCGACAGTAAAGACCTGGAAGCTCGCCTCAAGGGTGGGACCGAAGCCCTTCAGCTTGCAGTCGCTGCTGAAGGCGGCCAGTCATGATCCAATTGCCCAATACGCGAATTGTGGTCACGGGCGCAGCTGGGTTTCTTGGACGTCATCTGACCGCCCGGTTCCGGAAAATGGGCTGCGAAAACATCTTCGATCCGGCGCATAGCGAATACGACCTTACGCGCCTCGACGCGATTGAACGTATGCTTGATGAGCATCAGCCGGAGGTTCTTATTCACTTGGCAGCTGCTGTGGGTGGCATCGGTGCAAATCGCGCCAACCCAGGCCGATTCTTCTACGAAAACGCGATCATGGGCATTCAGCTTATCGAGGCGGCGAGACGCCGCGGAGTCGAGAAGACGGTAGTCCTGGGCACAATTTGCGCTTATCCGAAGTTCACGCCAGTGCCATTTCATGAAGATGACCTATGGAATGGTTACCCAGAGGAGACCAACGCCCCTTACGGACTGGCTAAGAAGATGTTGCTGGTGCAATGCCAGGCCTATCGCGAGCAGTATGGAATGAACGCAATTTTCCTTTTACCGGTAAATCTTTACGGGCCCGGCGACAACTTTGATTTGAATTCGTCTCACGTGATCCCTGCTCTGATTCGCAAGTGCCTTGAGGCAGTGGAGGCAGGGCGCGAAGAGATTGTGCTGTGGGGCGACGGGTCACCTACGCGCGAGTTCCTTTATGTGGAAGACGCGGCGGAGGGCATTGTTCTGGCGACCGAGCAGTACGACAAATCCGACCCGGTAAATCTGGGCAGCGGCATGGAGATTTCAATCCGCGATCTGGCGACTACCATTGCGGAGATGACAGGCTTTGCGGGACGGATCGTCTGGGATACGAACCAGCCGAATGGCCAGCCGCGGCGGCGTCTGGACGTTAGCCGGGCTGAAAGGGAGTTTGGGTTCCGAGCCGCAACGTCGTTTGACGCAGGCCTGCGCAAGACGATCGATTGGTATATCGGTTCCATACAGCCCAAGGCGATACATTGAGATTCCGGGAAGTTGAAATCGTCACTGTCTCTTCCGACTTGCAAACGGCGCCGCGTCGCGGTGAGATGGAGCGCCAAAGACTGTCCGCGCTACGCTAACACTCACCTTGATACTGGTTACGGGGTAGTCCAACCCGAATCACTCCCTATCAACGGGTTCCCTAAATGCCGTGCGTCTCATCCTGCAATGGTCTAAAGCGCGCGAACCATAAACTGGAGTAAGAACGTGAGCAGAAAAGTGGCTGTGACTGCCTTTATAAGATTTGCGACGGTGCTAGCTGGACTTGTCCTGATGGCAGCTGGCTCACTTGCGGCTGGACAATCAGGGACAACGGGCAGCGCGGGACAGTCTGCAAGCGTTTCAAATAGCTCGGGAGCCGACTGTGAGCCTGTTACGCGGGGTTCGACCTATATTCCCGTGGACAGTTGGGTGTATCCGGCGGTGATGCGGCTATATGCGCTGGGGTATATCGACAACGTCTACCTGGGTATGCGTCCGTGGACGCGCGCGAGTTTGAGCAAAATGCTGGACGACACCGAAGACCGTCTCGAGGATGAGGATGTGGATGAAGGGCCGGTCACCAGCGAAGCAAAAGAAATATATGATGCACTCAAACGCGAATTACGGAATGACACTGAAGATTCCTGCCTGGCGAACAAGGGCAGCGTCCGGATCGAGTCGGTCTACAGCGTGATACGCGGCATGAGCGGCACTCCACTGCGGGACAGCTATCATTTGGGCTCGACCATTGTGAACGACTATGGCCGACCCTACGCCAACGGCTTCAATAACTATTCCGGCGCAAGCGGCTATGCGTCCGCAGGACGGTTCGCGCTTTATGTGCGCGGCGAGTTTCAGGGAGCGCCCGCGGCCGCCGGTTACTCGTCCGCGTTGGTCGGGGAACTTGCAGCCCGTGACGGCACGAACTACTTCTTCAGTCCAACCTGCTTTGCGGCTGAGCAAGCCCAAGAGACAACGTCGTGTATCCCAATGCCGAACCAGGACCAGACGACGATGCCGGTGGGCCCCGTTGCCGCGGCCACACGGGTACGCATCATGGAAGCTTACGTCTCTGTCCAGGTTCTCAATCATGTAGTCTCCTTCGGGAAACAGGATGAATGGCAGGGCCCGGCGCGGGGTGGCTCCATGTCTTACTCCAACAATGCCGATAACATTTACGCCTTCCACATCAACCGTATTGAGCCGCTGTATGTGCCACTGCTTTCCCAGCTTACCGGTCCCTTCCGTTACGAATTCCTGGTAGGTCCATTGAAGGGACACACTTATCCCATCGATCCCTGGGTGCATGTGGAGAAGGTCAGCTTCCGGCCGACGCAGAATCTTGAATTTGGTTTTGAGCGCACCGTAATTTGGGGAGGCGAGGGCCACACGCCCATCACCATCAAGAGTTTCCTGAGGAGCTTCTTCAGCTTCGCTTCTCCCAGTACTGCCGACAAAAACAGCCCTCGTGACCCCGGCGCCCGGTTTGGCGCGTTCGATTTCTCCTATCGGCTTCCCTTCGTTCGCAACTGGCTTACTCTTTACACGGATTCAGAAGTGCATGACGATGTCTCCCCGATCGATGCTCCACGCCGTGCAGCCTGGCGGCCTGGTCTATATCTATCCCATGTGCCAGGCATTCCGAAATTGGACGTGCGCGCCGAAGCCGTCTCTACCAATCCCCCGGGGGCGATGGGCTACAGCGGTGTTTTCATGTATTTTGAGGCAGTTCAGCGCCAGGGGTACACCAACAACGGTCAGTTGTTCGGCGACTGGATTGGCCGTGAGGACCGAGGAGGCCAGGGCTGGATTACTTACCACCTGAGCGGCAATGAATGGATTCAGGCAGGAATTCGTAATCAGAAAGCCGCAAAAGATTTCATTCCCGGAGGAACGACTCTAAACGACATCAACTTCCAAGTCGTTAAGCGCATCGGCAAAGATTTCGAGATCAACGGCAGCTTCGCCCACGAGCATTGGAAGGCTCCCATCTACCTTCCTGGTCAGCAGACTGTAACCACCACAACCATCCAACTCACGTGGTTCCCGGGAAGGAAAGTGAGTTTCTAAGAGGTCCCGA
>CAZANC010000244.1:0-5321 GCA_964486495.1 uncultured Occallatibacter sp.
CCACGAGCACGCGCCGCACCGATCGCTGTCGATCATCCTCAAAATCATTCAGGCTGCACCGATCGAGGACTCAGTGAAACAGCGCTCGGCTCGCGCCTTTCAATTGCTCGGCGAGGCGGAGGCGGCGATTCACTCTATTCCCATTGAGAAAGTCCACTTCCATGAAGTGGGCGCGGTAGACACGATTGTGGACATTGTGTGCGCGGCGGCGGGATCGGAAGCGCTGGGAGTAGACCGCTGGATGGCGTCGCCCCTGAATGTGGGAAGCGGAACAGTGAAGTGCGCGCACGGAACGCTGCCTGTGCCAGCGCCGGCAACGTTGGCGCTGCTCGGTGATGCGCCGGTTTACGCGGCTGGAGCGCCGATGGAGCGCGTGACGCCGACCGGCGCTGCCGTGCTGCGCATGCTGGACGTGGGCTATGGAGTGTTGCCCGCGATGAGCGTGAAGGCGCGCGGCTACGGCGCGGGCGGGCGCGATACGCCGGGCGAGCCGAATCTGCTGCGCCTGCTGGTGGGTGAGGCGGAGGAGGGAGCCGAGAGCACGGAGCCTATCGCCGTGATTGAGACCGTGATCGACGACGCGACTCCGCAGTTGCTGGCCTACGTGAGCGAGCTGCTGATGGAGGCGGGGGCGTGGGACGTTTACAGAGCGCCGGTGCAGATGAAGAAAGGGCGGGCGGGCGTGCAAATGACGGTGCTCGCGAGTCCCGAAGCGATGCCCGCGCTGCGTGACCTGCTGCTGCGCGAGACAACAACGATCGGCCTGCGCTGGCGGATGGAAAACAAGCTGGCGTTGGCGCGCGAGTTTGTGGACGTGAACACGGAGTGGGGCAAAGTACGGATCAAAGTTGCGCGCTGGCCGACGGGCGAAGTGGCCAACGCGTCGCCTGAGTATGAGGTGTGCCGCAACATTGCGCGCCAGCAAGGGGTTCCGCTCAAGCGAGTGATGCAGGAGGCGATGCGGGCCTATGCGGAGACGGAGCGCGCGGCAACAGAGAAACAGGTGGAGAAGAGACACTGATGGATCGATTGCAGATTGAAGCGCTGTTGAACGAAGTGCGTTCCGGGTCGGCCAGCGTGCCTGAAGCGCTGGAGCGCCTGCGCAATTTGCCCTTCGAGGATCTTGGCTTTGCCAAGCTCGACCATCACCGCGCGCTGCGCACCGGAATGCCCGAAGTGATCTTCTCGGAGAGCAAGACGCCGGCACAGGTGGCGGCGATCTTCGAGCGGATGGCGAAGGCCGGCGGAAATGTGCTGGCCACACGCGCCTCGCGCGAGGTGTTTGAGGCGGTGCACGGCGCGGAACCGCGAGCGGAGTTTCACGAGGCTGCGCGGGCCATTACGCTGATGCAAACAGAGGCGCCGGCCGGCAAAGGGACCGTGGGAGTGGTGTGCGCCGGAACGAGCGACTTACCCGTGGCCGAAGAAGCTGCGGTGACAGCGCGACTGATGGGCAACACAGTGGAACTGGTGGCCGACGTGGGAGTGGCGGGCATTCATCGGTTGCTGGCGCAGCAAAAGACTCTGCAATCGGCGCGCGTGCTTGTGGTCTGCGCCGGCATGGAGGGCGCTCTGCCAACGGTGGTGGGTGGACTGGTGAATGCGCCGGTGATCGCAGTGCCGACGAGCGTGGGCTACGGCGCGTCGCTGGGCGGCGTAGCTGCGCTGCTGGGGATGCTCAACACCTGCGCGCCGAACGTCTCCGTAGTGAACATCGACAATGGATTCGGCGCGGCCTGCATCGCGTCACTCATCAATCATTTGTAGCGGCGCTGCTATGGCCGATCGTAGAAGCGGAAGAACAGGGACGGCTTGGCCACCGGCTCAGCACTCGCCACCAACACGGCGGCCTGTGCATCGCTCAGCGGCGTGAACTCGCGGGCAAGATTCACGTTCTCCTCAAGCTGCGCGATGGAGTCGCAACCGATGATCACCGTGCTGACGGGGCGCGAGAGCGTGTAGTACATGGCTTGGCGCATGGTGAGCGTGCCGGAGGTTGGCGCCGGAACCATGCCTTCCCACATGTGGGCCTGTTCCGAAAGCGGCTGCGGCGTCCAGCTTGAGAGCAGTCGGCCACGGGCCGGAACCTTCATGCCGATGATGCCCATCTGGCGCTCGACGGCCAACGGCAAGAGCGCAGAGTTGAAGCTGTAGAAGTGCGGGTCCGCGGCGTTCATCGCCATCAGAATCGTGTCGAATGGATAGCGCTGAATTCCCTCGATGAGCGCGTCGGGGCGGTAGTGACCGGTGAGACCGAGGAAGCGAACGACCTTCTGCTCCTTCATCTCCAACAATGCTTCCATAGCGCCGCCCTTGGCGAAGACGTCGCTTATATCGGTCATAGTGCCGATGTCGTGCAACTGCCACAGGTCTACATGGTCGGTCTGGAGAAGCTCAAGCGATTTTTCGATCATGCGTAGTGAGCCGTCGCGGGTGCGTTCCTTCGTTTTTGTGGCGAGGAAGGCCATGTTGCGGCGGTGAGCCATCACCTTGCCCACGTACTGCTCGCTCCAGCGATCGGGACCGCCGTAGATGGACGAAGTGTCGATGTAGTTGACGCCCAGGTCGAGGGCGCGATCGATGATGGGCACGGCGACGTCGAAGTTGTTCGCCTTCTCGAGGGCGGCCTGGCCACCAAGCGAGAAAATCCCAACCTTGTAGCCGGTCTTGCCCAGGTTGCGCGTGGGCATGGCGTTTGGCGTGACGGGGTTCGAGGGAAGCGCGGGGAGGGTCTTCGTCGTTTCGGCCATCGCGGACTCGACTATCGCGGTCTGGGCCAGCAACGCGGCGGTTACCGCGCCACCGGTCTTCAAAAACTCTCGGCGTCCCTGGCCGCGCGTGGAAATCTGCTTTCGATCGCTCATCCGCCCCTCCTGCTTGAACCTGATGAATCCATCATATTCCCGGGCGCCAGTGAAAGAAAATGGCAGGCGATCCCGGGCGTCCGGCGGAGGAAATTGGATTCGTGCAGAATTAAGATTCGAGCGGCGAGGCCGTTCGGAGACCGGAGACAAATTTGAAGTCCGCTCAATTTGTCTGGCGCGAGACACGTGGAAGCATTAATCTTTCAGCACCACTACTTTCCCCGGAACGAGGAAACTATGTCGACTGTCTATCCCCAGGTGGGGGGCTACCCCCAATACCCGCAATACACGCCCCCTGCCTATCGCTTGTATGACGTGGGGGCCGTGTTCCTGGCAGCCTTCTTAGGCAGTCCCCTTGCAGGGGCCGTTCTCATCGCTTCGAATTACCGCAAGCTCGGTCAAGGCGGCAACGGCATTCTCGCGCTCATCCTGGGAGCGGCGGCGTCTGCGGGCTTGATCCTTTTGGGATTGAAATCGACGCAAAGCCCCGCGATTGCTTCCATTGTCTTGCTTGTTTGTACTGGCCTCGCCGCGAGGGAGTTGCAGGGCAACGCAATCAATACGCATGTCGCCTGGGGCGGGCAGCTTTTCTCAAAGTGGCGCGCGGTCGGGGTGGGGATTGTGACATCGCTGCTTCTTGGCTGTGGGTTTGTCGCCTACCTCTACTACACCGGACAACTGCAGAAGTTTATTACGCAAGTGCAGACACAACAGAAGCAAATTGAGACACAACAGAATCCGGCGCAGACACCACCGAATGCGGTGACGATCGGGACCAAGGACCAAGTGTTTTACTCAGGCACGGCAACGGCAAACGATGCCACGGCGCTGGGCAGCGCACTGAAGAACGCGGGGTACTTCCAGGATCGCGGCGTGACGGTGCTGCTCAGCAAGGGTCCAGGCGGCACAGTGATCGGGTTTGTGGTTCAGGACGGCGCCTGGAACCAGTCGGGCACTGTTGCTTCGTTTGAAGAGATTGCGCGGGGGGTGGCTTCGTCCGTCGGCGGTCTGCCCGTGCAGGTGCAACTCCTGAACAGCACCAAGACGGTGGAGAAGTCGGCGACAGTGGGCGAAGTGGATCTCGGCGGCGGCGACGCGGTGATTTACGAGGGCACCGCGACCCAGGCAGACGCTCAGGCGCTGGGCCAGCAATTGAAATCGATTGGATTCTTTCAGGGCCACGGGGCCAATGTGTTCTTGACGAAGGACGGCGGGACGACTCTCGCGTTCGTGGTCAGCGACGGCACCTGGAACAATCCCACAATGGTGAGTGACTTTGAAACCATCGTGCGCAGTGTGGCTTCGACGGTTGGCGGCCTGCCGATTGACATGCGCCTGGAGAGTACGACGCTTGTGGTGGAGAAAGACGAGACCTTGAATTAGAGAGAAGAGATCGGGAATCGGCGCCGGGCAGACCGCTTTCCCAGGTCTCAGTTTTGAGACCTGGGCTTCAGCCAATCCCGATCCTTACGTTTACGCCTGGGGCTGCGAGGGTTGCGGCTGGCGGTTGTGGCGCGCGCGGCGCTGGGCAAGCATCTGCTCAAACTGCTGCTTCTGCGGGTCAGTCAGGACGGCTTCGATCTTGCTGTTGGTGTCCTGCATGATGGCATGCGCCTTGGTGTGGCGATCCTGCACGCTGAGCGAGGTGTCGGCGCGCAGAGTCTGCATCTGCTGTTGGCGAGCGGTGAGGATGGGCGTGATCTGCGCGACCTGATCGCTGCTCAAGCCCAGGCGCTTGCCGAGATGCGCGGCGAACTGTTGGGGCGAGAAGTTGCGGTGCTGGTCGCCCGGCTGCGACGGCGCGGCCTGCGCCGAGTTTGCAGATGGGGCCGGGCTCGAGTTGGGCGCCTGCGCGAACACGATGCTCGCTGAAAGCAGCGCGCCCAGAATGATGGTTGCTTTGGTTGCGTTCATTTTGTTTTCTCCCTTGTGGCCTTGATTGTGTACATCGGCCATTGCGTGTATAGACACGCTTGCGGAAGGGAAAGTTTCGAGTGCGAACGCGGGGGTCAATCGATCGGTTGAAGGGGTTAATCTCGCAACAAAAAGATGGGTCTGCGCGCGGGTGGCTTACGTCTAATACGGTTCAGATTCGATTTTGCCGCAACAAGAAACCCTGGTTCCGATTAAGAAACCAGGGTTCCGGGCTTGAGCCGCGGTGAATCGCTCAACGAAAAATCAACCGGCCTTTTCGAGTAGGCAGAGCGAGAGATCGCGGCGCTCGACCATGTCCTTCGTAATCTCGAGATCGCGGACCCGCTTGTTCGAAGGCAGGTGGTACATGAGGTCGAGCATGAGCTCTTCGAGGATCATGCGCAGGCCGCGGGCGCCGACTTTGCGGGCCATGGCTTCGCGGGCGACGGCGCATGCAGCATCCTGAGTGAAGTGCAGGCGGACGTTTTCGTACTCGAACAGGCGCTGGTACTGCTTGAGAATGGCATTGCGCGGCTTGGTGAG
>CAZANC010000245.1:0-5297 GCA_964486495.1 uncultured Occallatibacter sp.
CATTGTAGGAGACGGCGCAAGGCGTCGCTTTGTTGCAAAATCGGCGCGACAAAAATCGGAGTCATCAACGCAGGCTCTCGCCGCTAGAGCAGAAAGAATCCGGCCCCTACGACGGACTTCTGTCGTTGGGGCCGGAGAATTACTCGCCTAACCTTACTCGCCGTTTTTGGAATTCTCGTCCGGGTGCACCACCAGGTAACTCTGGCCACCGTTCGCCCAGACCAGAAGCAGGACGTCTTTTCCTGCAGGTTCGGAATGAAGCTGGCTCACGAAGCTGTCCGCATCCCCTACGGGATGCCGGTCGACTCCGAGAATGACCGCGCCGGGAGCGAGACCCGCATCTTCAGCCGGGCTGCCCGGGCGCACCGATTGAATCACGACGCCCTTCACCTGGTCGGGCACATTGAATTGCTGGCGCAGATCGGGAGTGAGGTTGGCCACGGTGAGGCCGAGACGGCCGCGCTGTTCACGGCCCTGCTCGCCGATGCCGGCTTCCTCACTCGAGTCTTTATGGAACTCGCCCACGGTGATGTGCAGCGTTTGCGGCTTGCCGTCGCGCAGGATTCCCAGCTCGATTGCTGTGCCCGGCGTCATTTCGCTCACCGCAACCTGCAGCGTGCTGCCGTTCGGGATCTTTTTGCCGTCGAGCTGGCGCAGCACATCGCCGCTCTCGAGGCCCGCACGGCTCGCCGGCGAGTCGGGCGTTACCTGGCTGACGATGGCGCCGGTTGCGTCAGGCAAATTGAAGAAGCCGGCGTTGTCGGGCGTCACGTCGTTCATGCTGATGCCCAGGTATCCGTGGTGCACGCTTCCGTTCTTGATGATCGCTTGCGCCGTTGCCTGAGCGATCTGCGAAGGAATTGCAAAGCCCGCACCGGCAAACGATCCGCTTCCCGAGATGATGAAGGTGTTGATGCCGATGACCTCGCCGTACGCATTCACCAACGGCCCACCGGAGTTGCCGGGATTGATGGCGGCATCGGTCTGGATGAAGTCGCCGGGCTTGCGCGGATCGTCGCGGTAAGGATTCGGACGATCGAGGCCGCTGATAATGCCGCGCGTGACGGTAAAGGGGAAGGAGCCGAAGGGGTTGCCGAACGCGAGCACGGTTTGGCCCGGCTTTACTTTGCTGGAGTCGCCCCACGGCACGCTGGTCAAGTCGTGCGCGTCGATTTTTATGACCGCGATGTCGTTTAGTTTGTCCACGCCGACGAGCTTCGCAGTGAAGACCCGCCGGTCGTTGAGTGTGACCCGTATTTGCGTTGCGCCGTCGACCACGTGGTCGTTGGTTACGATGTATCCATCCGGCGACAGAATTACTCCACTCCCAACCCCGTGCTCAAACTGGGGCTGCGGCTTCATTTGCTGTTGGCCGCCGGGGCCGAAGAAGAACTGCCGAAACCCGGGAGGCAGATCCTGCGGGCTCATGCCGCCAAAGTTAAAGCTGTGGCCGCCATCTTCGGAGTCCTGGTCGTCTTCGGAGACGCGCGAAGTGACAGCAACGTTGACCACGGCAGGCGTGACGCGCGAGGCCACGGCTTCCACAGCGTTGTCGAGTGCGACGAGCGACGACACGCTGCTGTCGTCGAGCGGGCCGGCAGCAGCAGCGGCGGCGTGGGCTCTGCCGTAATCGAACAGGAACGCTGCCGAAAACAGGATGGTTGCGAGGATGCCCGCGGGGACTGCGAGCTTTTTTGCTTTTGCTACTAATGAATTAGTTGTCATTGACATGATTTGATTCTCCATTTGTGTTGAAGTTCGTGGTTAGAGTTGAAGGCCCATCCGGCCGGTATCAGCAGACGGCGTGGCCGGCCGGTGAGAATGGAAAACTGTCGCCGGCGCTGGTTCGGTGGACGTCGCCGGGTAAACGAGCAGGATGATTCGTGTGACGGTGATCTCGGTGGCGCGAGTTGTGGCAGGCTGGCTGGCCGTGTCGCCGGTCTGCTGCTGTCGGCCCGCGCCGGTGTCATAATCGGCGATTGCTGTTGTCCTGGTCACGGAGGTCTGGGTGACAGAGGTCTCGACCTCTTCCCAGGCTGCGAGAACAATGAATTGCTGACCCTGCTGCGGAGCCTCCGCCGATGTTGGCACTACGGCCTTCACCAGTTCCGCGCGCGGCGCGGCGGAGTCTGCGTCCGGCCTTGGAGTTTCCGCGATGCCGACAGATGAATCGTCGCTGCGGCGCGGTCGAGCGGCGGCAGGCGTTACGGCCGCGATGCGGCTTGCAGGCACAATGGCCTTCGTTTCAATTTCACGGAATTGCGTTGAGGGGTGGAACACTGGGTCAGTGGCCGCCGGGCCCAGTTCACCCGTCTGCGCATAGGAAGCACGCGCGATGCCTGGAGTTCCTGCCTGCGGCGGCGACAGGAGGGCCGTCTGCGCATCGGGTGGCGGCGCTGCGACAAACGCAACCAACTGCGGAGTGCGCGCCAGCTCAATCGATCCAACGACCAGGGCGCAACTGAGCACGCTAACCAGCGCGCCAGCCGCCATGGGATGCAACGCGCGCTTGCGCCGCAGAATGCTGTGAACGCGGTGAACCAGCTCCGGCCGGCGACCCAGTACTCCCAATGAAAGCGCCTGTGCACGGCGCAGCAGGCCCCGTTGTTGCAATCCGCGTTCTGCGAGAGCAGTAAGGCAAGCCGCGTAAGCGCGCGGAGCCTGCGTGCGTCGAACCACGCCCTCGTCGCAGGCCATTTCGCGCTCGCGGCAAAGCCGCCGCTCCATCCAGGCCAGCGCCGGGTTCAAAGGGAACACAACAAGAAAAAGTTTCTGCAGCAGATTCGTCCAGTCATCGCGGCGGCGCAGATGCTCGGCTTCATGCAGAGCCACTTGCTCAAGCTCACTCGGCGTCAGACGCGAGAAGAGCCACTCGGGAATGAGAATCCGCGGCTTGAGGAATCCGATCACGCTGGGCCGGTCAAGGTCACGCGCGGTGCAAATCTCGATGGGACGCGCTGGGGTGCGCGCCGGCGACGCGGCGGCAAGCATCAAGCGCAAGTTGGGCTCCGTTTCGACCGGAGTGGCGGCCTTCCACAATTTGCGCAGGCGCAACGAATGAAAAACGAGCTCAGCGGCGCGGAAGACGGAGGCAGCCAGCCATAGCGCGGCGATGGCGAATCCCCAGCGGCTATCCAACGCGAGCCAAGGTCTTGCTCCACCAGCGGCAAGTGGCGCGGCTGCGCTCAATTCACCGGAACGCACGAGGAACGGTAGAAACGGTAAGCTCGCCACGACCGCAAATCCCGCGGCCCACGCGGCAAAGCGGTGCGCAGCGGAGATGCGGGGCACGAGCCGCAAGCAGAGAACCAAGGCGATTGCAACTGTTGCGCCCTGCCACAGCGATGCGAAGAATGCCGGCGCAACACTTTGCGCAAACATAGCAAGAATCGGATCGGCCATGTGCATCAAGGGCATCGCTATCTTCCGCCCTTCCATTTCCCGCTCTTCTGGTTCCCGCTCTTCTGGCCGCCATTTTCCTTGTCGGGCGCGGCGTTGCGGATCGCATCTTTATCCGGCGACGCGCTGCGGATCGCGTCGCGCAACCGGTCCAGCTCCTCGGACGAAATCCCGTCGTCGCCCAACAGGCTTAACACCAGCTTCTCGCTCGAGTTGCCAAAGAAGCGGTTGAGCACATTGCGCACCTCTGAACGGCTCGCCTCATTTTCGGCGACGCAGGGCCGGTAGACGAACGCGCGCCCTTCCTGGCGGTGCTCGACGTAGCCCTTTTGCTCCAGGATTCGGATGGTGGTGAGCACTGAATTGTAGGCCAGTTGCTCGCCATCCGGCAGGGCTCCAACCAGGTCGGTAACGGCCGACTCGCCGCGCCGCCAGAGGATCTTCATCAGCCTCAGCTCAGCTTCGGTCAGCGTGTTGGACTTTCTTGGCGGCATGGCTAACTTGTTGATCCTAATAAGGAACTCTGCCAGACGGCAAAGCATTGACATTTCTATAGACGAACAACTAAAGGATTAGTTACCAGAAACGCAAAGATTTTTCAAGAGGCTAGAGCAGTTTCGGAATTAACGCAGACCTTTTAAGAGCATTAAAAGGTGGCATTTTCTTGATGAAAATGCCACTGTGCTGAGTGCATTCGGTCTACACCAATTCCGAAACTGCTGTAACCTCTACTCCGCCTTCATCAGCGTCGCTATCAGCGAATCTCTGTGCTGGTTAGCGTTGCCATCCGAGTAGTGCAATATGCGCATCCAGACAAATATCGCGCCCACGGCTAACGCCAAAAATATGGGCACGGGTAGCCACCGGCTCTTCGAAGACCAGCAGAGCCAAAACACAAACACCCCGACACCGAGCACTCCCAACTGAATTAACGCGGCTGGTAACGTATTCGCCTGCGCTCCAGCGGGCCGCGTGATTCGGCCGGGATTAATGCGGTACGGCATTGTGAGCGAAAAGATGATTCCCGCGGCCAAATTGCACGGCAGTGCAAAAACAAGCCAGGCGCCGGTAGCCGCCAGCACCACGAACGGCGGAACTCCCAACCGAAGACAGCTCAGGATGCCCGCAGCGAACCCTACGAGGACGAACAAGATGGAGTGGAGCAGATTCTTGGCCAACAAAACTGTCCTGATCGGCGTAGGAGAAATGAATAACAACTGAATCCCCGCTCCTTCAGCACCCAGATTGTTGTAAAACAATCCCGTAAATCCAAGGAGCGCGTAAGCCACGCACAAAGGAAATGCGAACGGAAACGAATTCATGTCACTGGAGGGGCTGCGATGAAACACGCCTGCAATCACAAGCACGAACAGCAGAGGCACACTCACCGCCCAGAGTAATGGGACCGAACGCAAAAGACTCCGCAACTCCTTCTCCACAATTGCGGCAAAGGGACGAGAGCCGCCCAATGTCCAACCGCCCCCGCGTCCGATAGCTTTGTCCCGGCTCGAAGCCCAACTCAAGTTTTCTCCCCGATACTGGGCCTTGAGACGGCCTGCCAACGCACCTCCCGCAAGAACCACCCAAAGTCCGAGCATACCGAGTGAGGCAAACCCCGCCACAGGTTTTTGCTCCAGGGCCTGCTGCAACGTGCGCGCACCCAGCCCGGGCGGCAGCCCTTGCTGCACTTGGGCTCCAGTTTTCAGCAGCGGCGCATATTTATCCATTACCTCGCGTAGGGGCGCAGCCGCTTCCTTGTGGTTCTTCGAGCCCTCATAGCGCTTCTGGCTCCATACTGAATTGATGACCAGCAGGCACACGAAAAGAACCATGAATACCGCGCCCAGAATCTCCCGGGTCTTTCGCTGCGCCAGCCAGCGGTCGATCCAGGCAAAGAC
>CAZANC010000246.1:0-5281 GCA_964486495.1 uncultured Occallatibacter sp.
GTGGTTATGGATTCCAGGCAGCATTCCTGCGCAGGAAGCCATTCTTCAGGAAATGAAATCGCGCGTTTCTAATTGTTTTTGATTGAATGCCTTGTGCGCCTCATGCGGCGCGCTGTTGTTTTCTGCGGGTCTTGGAGGCTCTCGCAGCTACAAATTCATCTACAGTCAGAATTCCCTCAACCGGATATTTTGCAGCGCGCTTTGCAGTCCGCGCGCGCAGTTTTGATCGGGGCCGTGAATGCGGTTTGATTGTGATCGATACGTCAGTCCCCAGGCGCAACAAAAAGCGCAGCAACCTCTCGATGGAAAATCCGGACAACCGGCCGCGGATAAGTGCCGAAACCTTTGGCTGGTCCACACCCAATACTGCGGCTGCTTGAGTCTGCGTCAGCTTGCGGCGGCGAAGGATATCTGCGATCTTGATCGCCAACTCAGTCTTGGCAAGCCGGTCATCCGCATCCGCGAATCCCAGGTCGGCAAAGACATTGCCACTGCCCTCTACGTAATCGCGTTTAGCCATGTTTTTCTTTCTCCCAAATGGTATGCAATTCGATTGCTCTCTTCAGCCGTTGCTTCACGAGGTCGATCTCGGCCTTTGGTGTTGCAATTCCGCTCTTCGATTTCTTCTGAAAGGCATGAAGGACATACACTCGCCCCGCCAGCCTCACGGTATATGCCGCGCGATATGTGTCACCGCGGTGATCGGAAACAACCTCCAGAACACCCGGCCCGATGTGCCGCAACAGCTTTGCCTTGACGTGCTTGCCGCCCAACTGCGCATGAAAGAGAGCCGCGCCAACCTCATCTTTCACGTCCTCTGGAAATCCCCGTACTGCCTCAAGCGAATTCGCGATCCAGACCAACGGTTTCGGCACAGGCTTGGCGGTCGCTTTCATCCAGGATCATTCTATGCTAGTTATGGCATACTGGCAAGCGGAAAGGCGTCAGGTCCAATACTGGATGGGTATGCTTCGTTTGTGGAGGCTTCTGCCGGCCTTATCCGCGCGCTTCTTCCGATCCCGCCGCGATCTGCTCCTCGAAAACCTGGCCTTGCGGCAGCAGCTTGCCGTTCTGACACGTCGGCATCCCCATCCGCGACTTGCCGTCCCTGATCGGCTGTTTTGGGTTGGCCTCCGCCGATTCTGGCCTGGGTGGAGGCAGACACTCCTTATTGTGCAACCGGAAACTGTCGTCCGCTGGCATCGTGAGGGCTTCAGGCTCTATTGGAGATGGATCTCCAGGAAGCGGGTTAATGTGGGCAGAAGGCCCACAAGCCCAGAACTGCGGGCCCTCATTTTCCGTATGGTCGCGGAGAACCCCACCTGGGGAGCGCCGCGGATACATGGCGAGCTCAGCATGCTGGGCTTCGACATCTCTGAGCGAACCGTCCTGCGTTGCATGCGCAAGGCGCCGCGAAACCCTGAACCGGCGAAGCGATGGGCGGCATTTCTGCGCAACCACCGCGAGTCAATCGCCGCAATGGACTTCTTCACCGTGCCAACACTCACCTTCGGCGTGCTCTATTGCTTTTTCGTCATCGCCCATGATCGACGGCGAATTCTTCATTTCAATGTGACAACACATCCAACCAGCGCCTGGGTAAGTCAGCAGTTGCGCGAGGCATTTCCTTTCGACGCAGCCCCTCGCTATCTGATTCACGACCGCGACGCCACTTTCAGTGCTGAGGTCCTGACAGCGGCGAAAATCCTTGGCGTTAAATCCATTCGCACTTCTTTCAAAAGTCCCTGGCAAAACGGCGTTGCAGAGCGCTTCGTGGGCAACTGCCGCCGAGATCTACTCGACCATGTGATTGTGCTGAATGAACGCCATCTGAAACGGCTCATGAACGAGTATGTTCGCTATTACCATGACGACCGAACCCATCTCGGGTTGCAGAAGCAAACTCCGGCAGGGCGAGAAAGAGCAGAAGGCACAATGATCGGAGCCAAAGTTGTCTCGATGCCTCGCCTCGACGGCCTGCATCATCGGTACAACCTCGCAGCCTGAAGCCCGGCTTAAGCGCGCGTCCTGAGCATTATCGAGAAGAGCAGGTGCTGAGGTTTCGACGCTTGCAGCCGAGGTGCGCCCAACGGGACATTTCTCGCGTTCAATCAGGCTTCCGTCTCCCTCGGATCCTCGCACGGCCACTCATTTTCAGGCACATTCGCTTGCCTCAATAGTTAAGGCGCAGCCTATTTTGCACCCGGATGGAATTTTGGCGAGGCACAGCAATACAGCCCATCGCCAAACGGATAGCTGTAGCAGACCTCCTCGTTGCTCCCTGCGGCTGTGGTTTGCATCCTGTTCGTCCCCAGCCAATCGGTCAAGTGGAAATGCCAGGTGTTGGGATGTGGTCCGGCTGTTCCCTCAAAAGTAGCTAATAACTTGCCACCTGCCCAAACATTGGAGTGGACCCAGGTGCCAGTGTTGTTGAATTCCGTCACCTGTTCTCCGCCCAGATCGAGCCAGTCCAGTAATCATCCTGTGCCTCGGTATGTCCGCTCTCCGAAATAAATCCGTCCTTCCCAAATACGATCTCATACTCGGTCCTATGCGAATTTTGGGGACAAGGTCACCGACCCGCTTCGGAACGGAACAACCCGTTGAGATTCCACAACTACGGACCTCGAGAATCAGGTTCACATTGCCCCGGACGGCATTTTGGCGATGGACAGATCCCGTCATTTGGAGCCGATCAGTCGCGTTAGGAGCCACATGATAAGTATCAGCATATATAGATTCACAAGATAGGACCAAAAAAGGACATCCGACAATCCTCTTACGGCCAACTGCAAAACGCTCTTAGGTGGTACGCCCCGCTGGTCCAATCCGCTGCGTGTTCCTTTCGCATCAAGATCCTCTAGTTGGTTGCAATATCGCAATGTACGGAACCACTGTCCAACCAGCAGAACACAAATCGGCAGGATTACCGCACAAACAGCGTTCGCGGTAAATGCGTGCCTATGCACAAGTAATATGTACGCGATACCGGCGATGCACGCCAGACCGGTGATGCCAGCGCTCAGAAAGTGCCACGAACGAATGGGAGAAGCCATAAACCCTGCACGACCGCAGTCCATATTGATCGAATCACTCATGCTAGTAAAACAGACAGCCGACGGATTTATTGGTCGGGGAGAGAGGATTCGAACCTCCGACCCCCTGGTCCCGAACCAGTTTCTGCAAGTTATTGAAATCTGTTGAAATATCGTGTTTTTAACTGTTTTATATTGAATGATTTGCGGCCTCGTTATTGAAAGCTGTGGTTTCATGCTGCCCTTGGAGGCTCTGACAGCTACGATATCGTCTACAGTCGATAGTAATCGAGAACAGTCCGTACCGAACGATTTGTCGGACGTCCCACAATTGCAACGGGCGCGCATTCGCGGCATAAAAAGCCCGCAATTTTCTTCCGGATGCAGTTTCCGCGAGGCACTGGTATGACTTACCGGACAGCCCAAGCTTCCTTCCAACGCGTAGGTGTTTGCGCGGAATCAATCTTCTATAGAACTTGATTCCGGATCGATGCTAACGGAAAACCGTCACAGAACGCACGATGACAAGCGCTTCTGTCTGTCCGCACCAGAGTTGCCACATCACGACCCAGAAGATATGGCCCCACGCTCCAAGGCGCGGCCGGGAATGCCTCATGGTCGATACAGCTAGTTCCTGCCTTAAGGGGAGGTCATCAAGGAAAAGGTCGCGGCGGAACACAGGAGCCCAGCCGCCAGAAGCGTCAACATGGGTGGCATGTCCCCATTCTCGCTTCGAAATCGAAGGCTCACGGAAGTTTCTTCAACTGCCTGATTCAGCGACAACTCGGAGTCTCCGCAAGACACAAAATCACTTCACCAAACGCAATGCTAGAACCAAAGCTCCTGCACATGAGATCAGGCCGCATAGAAAAACTATACATGCCCAGAGCACTGGAAGTCGTGACCAATTGTGAGTGCGCGCAAGCCCCCAATATCGTCTAAAAAGTCGGGATTGATTGAAAATCAATCCCGAACCTTGTGATCCATCGACCTCTTGCACCCGCCGACGGATCATCAAAATGCAACACCCGAAAATCACACAACAGATAGAGGCTAGAGTAGAACACAGATCAAGCATCTCATTCTCCCGCCACTAATGATAAATTCCTCCTGTTGGAAGTCCGCCTAAGTCTGCATTAGGGTCAGAACAAACCAGCCCGACGGATATGATCCTTGCTAAATTAAAGAACGTATTGACGATGGCGGCTCCCTTCGAAAAAGGGTTTGGGGATATGAGACCGACAAGTGATGCTCCCGTCGCCGTAATAAGCACTCCATTCCCTGGCGAAGTGTAATTCATGCCATTATTGAAGCACTGCCCATATGGCTGTCGCCTGTGCGATGAGTCCGTTGAAGGCATTGCGGGCATTTCGTTGTTTTCGGGCCCAAGTGTTTCCCTGCAGATCGGCATGCAGTCCATGCCGGTTAGGTCGGGAAATCCCATCGAATTCGCAATATCCCCAAGGATGTCAGTGATTCCAGGTATTCCAGGAAGCGACCCTGCTGGAAGACCTAGCGAATCATCCCAAACCTTGCCCCCTTGAGGATAACCGTTATTAGAATTGGAGTTCTGACCGCCGTTACTGGGATCGTTGGGGGAACTTCCACAGTCATATCCACAGTCACCGCCACAATCATTTCCACAGTCACCTCCACAGTCGTCTCCACAGTCACCGCTGCAGTCATCGGCACAGTCATCTCCCCCCATACCACCTCCAACTCCGGGGATTTGCTCTTCCAACCCACTCGGATCGGCCCCAATGAGTGGACTGTTGAGTACATATGTGTAGCGATTCAAGCTTTGCGGATTAGCCAGATTATAGCTCCCGTCATAGGGATCGGGACGGTTGAATCTGCCGAGTACGGGGCTTTGGTTGCGAGCCAATGCATAGTTCGTTCCGCTCTCAGAATCCCGTTCATCTCCTGTGAAGAGGTAGTGATTGTTCGATGGAGAGGATCCGTAATTATTGAAGATCGATCCGAAGGACTGGTAGTCGATGTCATCGCTAGGAGGATTTGTTCCAGCAGCGGTACCGGTTATTCGGACTGAGCCAAGATGATCATGGAAGAGGAATCGCCCGCTTCCAGATGAGTCTTCGTGCCATACAAGCAATCCGGCAAAGTGGACTTGCTTTCCCCATGTCGTGGCCGTGCCATTCGATTCATTGAGGAGACCTCCAGCACCCGGCCAGTAAAGTGTCGTTGTGCTGCTCACCGTCTTTTTCACGCGGTTTCGGGAACGCGGG
>CAZANC010000247.1:0-5224 GCA_964486495.1 uncultured Occallatibacter sp.
CATACCTCGATCTTCCCGGCAACCAGCAGCAGCTTCTTGAAGCCGTCGTTGCCGCAGGCAAGCCGGTGGTGCTGCTTGTCTTCTCGGGCCGTCCGCTGGTTCTCGACTGGGCAGCTAAACACGTTCCCGCAATCATTGAGACCTGGTTCCCCGGAACCGAGGCTGGGAATGCCATCGCCAATGTTCTATACGGAGATGTTTCTCCCAGCGGAAAGTTGCCGATGAGCTTCCCCCGCGCCGTTGGCCAGGAGCCGCTCTACTACAATCAGTTCCCGACGGGACGCCCGCCCACGGGAATCGATCTGTCGAAGCCGCCTGGGGACGGTACCCGCTTCTTCTCCCGGTACATTGATGTTCCCAACAGCGCGCTGTTTCCCTTCGGCTACGGGCTTTCCTACTCCAGCTTTTCCTACAGCGACGTCAAAGTATCGAAGGGTATCATCCCACTGGCGCAGGCCCTCGCGAACCGAACCACGCCTCTCCTTGAAGCGACTGCGATTGTGACCAACACCGGGGACCGCACGGCAACCGACGTGGTTCAGTGCTATGTGCGCAACCTGGGGGCAAGCATTGAGCAACCGGTGCGAAGCCTCGAGGGGTTTCACCGCGTCACACTTGCTCCCGGCGAATCGAAGCAGGTTAATTTCCCTCTGGGCTTCAAGGAACTCTCTTTCTTCAACCTGGAGAGCAAGCCAACGATCGAAGCGACGCATTACACCGTCTGGATCGGAGGCAGTTCGCTGGCCAGCCAGGAAGCCACTTTCGAGGTTGCTCCCTCAAGGACGGCGGATTCGCACTGATGCGCAGAGAGGCGTCGTCTTCCGGTAAGCCCTGAATATCTGCCTTGACTGAAAGGCCCGGCTGGAACTGTACCAATTGAAAGGTTAGTACTTCGGCAAAAGCCAGCCCGGAAGCAACAGGAGACTGGCAGGTTCTCGGCAAGCATAAAATTCAAGGGGTCTGATAGCTTCATTACAAGCATTTTCGCATTCCGGATTTCAGGGACGTGATCTAAATCACAGCCATATGAGCCCGCTACAGGGGATGCTAACAATAGACTTTCGGGACCTGTATACCATGAATTGGAGCAGAAAAGGTGCGTTGCTGACGTTGTCGGTTGTGGTCTTCTGGGCCGCAATGCCGGCGTCCGCCTGCCTGCTCGGCGCCCACTCAGCAGGCCTGCCCGATTGCTGTCGCACGGCGGCGCAGGGATGTGACTCGGCCGCAATGGGTGCAGACTGTTCATGCTGCCAGGTCCACGGGAACAACCCCGCCAATGCTCCGGTCACTCCGTTCTCGGTTGGGCAGTCGCAGAAGCTGGCCGCTATAGCGCATCCGGTGGGTTTGGAATTGCCTGCCGCTCCGAGCGGCGGTTACGGGAATGCTCTTGAAACGCCGCCGCCGAAATTCCCGCCGGGCGGCGCTCTCGCACTCAGAATCTAAAACTCCTTCCTTCGCAGGCTGAACCTGGGCCTTTGTGCGGTCTCGCGCGCTTTTGCGAACTGCGAGCGCACCGCCCGGCTCGAGCACCCAATCTCCTTTGGAGGGAGTCATGAAATCTTTTCTTGCTGCACTTTGTGTTCTTACGGCGACTGCGTCAGTCGGCATTTCTCGCGCGCAAACGCCCGCAGGGAGCGATGGCCTCGCGAGCCTTGCAGTCCTGATCGAAGGGCAACACGGCGAACACCACGAGGCGGAGGCTTCCGGGCCAACCCTGACGCTCGATGAAGCCGAACGGATTGCCCTTGCCGCGAATCCCGAGATCGAAGTTGCAGCAAGGCGCGTTGCCGTTGCCCAAGCGCATGTTCCCACAGCCGGCACGCTCGACGATCCCATGGCGATGTACCGCGGATGGGGAGTCCCACTCGAAAAGCCGTGGAATTATAACGACGCGCAAAACATGTTCAGTATCAGCCAGACTTTCCCGGGCCGGGGAAAGCTGGCGCTGCGGACGAGCGTTGCTGAGTCGAGCGCGGATGAGGCGAAGGCCGATCTGGAGCAGGTCCAACTGGACGTTCGGGTGCGCGTACACAAAGCCTTCGATGACCTGTTGCTCGCCGACGACGAGATGCGGATTCACGATCAGCACGAGGCCATTGCGCGCCAGGCTATTGAAGAAGCGCGTATCAAGTACACCATTGGAAAGGTGCCGCAACAGGACATTCTGAAGGCACAGGTGGCGCTTACGCAGTTGGCCGAGCACATGATTCGGTTCGATCATGACGCCGAATTGGCGCGAGCCCGCCTGAACACGCTGTTAGGCCGCAAACCCGAATCGCCGCTCAGCATCGCGGGTGAGCATGCCGTGCTCGGCACGCTACCCCAGGCTGAGAGCCTGGACGATCTGGCGATGCGCTCGCGGCCCGATCTGCTCGCAGCCCAGCAAGCCGCCGAGCGCAGCCACAAGGAGCAAGCGCTGGCGAAGAAGGCCTACGTGCCGGACTTCACGGTGTCAGCGGGTTACATGATCCAGCCATCCGGGCAAAACATGCGCAACGCCTACATGGTCGAGGGCTCGATGAACCTTCCCTGGCTGAATCACCGCAAGCACGATGCGGAGATTGCGGAGGCCGCGGTGCAGACGACCGAGCAGGACGCCGAGCTGGCTGCGCTTCGCAATGCGGCTTTGGGGCAGGTTCAGGAAGCGCTTGTGGAGGCGGAGGCTGCGCAGAAGATGGCGCACCTGTATCACGACCAACTCCGGCCCCAGGCCGAGGCTACGCTGCAGTCGAGCGTGATCGCGTATGAGAACGACAAGACGGACCTTCTCGATCTGCTCGACAGTCAGATGACGGTCGTCAACATCGACCTTGCCTGGCTTCAGGCGGTTGGCGACTTTGACGCGCGCCTGGCGGATCTCGAACTCGCCACCGGCACTCCTATCAACCCGTCTGATTCCCCGGCAACGGAGGTGAAGCCATGAAGACACGCAGTTATCAGTTTGCATTAGCGGCAGCAGTTGGCGGTTGTGTATTGCTTGCAGCCGCTCTTGGGTATGTGCTCATCCGCCGCGACAACACGGCACCGCAGACAGCTTCGCAGGATCCGGTGGTGGCGCGCGGACCGGCCATCTCTGCGCAGCCAACGACCCCCGCCGGAGGTGCGCCCAATGCCGATCCCGGCCTTGTGCCGTTGCAGTTATCGCCGCAGCGAATGCAGGAAATCGGCGTCACGTCGGCGACCGTGGAGCAGAAGGATGCGAGCGACGATCTGAGCGTTCCCGGAAATGTCGACATCGATGAAGAGCGAATTTCGTACGTGCAGTCCCGCTTTCCCGGCTGGATTCAGGACGTCCAGGCGAACGCGACCTACCAATACGTGCGCAAGGGACAGCGGCTATTCACCATGTACAGCCCGGACATCGTCAGCAGCGAGCAGGAGTATCTGCTGGCTCGCCAGAACAAGGCCGCATTCTCGCAGGATGCGCACGGCATGGGGGCACCGGAAGACGGCTGGCTGCAAAAGGCGGCCGAGGAGCGCTTGCAGCAATTCGGTGTGCCGGCGCAGGCGATCGCCGATCTCGAACAGAGCGGCAAGGTGCAGCGCAACATCGCCGTCGAATCGCCGGCTTCCGGCTACATCATCGAGCGCGACGCGTTGCCGAATGAGTACGTGCAGCCTGATACGAAGCTATACACGATTGCCGATCTCTCCACGGTGTGGGTTTACGCCAATGTGTTTCAAAACGACGTCGGCAAGCTACGTCCGGGCGACCAGGCGCAGGTGACGGTGGATGCCTATCCGGGACGTCACTTCAACGGCCGCATCGATCAGATTCTGCCGCAGGTGGATATGACTACGCGCACCGTGCGCGTGCGCCTTGTCTTCAGCAATCCCGGCGTGATTTTGAAGCCAGGGATGTATGTGAATGTTGCAATCTCGGTCCGGCTCGGCCGGCAGTTGGTAATACCGGCCTCCGCGGTTCTGCAGACTGGCACGCGGGCCGTCGCGTTTGTCGATCACGGAAACGGCAGCCTGGAGCCCCGCACCATTGAGATAGGTCCGCAACTTGACGATTCAGTTGTCGTCCTCAGCGGGCTTAAGGCCGGCGAGAAAGTGGTGAGCTCAGCCAATTTTCTTGTCGACTCTGAAGCTCAGCTTCAGGCGGCCGCAGGAGCCTTTGCGCCTACCGCGCCGCAGCCGTCCGCCAGCTCAGCGCCCGCCGCGCAAATCGAAGTCGACGTCAGTACTGAGCCCTCTCCACCGGTTAAAGGGCCGAACACGGTCCGCGTGAAACTGACCAGCTCTGACGGAAAGCCGGTGCCGGGCGCGCAAGTTACTGCAATTTTCTTCATGCCGGCGATGCCTGCGATGGGAATGGCTGCAGAGCGCGACGCAACCGCACTCTCCGATAAGGGCAACGGGCTTTATGAAGGCTCGATACAGCTCTCGACTGGTGGCACGTGGCAGGTGACAGTGACTGTGCAGCGCGGCGGCCAGACAGTGGGCACAAAGCAACTGAGCCTCAGCGCCGTGGGAGGGATGTGATGATTTCACGGATCATCGCGTGGTGCGCTCGGAATCCCTTCCTGGTTTTCACGGGGGCCATTCTGCTGGTCGTCGCCGGCTATTGGTGCATGCAACGAGTGCCGCTCGACGCACTGCCCGACATCAGCGACGTGCAGGTGATTATTCATACGCAATGGGAGGGCGAGCCACCGAATGTGATTGAAGACCAGGTCACCTACCCGATCGTGACCGCTCTGCTGGCGGCTCCGCGCGTCAAGAACGTGCGCGCACAAACTATGTTCGGCGACTCCTATGTCTTCGTCGTTTTTCAGGACGACACAGATCTTTACTGGGCGCGATCTCGTGTAACGGAGTACCTGCAGCAGATCGCCGGGCGATTGCCCGCGGACGTTCATCCCGCGATCGGCCCCGATGCAACCGGCGCCGGCTGGGTCTATGAGTACGCTGTCATCGATCGCAGTCACACCAAGAGCCTGGCCGATCTGCGCGCGCTGCAGGATTGGTATCTGCGCTACCAGCTTGAAACCGTGCCCGGCGTGGCGGAGGTAGCCAGCATCGGCGGCTTTGTGCGCCAGTACCAAGTGAACCTCGACCCCAGCAAACTCTTTTCCTACGGCATTTCCGCTGCCACCGTGATTGACAAGGTAAGACAAAGCACGAATGAGGTCGGTGGAGACGTGCTGGAGATGAGCGGAGCCGAGTATATGGTCCGCGGCCTCGGCTACTTTCATTCGCTCGCAGATCTTGAAAATGT
>CAZANC010000248.1:0-5223 GCA_964486495.1 uncultured Occallatibacter sp.
CCCCGAGCCGAACCCGGCGAACGCCCATTTAGAAACCACTTGCGAAAGCTCAGGCCCCGTTGGCGAAAACCCCGTGAGGAGCCTCTCAACCCTTCTCTATCGGTCACCCACTTTATAAGGAATCTCGAACCGCCCAATCTGGATCAGCGATTTGTCGCCCGGCGGCCATATGTGCAGGCTCTCGACTCTGCTTGAGCCGGGGATCCTGTGCGCATCCGCGGTCCCCACCAGCGCTCCCGTTGCCGCCTGGTTGAAATGAACGGTCAGCGTGTCTCCGCCGTCTTCCCGGCTCCAACCAAAAGCATATTCGCCCGGCCTCAGCCTAACGCCGCCAATCTCTACCGGTGCTTGCACGATCAGGTAGTGCGAGTACTTCCCTTCAGCCGAATAGCCCGCCGTTATCAGCACGACCCCGGCAATGAAGCGCCCATGCTCATCCACGATCCCCGACGCGGTGCGCATCTCCGTCTCAATGTGCTCGCTTTCCACGTGTGCCCGCGATGGCAGAACCGCCGCAAGCTCCGTGGGCGTAGCCTGCCGCCATGTTGCCTTTTGCGCCTGCACCCGCAGCGCAAGAAGTCCCAGAAAAACTCCGCAAAAAACCGTGATTCCCACAGTCTTCATCGTCATGAATTCGGCCTTTTAAGTGACTCCAGCGGAACAATTCCCCTCTGGATCGCGGCTGTTGCCGCCTGCGTCCGGTCAGTCACGCCCAGTTTGCTCAGCAGACTGTTGATGTGCGTTTTTACCGTCGCCTCTGAAACCTCCAGTTCGGCCGCAATCTCCCGATTGCTCTTGCCATACACAATCTGCTCCAGCACATCGAACTCGCGCGGAGTCAGATCCTGCGCGCCCATGCGCTCGGCGAGCCGCTCAGCGATCGCCGGCGGTATATGTGACTTCCCCTCGTGAACCGTTCGAATCGTGCTGATCAGTTCCTCGCTCGTCATCCCCTTCAGCAGGTACGCTCGTGCGCCCGCCTTCAACGCGCGGTAAATATCTTCATCGCCGTCGTAGGTAGTCAGCACGATGAACCGCGCCTGGGGCGTCTCCATGCGGATTCGCTCGATGACGTCGACGCCGCTCATCCTTGGCATCCGCAGGTCGATCAGCGTGATATCCGGTTGCAGCTTTCGATACTGGGCGATGGCTTCCACGCCATCCGCCGCCTCGCCAACCACTTCCAGGCCCCCTGCCACATTCAGCAGCGCCACCAGCCCCTGGCGAACCACGTTGTGATCTTCGACAACCAGCACGCGGATCGACTCCGTTGTCACTGTTTCACCCCCGCCTGTTCACGCGCTTCACTTCGCGCCGGTACACTCAACCGTATCGTAGTCCCCTCACCCGGCGGGCTACTCACTTCCAGCGTGGCGCCGATTTCAGCCGCGCGCTCTCTCATACCGGTCAGGCCAAAGTGACCCGGCGAAGCCCCGGCCGTCCGCTCCAATGCGCCTCCACGCCCATCGTCCCTGACCTCGAGCGTAACCGTCTCCGGTCCATATTCCAATTGAACCGAAAGTTCACTGGCCCCGGCATGCTTCTTCACATTATGGATTGCTTCCTGCGCGATGCGTGCTACCTCGCGCTCCGTCTCCGCGGGCAGCGGGCGATAAGCTCCGAAAAGACTGAACCGCGCTGTCAATCCATCGCCTCCGGCTCCTTCCGCCATGCGCCGCAACTTCACCGGCATCGTTGTCTCGCTCGCATCCTGTGTGCGCAGGGCCCAGATCGACTGACGCGCGTCTGCCAGCCCGTGGCGCACATAGTCGCGTGTCTGGTCCAGTTGTTTGCCCGCATCTTCCGTTTTCCGCTGGCGCAACAACTCCGCAAGAACCTCCAGTTGGACCGAAACGCCCACGTACCCCTGAGCCAATGTATCGTGAATCTCGCGTGCGATCCGGCTGCGCTCGCCCAGCACTGCCTTGAACTCCCGTTCTGCCACGTACAATCTCCGCTTGAGCACCAGCAACACCGTGGCCGCCAGCGCCATCAGAAGCAAAGCATAAAACCATAAGGTCTGATAGAAATGCGGCCTCAGTTCGAAGCTCAGCGCCGCGCCGGTCGTGTTCCAAAGCCCGTCGTTGTTCGCCGCCTGCACGCGAAACGTGTACCGGCCCGGCGGAATATTCGTGTAATAAGCTGTGCGCCGCGTTCCAGCATCGGTCCAACCTCGATCGAAGCCTTCGAGCATATAGCGGTAGCGCACCTTCTGGGGCGCAACAAAACTCAACCCGGCGTAGTCGAACTCAAAATGAACGCGACCCGCCGCAACTCTCAACCGAGAGTCCGCTCCATGCAATGGCTGCGCCACATCGTCCACCTGAAAGCGTTCCAAAGACACCGGAGGCGGCACCGCGTTTACAGGAAAGTTCGCCGGGTCCACTTCCACCAACCCCTTTGCCGTGGCAAACCACAGGCGTCCGTCGCGCGAGCGCCACGCGGAAGGATGGCTGTTGTTCGCCGTTTCCCGGCTTTCGAGCCCATCCGCGGTCCCAAACTCCATCCAGTGCGAACAACTCCCGGCGGGGCCTGCGCCGGCGCTCTCATTGCAGTCGCAGCGCGCTATGCCGTCGCCAGTTGCAAACCAGAGAAGCCCCGCGCCATCGTCCAGAATGGCGTGGATCGTCGTCTCCTCAAGGCTATTGCGCATCGCCCTGGAGAACTTGCTTCCATCCCACACATCCCAGCCGTGGTCCTGCGTGCCTATCAGCAGTGTCCCGTCGGCGCGTGGCAGCACTGCTGTCACCACGTTGCTCGAAAGCCCATCTGCAGTCGTGAAGTTTGAGATTGTGTTGCCGTGCAGGCGTGACAACCCAGCTAATGTTGCTACCCAAAGGTCGCCGTGTGCGTCCCGAGCCATCGCGCCCACCAGGTCGCTGCCCAACCCACTCGCATGCGTGTAGGTCTCCATTCCTGCGCCGGAACCTGACCGGCTCTGCTCGCTCTTTTCTACCGCCCAGTGCGCCAACCCGCGCCGGGTGCCGATCCAAAGTGACCCGTCGGTGTCGATCAACAACGAGCGCACAAAATCGTCAGGCAGCCCATCGGCTGAGGTGAAGGTGTCCACCTTGTTTCCGCGAATCCGGCTCAGCCCATCCGGCGTGCCCACCCAAAGGTCGCCATTCGGCGCCGCGGCCAGCGACAGAATCACATTGCTCGCAAGCCCGTCGTTCACTGAGAGACTGCGCACGGCATGCAAGCCCGCCGCGCCTTGGTCTCGGAGAAGCGCGTTCAGTCCGTCCTCCTGCGTCCCTACCCAAAGCGTTCCGGCTGCATCTTCCACCACGGTGGTGATGCGATCGGAGGTCAACCCATCCCGTGTGTCGATCGTTCGGAAACGCTGATCGCGCAGAATATCCAGCCCGCCGGTTTCGGTCCCGACCCACAGATTGCCCTCGCTGTCCTCCATGACCGCCAGAATCGACGCGGTCGAAAGAGGATCGGTAATCGGAAAGCGCTCGACGTTGCCTTTGGCCCAGCGCACCAGCCCCGCATTGGTGCCGATCCAGAGTGCGTTCTCTCGATCGGCAAAAACCGCCTGGATTCGGCTACCGGGAAGCTCTCTGCCAACCGCCAGAAACGTGGAAGAACCTGCAGGTTTTTTCGCCTCAACAAGATTCAAGCCGCTTCTGCTGCCCGAAACAACTGTCCCATTTGGCATTTGCTTGTCGAAGATGGCCGTACCCGGATTCTCGAGCCCTGACGAGAACGGAACGGCGTCTACAGTGCCTATGGGCGCGAATCGCCCCGCCGTCATCTGGGCCGGGCCGTGCTCCGTCCACACAAAAAGCTTCCCGTCCGCTCCTTCGCTGAGCGCGAGGATTCCATCGTCCAGTAGCCCGTCCTGCGTCGTGAACGCTCTGACCACCCCATCCTTCCACCGCGCCAGTCCCGCATTCGTCCCAATCCACAACGCTCCGTCCGGGGCTACGAGCAAACAGCGAATGTCGCTGCCCGGCAACGCAGGAGCGGAATTGAGGTCGTAAGCCTGGAATTCAACACCATCAAAGCGCACCAAGCCGGACTCTGTACCCAACCAGAGAAACCCATCCTTCGTCTGCGCTAATGCTTGAACTGTATTTTGAGGCAGGCCATTCTCCATGACCCAGGCCTGGCGGCCATAATTGGCGAGCGATGTTGAAGGCTCAAGCGCGGCTGTAGCAGCCGCTCCGCTGAGGAGCAACAATGCTGACGCGTATCGGGTGATCTTTGGGAGTAGCGTCCTGCTCGCGGCGCCCCGCAACCGATATTTGTCGCGGAGGCTTGGCAGCTCGAAGCCCACAGCCTTTCGCCTTACCGGCTAAAGTGCACGTAGCTCCGCCCGGCATAAAGGCGGAAGCCGCCGGCTGGAGCATCGGTCACCACTAAGGGGCGGGGTCGAGCCACGTCGGTGTCCTTCGTCGAGTGAGCCGTAAACACGTCATGGCCCCCCAGATCCGTCACCAGGAACCGATCGCCGTCAAGGAAACCGAAGCCATACGCGCCCGCAGGCAGAAGGTTTCCTTCAATCTTCAGCGGAACTTCGGCGATCAGGTATCCCTGGTATTTCGCCGCCACTCCCGTCGAGTACCCGCTCGTGTCCACCAGGCTCGCCAAAACGTAATGGCCGTCAGCGAACTTTACGCCGCCTGAGTTGCGCAATTGCGTGGGCGCGCTCTGCCCGAAGTAGTACACAGTGGCCGGAAACAGCTTTTCAAGGTCAGCCGGTTTCAGCACGGTATCGACCCCGGACTGCGCCGCCATCCAGCCTGACCCTCCCAGCGCGACCATGATTGCCGTACCTGCCAGAACTCGAGCCATCGCCTGTAAACGCATCGTGATCCTCCTGTTTCGCACTGCCCTGGAGTATAGCGCATCCCCGCGGTCTTGATCGATGGCGAAAAATGATCGCGGATGCGTCGGCCCAGGGCGTCAGGAACCATCAGCCAGAACGCGCGAGAATGCCTATTTCACGGTGAGTTGTGCCGTCACGGAGTGCGACAGGGATCGTGCCTCTGCTTCTAAAACTCTTTCTCAATCGGATATCTTCGCGGCCGGGCGCCGTCGATTCCGCGTAAAAGACCCTCAAATCGATGCCTGCAACGACTGAGTCTCTTGCGTCTCCGTCTCGGGTCATCGCCAGCCTGAACGCTCTTCCCAAGGCCGTTCTCTCCAGCCAAATGCACTCTCAAAATGGAAGAATTCGGGCGCCGCACCCGGCACGAGGTACACGCTGATCAC
>CAZANC010000249.1:0-5208 GCA_964486495.1 uncultured Occallatibacter sp.
TCATTCCCGGCGGCCGCGCGCCCGAATATCTCCGACTCAACCCCAAGGTTCTCGACCTCATTCGCCACTTCGCCAAATCCGACAAACCTATTGCCGCGCTCTGCCACGGCCCGCAACTGCTCGCCGCCGCTGGAGTCATCAAGGGCCGGAAACTCAACGCTTATCCCGCCTGCGCTCCCGAAGTCGAGCTTGCCGGAGGAACCTACGTCTCCGTCGATATGACGGATGCCGTCGTCGATGGCAATCTCGTCACTGGCCCGGCCTGGCCCGCACATCCCGTCTGGCTTGCCCGATTTCTTAAGGTTCTTGAGGCCCACGCAGCCGCCTGATCTTGTCTTCATTCGGATCAACTTTTCACCGTAGCGGCGCGAGTTCCGCCATTCCGCGCCGCGTCTTCCCGCCGCGCACGCTGTGCCATACTGAATCTGTCTCCGGCTTCCCTCAGGAATTGGAACCACCGCGTATGTCCGGCCAACCCAACCCGGAGTTCCTGCGCCGCGCCATCGCGCTGGCCACGCGGAACGTTCTCACAGCAACGGGCGGCCCGTTTGCCGCGGTCGTCGTGCGCGACGGCAAAATTGTCGGTGAAGGCGCGAACTCCGTCACCGCGACCAACGATCCCACTGCGCACGCTGAAGTCAACGCCATTCGTGCCGCAGCCAAGTCTCTGGGAACCTTCTCGCTCGCGGGCTGCGTGCTCTATACCAGTTGCGAGCCATGCCCTATGTGCCTCTCCGCGGCCTACTGGGCGCGCCTCGACGCCGTCTACTACGGAGCCAGCGCCGCCGACGCAGCTCGTGCCGGCTTCGACGACGCCTTTCTCTACGCCGAGCTCCGCAAGGACCCGAACCAGCGTAAACTCCAGGCAACGCAATTGCTCGCCGACGAAGCCTGGGCCAGCTTTGCCGCATGGATTGCCGCGCCGAACAAGGTCGAGTACTGATCTGAAGAGAGTCTCTCAACGGTCGGAGCGGATGGAGTCAGCGGCCTCGCCCGATGGGGCGCCGGCGCCAATCGTGAGTCGGTCTCGGCCGTTTGTTCTGCCCATCGTTACGAGCATTAACAATCCCTGCAGAGCCAGGACCAGAGAGATGACAAAAACAAAGCCCTCAAAATGGGCGGAGTGCGCATTGCGCAGGAAACTGGAGCCGCCAAACCAGATGAGCGCGACGGCTACCGGCCAGAACCATCGTTCGCGGCGCACCCCAAGATGGAGCATCCGCGCCAGCAACGTGGCCACACAGATGGCTGCAATCAACAGCGCGACGGCGGTCCGCGACGCGAATCCAGCATGCCGCAACAGCAACTCCATAAGCGCGAGCCAGCACCCGCAAATCAAAGTCACGAGCGAACTGAAAATCAGAAACTTTCCCATCGGCCCTCCCTCCGAAGCACACCGCAGCGCGAAGCTCAGACAATGGCGGAGATACCAAACATCGGCCCGCAGACGGCCCATGCGTGGCATGATCGATTCGACGTACTCTTCCCGCAAATCGCCCGCTACGGTCTCCCGGTCGCGCGCCGCCAGCAACCGCTCCAGCAGGAATTCCGCCCATCGCGGTGGACCAGAAAAATTCATGACTTCACCGCCGCCGGTACTTTCACGCCTTGCCACATCTTTGCCAGGGTCTTTTGCGCATCCGCAAGGGCACGATTCCCCATGGCCGCAACCATGTAATAGCGGCGGGCTCGACCTCCGCGAATCGCGGTGCCTTTCGCCAGCCGGGAATTGATGAGCCCGCGCTGCTCCAGGCGATCCAGCGTGGTATAGACGGCCCCCGCGGCAACGGCTCTCGCAAGCGATTCCTGAACCTGGTGCAGAACCGCCCGGCCATAGGCGCCGTCGCCCAGGTGAAGGATCGCCAGCAATACCGCTTGCTCGAATGTTCCCAGCAAATCTGCCATGCCTACAATGTAGGCATATTCGCCTTCCGTGTCAATAGAAAAAATCAGGCCTCGCGAGCCGCTGAAAAAAGCCGGGCACCCTCCGCGCAACCCCGATAAATCTTCGAGGGCCGCGCATTTCCATCCTTGACCCAGCGCCGCCGCGTTGCGTATGCTGCGAGCGTTTACGCACGGCGCAGAGCACCTGCATTCACGCCGCAAGGGGAGAGCCCGTATGAGCACCGCTGCCACGGCCGCAACTCCCGCTCTTAAAATCGGATCCAATCCGCTCCTTGTTCGCCGCGCCGCCGTACTCGGCGCTGGAACCATGGGCGCCCGCATTGCCGCTCATCTGGCCAACGCCGGAATCCCCGTTCTTCTGCTCGATCTTCCGCCAAAAGATCAAATCGCGGAGCGGGCCCTCGATGCGCTCGCAAAGTCCAAGCCCGCAGCTTTTTTCGACCCGTCGCGCGCGGCGCTCATCACTCCCGGCACGTTCGACGACGATCTTCCCAAACTCGCGCAGTGCGATTGGGTCATCGAAGCCGTCGCCGAGAACCTCGAAATCAAAACCGCGTTGCTGACTCGCGTCCTTCCCCATCTCGCTGCGCACGCGTTTCTCACCACGAACACCTCCGGCCTGCCCATATCGCGCATCGCCGCCGCGATTCCCGCTGTCCGCGGCCGCTTTTTCGGCACGCACTTCTTCAATCCCCCGCGCTACATGCGCCTCCTCGAAGTCATCCCCACCGCCGATTCCGATCCCTCCGCCGTCTCCGCATTTTCCGCGTTCGCGGATCTTCACCTCGGCAAGCAGGTCGTCTTCGCGCACGACACGCCCAACTTCATTGCCAATCGCATCGGTATCGCGTGCCTGTTCAACGCCGCCAACCTCATGCTCGAGCAAGGACTCTCCGTCGAGGAAGTCGACGCGCTGACTGGCCCTGCGCTCGGCTGGCCGCGCACCGGGACCTTTCGCCTCGCCGACCTCGTCGGCATCGACATCCTCGCCCACGTCGCCGCTAACTTTCCTGAAGGCGTCACCGGCGGCAGGTTTTCCGCAATTCTCGATGAGCTTCTCAAGCGCGGCTGGCTGGGCGATAAATCCGGGCAGGGCTTCTACAAGAAAGTCCGCGGCCCAAGCAGCACGGATCCTGGCGGCAAAGACGAGCGCTTCGTTCTCGATCTTTCCAGCTTCGAATACCGCCCCTCCGCAAAGCCCGCTCTTGCCTCGCTCGAAATGGCAAAGAACGCCGCCACGCTCGCCGAGCGGCTGCGCCTGCTGCTAGCGAACAACCCCGCCAAAGACAAAGCCGCGGCCTTTCTCTGGCCCTTTCTTTCTTCCCTCTGGAACTTTGCTGCCGACCGCATCGGCGAAGTCGCCGATGACGCTCATTCCATCGACGAAGCCATGCGCGCCGGCTTCAATTGGGAGATGGGTCCCTTTGAAATGTGGGATGCGGCCGGAGTGGCCGAAACCGTCGCCCGGATGAAGGCTCTTGGCCTTCCCGTCAGGGCTCCCGTCGAGGCTCTTCTCGCGGCATCGCACACCACTTGGTACTCCCCGGATCGCAACGCCTGCTTCCAGCCGGCCACGAGCCGACTCATTCCAATTCCCACCGTCCCCGGCCACGCTCGCGTCGCCGATTTCCGCCGTTCGAGCGCTCCCATCCGCTCCAACTCCGGCGCATCGCTCGTCGATCTGGGCGACGGCATCGCGTGCATCGAGTTGCACTCGCTCAAGAACGCCATCGGCGGCGATGTTCTCGCTCTCATCTCTTCCGTCCTCAACCCTTCCTCCGATGCAGTCCGCGATTTCACGGCCTTTGTCATCTCCGGCGACCGCGACAACTTTTCTGTCGGCGCCAATCTCATGCAGCTCCTCCTCACCGCGCAGGAGGGCGAGTGGGACGAGCTGGCCCGCGTCATTCACAGCTTCCAACAGATGACCGCGGCCATCAAATTCTGCCCGCGGCCCGTCATCGCCGCACCTTTCGGCCTTACTCTCGGCGGCGGCGCCGAAATCTGCCTCCACGCCGCGCGCCGCCAGCCCCACGCCGAGACCTACATGGGCCTCGTCGAAGCCGGTGTTGGGCTGATCCCCGCGGGCGGCGGGACCAAAGAAATGTTCCTCCGCGCCTTCGACGCGGCTAATGCGCTCGCCCCGCCTGAGCCTCGCGACCCGCCGTCACGCTTCGCCCAATCCGCTGAATTCGCCACAGCGCTCAAGCGCGCCCTCGAAACCATCGCCATGGCCAAGGCCTCAACGTCTGCCGCTGAAGCGCGCTCGCTCGGCCTGCTCGCGCCCGCTGATCGCATCACCATGAACCGAGAGCGCCTGCTGCTCGACGCCAAGGCGCAGGCTGCGGCTCTTGCCGAAGCCGGGTACGCTCCGCCACAGCCGCGCGCGCAAATTCCCGCTCCTGGCGTCGCCGCGCTCGCCACGCTCGAAACCGGCATCTACATGATGGGCGAAGCCGGCTACGCCTCCGAACACGACCAGAAGGTCGCTCGCTGGGTCGCGTACATTCTTTCCGGAGGCCGCATCACTCCCGGCACGCTCGTCAGCGAGCAATATTTTCTTGATCTCGAGCGCGAGGCCTTCCTTTCCCTTTGCGGCGAGCGCAAGACGCAGGAGCGAATTGCGTTCACGCTCAAAACCGGCAAGCCGCTGCGCAACTGATTCGCATCGGTGGGAAAGATTTGCGCTCCTGCTTCCCTCGGCATAGAGTGCTCGTGAGAGTTTTCGATGGTTCGCGCGTTGATCAAATCGGGGCTTTTGCTTGTTTTGCTGCTTCTTTTTCGCTGTCCCCCGAAGCTCCTGCCGCAGGATTCGGTTTCTACGCCTTTCAATACGTCCGGCTCGGTTGTGATCGACGGCCAACCAACCCCCTACCTCATCCGTCATCTGCCCGTGAGCTCGTTTCCCGAACTTCCGGCCGCCATTCAAGGGCAACTCAACCTCCGCGGCTGTCTCATTCCACAAACCTACGAAGCCCACCGCCCTGAAAACGTCGTCCACGCGAGCCTTGAGCGCCCCGGCTCCTCCGACTGGGCCGTCCTCTGCTCTGCTCGGGGAACTGTTTCTCTTCTCGTCTTTTTTGGCAGCGGCTCAAGCCAACCTACTACTCTTTCCTCGGCCCCCGAGACCGAGCGCCTGCAGACGCACGATCCCAGCGGCGTCCTCGGCTTCAGCTGGGGCATCGACCCCGCGTCACCGCAGCAGGTCCACGAGGGGCAACTCGGCATGCGCCATCCGTCGCCGCGCCTCGACCACGACGCACTCGCCGATACGCTCGTCGATCGCCACACCGTCTACCACTT
>CAZANC010000250.1:0-5204 GCA_964486495.1 uncultured Occallatibacter sp.
GTTGTGTATTTTCTGCCGTATACTCGGGGTCAATGAAGCGCATGGACTCGACGATTCTGGTGACCGGCGGGGCGGGGTTTATCGGCTCGAACTTTGTTTTGGGCTGGATGAAGGCCGGCGCCGGGGCGGTAGTGAATCTGGACCTGCTGACCTATGCGGGCAACGCCGCGAACCTGGCGCCGCTGGAGGGCGACGACCGCTATACGTTTGTGCGCGGCGATATTTGCGAAGCGGAATTGGTGGGGTCGCTGTTGTGCAAATACCGGCCGAAGGCGATTGTGCACTTTGCGGCCGAGAGCCATGTCGACCGGTCGATTGTTTCGCCGGAGGGGTTCGTCCGCACCAACGTGATGGGTACTTTTACGCTGCTGGAGCAGGCGCGGGTCTACTGGAGCGGGCTTGGCGAGGAGGACCGCGCCGCCTTCCGGTTCCTGCACGTTTCCACCGACGAAGTGTATGGAACGCTGGGGCCCAGCGATGCGGCATTCAGCGAGGAGACGGCATACGCGCCGAACAGTCCGTATGCTGCGTCGAAGGCGGGATCGGATCATTTGGCGCGGGCGTACTTTCACACCTTCAAGCTGCCGGTGCTGACGACGAACTGCTCGAATAACTACGGGCCATTTCAATTCCCCGAAAAATTGATTCCTCTGGTGATTCTGAATGCGCTGGAGGGCAAGCCGCTGCCGGTTTACGGCGACGGGAAAAACGTCCGCGACTGGCTGTATGTGGAGGATCACTGCGCGGCGATCCGCGCTGTGCTCGAGCGCGGCCAACCGGGGGATACGTACAACATCGGCGGCAGCAGCGAGCGGGCGAATATCGACGTGGTGACGGCGATTTGCGATCTGGTGGACGAGATGCGGCCGATGGCGGCTGGGGCATCGAGGCGAAAGCTTATCACTTACGTTCAGGACCGGCCGGGACACGACCGCCGCTACGCGATCGACGCAAGAAAGATTGCGCGCGAACTGGGCTGGAAACCAGCTGAGCGGTTTGAGAGCGGTCTGCGCAAGACTGTGCGCTGGTACCTTGAACACGGCGAGTGGGTGGAGAACGTGCGAACCGGGGCCTATCGCGATTGGATCGCGAAGAACTATGCGGAGCGGGCGGCGCTATAGCGCCGTGACACTCGCGCTTTCCCCGGTCCCCAAATGCGAGGGACCGGGGGCGCCCAAGATTCATAATGGGTTGACAGTGGGCACTTGAGGATCGAGGAATGAAGGGAATCATTCTTGCGGGCGGATCGGGGACGCGGCTGTATCCCGTGACCCATGTGGTGTCGAAGCAGCTTTTGCCGGTGTACAACAAGCCGATGATCTATTACCCGCTGAGCACGCTGATGCTTGCGGGGCTGCGCGAGATTCTGATCATCTCGACACCCCAGGACACAGGACGGTTCGCGGATTTGCTGGGTGACGGGAGACGGTGGGGCCTGGAGATCGGCTATGCCGTGCAGCCGAGCCCTGATGGATTGGCGCAGGCGTTTCTGATTGGACGGGATTTTGTCGCGGGGCAACCGAGCGCGCTGGTTTTGGGAGACAACATCTTTTACGGGCAGGGCTTTTCGAAGCAGTTGCAGTCGGCGGCGCAGCTCGAGAATGGGGCGACGATTTTTGCTTACCCGGTGGAGGATCCCCAACAGTATGGCGTGGTGGAGTTCGACAAAGATGGGCAAGCGGTAAGCCTGGAGGAAAAGCCTGCACATCCGAAGTCGCGGTATGCAGTGACGGGGCTTTACTTCTACGATCGCGACGTGGTGAAGATTGCCGAGACGCTGAAGCCATCGGCGCGCGGAGAGCTGGAGATCACGGATCTGAACCGGCGCTACCTGGAGGCAGGGAAGCTGAAGGTGGAAATCATGAGCCGGGGCATGGCATGGCTGGATACGGGAACGCACGATTCGCTGCTGGAAGCGGCGACGTTTGTGCACACGATTGAGCGGCGGCAGGGATTGAACATTGCGTGCCCTGAGGAGATCGCGTTCAGGCAGGGATTCATCAACGCCGAGCAACTGGAAAAGCTGGCGGCGCCGATCGCGAAGAGCGGCTACGGCCAGTACCTGTTGGCGTTGCTGCGAGAGCCGTACTTTGCGGCCAGGGCCGAGTGATCATGAAGATCGAAGAGACATCCTTGCCCGGCGTTCTGGTGCTGACGCCCCAGATCTACCGCGACGACCGTGGTGCATTCTCCGAGACGTTCAACTTGCGGCGAATGGCGGAGGCGGGGCTGCCGGCGACCTGGGTGCAGGACAACTTTTCGGTCTCGCAGAAAAACGTGCTGAGAGGGATTCATTACCAGATCGCGCAGCCCCAGGGAAAGCTGGTGCGGGTGACGCATGGGGCGGTGCTGGACGTGGCGATTGATCTGCGGCGCAGCTCTCAGACGTTTGGCAAGCATGTGGCCGTCGAGTTGAGCGGGGAAAACGGCAGGATGCTGTGGATTCCCGAGGGGTTCGGACACGCGTTTCTGGTTCTGAGCGAGTTGGCCGGGTTTGCCTACAAGGTGACGGATTATTATTCCCCGGAGGGCGAGCGCACGATCGCGTGGAACGATCCGGAGCTGGCGATCCAGTGGCCGATTGCCGCCGGCGACGCAATCGTGTCGGAGAAGGACGCAATGGGAAGACTGCTGCGGGATGCGGAAGTGTTTCCGTAGAGGTTGGCCGAAGCACGGAAGCAAGCCGAGAACAAAACTTTGAAATCTGGGGAGACACAGCGTGACTGATAATCTGCGTGTGGATGCGGCTGTCGCGACATTTCCGGGCCTGTTTGGCAAACTCAGCGGCAATTTGACGAGACGCTCCGGCGAAGAGACGCCACGTGAGATGGCAGCGCCGCAGATTGTTGAGGGGGCGTTCGGAAAAGTGCCCGAGGTGGTGATCGGCTTCTGGATTATCAAGATTGCCGCGACCACTCTGGGCGAAACAGGCGGTGATGCGCTCTCCATGTCGCTGAACCTGGGGTATGCGACGAGCACGAT
The DNA here is from genome assembly GCA_964486495.1 of uncultured Occallatibacter sp. Lineage (GTDB taxonomy): Bacteria > Acidobacteriota > Terriglobia > Terriglobales > Acidobacteriaceae > Telmatobacter. The sequence continues at coordinate 2,983 of CAZANC010000250.1, forward strand.
TATTTTCTTTGTGTTTTTTGCGATCGCGGTGGCGTCCCAGATTCGGGCGCGGAAGTTTCATGCGTTCCTGTACTGGGCGGTCATCGTGGCGACGACATTGACCGGGACGACGATGGCGGACTTTTCCGACCGTTCGCTGGGCATCGGCTATCCCGGCGGGTCGTTGATCCTGTTCGCGCTGGTGATTACCACTCTGACCACATGGCGGCTCAAGATGGGTTCGATTTCGGTGGAGTGCATCACGTCGCCGAAGGTGGAGGCGTTTTACTGGACGACGATCCTCTTTTCGAACACGCTGGGCACCGCGCTGGGCGATTGGGTGGCGGATTCAGGCCCAGGCTACGAAGGCGGCGCGCTCATTTTCGCCGGGTGCATCGCGATCGTGGCGCTGATTTATTTCTTCACCAAAGCCTCGCGCGCGGTTCTGTTTTGGGCTGCATTTGTGCTCACGCGGCCACTGGGCGCGACGCTGGGCGACCTGCTGACCAAGCCGGTCGCGAGCGGCGGGCTGAATCTGAGCCGGTACAGTTCGTCGGCGGCCATTGCGTGCTTTATGGTGATCTGCATTCTGCTGTTTCCGCAGCGGGCGGGCCAGCACCCGGGCGCCAAGCCGGTAAAGTAAACGAGCAGGCGGTCAGGCTGAAGAGATTCCGTCGTCTAAACGGACCGGAGCGGCTTTACCTGGCGAATCCGGAAGTGTTACCTTGCAGAGACTATCTACAGATCCCCTTTTCAAAGTTGGAGAATCGCCATGTTTTGCCCTCGTTGTGGCGCGGAGTCCCGGCCGGATCAAAGGTTTTGCGCGAATTGCGGAGCTGCCTTAGGAGCTGCGGAAAGCGCACAAAGTGCTGTTGCCGTCGCTGTCGCGCCAGGCGCACAAGCAGCGCCCCAGCCGGCGCCAGTCCCTTCCGAACCGCCACCAGCTTCGCTGCACGCCATTCCTGACGGCGGATTAACGCTGGAAGAGGTCGTTGCGTGGCTGCAGAGCGGCGGCTACGTTGCGAAGGTGGTCACCGCCGAAAACGGCAAGCGCCACATCGAAAGCAATGCACAGGGCACCCCGTTCAACGTCTTTACGCCCGGCTGCCAGAGCGGGCGCTGCACCTCCATTGAAATCGTGGCCGCCTTTGCCACCAACGGGAAGTTCGACGTTTCGCAGCTGAACCAGTGGAACAGCGACACCCCCTGGTGCAAGGCTTATTACGACAGCGTCAACGATCCGTGTCTTGATATGGATATCGGTCTCTGGCCCGGCGGCACTTACGAATCACTGAACGATCAGTTTGTGACCTGGAATAGCGTACTCGGCAACTTCATCGCCAAATACAGTCTGCGATAGAACTGGAGAATCGCCATGTCTTGCCCTCGTTGTGGCGCAGAGTCCCGGCCGGATCAAGGATTTTGCAGAAATTGCGGCGCTCCATTAGCAGCTGGGGACGGCGCGCAGAGTGCAGCGAGCACCTCAGCCGGGCCTGCCGCGCAAGCTGTGCCGCAGCCGCCAGCAGCCCCGCCACAGGCTTCATCAACTTTGATGAGCCCTATTCCTGACGGGGGATTAACGATTGAAGAAGTGGCAGCCTGGCTCGGGAGCGAAGGCTACGGGGTTAAATTCGTTACCGGCCAAAGCGGAAAGCCCCACATCGAAAGCAATACACAGGGCTTCCCACTCAACATTTTTTTGCGCGACTGCAAGGGCGAGCGCTGCGCTTCTCTTGAACTCGCCGCCGGCTTTGCCACCAACGGCAAATTCGATATTTCGCAGATCAACGCCTGGAACTACGACAACCGCTGGTGCCGGGCTTATTACGACGAGGTCAACGATCCGTGGCTTCGAATGAACATCGATCTCTGGCCCGGCGGCACGTACGAAGCGCTGAACGATCGGTTCGCGGCATGGAACCGCACGCTGGCCAGGTTCATCGAGAAATACAGTTTGAGATAGAGGACGCGCCGCCGGTCTGGTCACTGTCGCCGGTCTGGTCACCGCTAATTCGAAGCCGCCGATTCGGGCCCGCTCTTTCGGGTTGCGGCCGCTTTGCCGGCCTTCAGGAAGCGACGTTTCTCGCCCCTGAAGGCGGCCGTTATTCAACCAAATTGCAGGCCTTCACGCCTTGTCCGGCTGGGATATACTTTGAGGGTCACGGTGCGGAAACGCCGCCATCTTAAACACGTTTGAGGTAGTCATGTCAGGCCACTCGAAATGGGCCACAATCAAGCACAAG
>CAZANC010000251.1:0-5183 GCA_964486495.1 uncultured Occallatibacter sp.
AAGCGGCGATCCACTCGGCGCTGTTTTCGGCCCAGATCAGAACGCGCTCGCCCTCAGCGATGCCTCGCGCTCCGAGCAGCGCGGCAAAGCGGCCGGCAAGCCGTGCCAGCTCCCCATACGTCGTCACGCGCCGGCGATTGCCCTGGTAGCGCACCACGGCGATTTCGCCGTCGAAACGGCGAAAATCGTCCATCAGCGTCGCCAGGTGATCGCGCATCTGGGCTCAGGATAGTTCATCGTAGCAGTGGCAGGCTGGCGGCCTTTGAGTTCCTTTTCATTCCGCATAAAAGGATCACAACGAGGAGCCCGGTTGCTCGTCGCGCCTGAGTCAACGGCGCCTGGTGCGCCAGCGTCGTAAACTAGAAAGAGCTGGATTCCCCATGAAAAAGCTCGCCATCGGCATCTATCTATTGATCACCGTCGCCTTGCTCGGCTGGGCCTACAATCAGGCCATTTATGTCGCTCCCAACGATGCCGCGCAGGGCGAAATGTTCCGCATCATCTACTACCATGTGCCGTCGGCGTCTGTCGCATTCCTGTTTTTCGCCATCAGCCTCATCGGCTGTATCGGCTACCTCGCCTCTCGGCACAACCACGCCGAGCGCGCGCAAATGTTCGACGCCTGGGCGCTGGCCGGCGCCGAGGTCGGCGTCGTCTTCTGCACCGTAGTGCTCATCACCGGTCCGCTTTGGGGCAGGCGCGCATGGGGTATGTGGTGGACCTGGGACGCGCGCCTTACCACCACGCTGGTTTTGTGGCTCATCTACGTCAGCTACCTGCTCTTGCGCCGCTTCGCTGCCGGGCCCCAGATGCAGACCCTCGCCGCCGTGCTGGGAATCTTCGGAGCCCTCGACGTTCCCATCGTCTATATGTCCAACCGCTGGTGGCGCACGCAGCATCCGGCGCCGGTCTTTGGCGGCGGGAAGGATTCGGGCATGGACTCCACCATGGTCGGCGCGCTCCTCTGGAACATGCTCGCCTGGTTTCTCTGGGGCGTGCTCATTCTTGCCCTTCGCTACCGCGTGGAGCGGAAGCAACAGAAGATCGCCGCTGAAGAAGCCGAGCAAGCGTTGAATTTCTGATCGGCGGCGCGACTGTGCCGCGAAAATCGAGGTCTCCGATGAAGAAGCTTGGTACCGCATTAATCGTCGCCGTCCCCATCTTCTTATTCGGCTGGGCGGGCTACCTCGTCTTCACCGCGCCGCCCGAGCCCCCGTTCGACTGGCGCCTGCACATGTCCGCGGCCGATCACGATGCGATCGTAGCGACGCTCAATCATCTCTATACGAGGGCCGCCTACACCGTCACCTGGGCCATCCAGCTCGGCTACGCCGCGTGGCTCTTCGTCAAGTGGCAATCGCAAAAGCAATCAACCGCAAAATACAGCTAGGGCAAACTCGACTCAGCTGAGACCTGGAACTAGATTCGGAGAGAGGGTATTATTTGTAAACCCAAGAAAGAGAAATAGATGCCGACGATCAGCAGGTTTTACGGGATATTGATCCAAATGTACTTCGGAGATCATGTTCCACCGCACTTTCATGCGTTGTATGCTGAATTCGAGGCGCTTATTGACAATTCGAACCCTCGAAGCCATTCGCGGGGAACTGCCGCGACGCGCAATGTGAGCCTCAAAACTTTGAGTTAGGACACTACCCGATCTCGCCTCGTTGTCACACGCCCCTGTGCGCTCCGTCACCAGGCATTATGACCTTCGCACTTGGCTGCGGCTTGCCGCGCCCTTTGTAACTCTACAAAGGTTTACGCCCTCTACCACTTCCGCGTAACCGTCCAGCTTTTTGTGCTATTTCAAGATTCCTCTCTTACCGTCGATGATAGTGGTACATCGGCTGCAAAGTAGATCGGCTGCACAACTGTTCTTCGGCATCAGCTTTGGCCTTGGACTCTCGCGTTGCGGTGTTGCCTCCTCATAAAGAGGCGAGCGCGCCAAAGGGTCTTTCGCCGGCAGATTGTCCAAGGCCGTTTAGCGCCGACTAGAGACAGAGATCATGCATGACTTCTTGATTGCTCTTGCCTTTATCGGTATGGTCATCGCTCCTGCCATCGTGGCCGCGAATTGCTCAACAGAAGTGACAGACGAATCCAAATCAAAATAATCTTTGCCGCTCTTTTTCCGAAATTTCTTTCTCCCGATCTGCGTTGTTATTACTTTTCGTTGACGCCACTTTTCCTGGATCTGCGTTGTTGGATTCCACTTTCCTTTCCCGTCGCACAAGTCCTGCTCCCTCGCTCCCTGCCATCGCATCTCCCCGTAAACATTGCCCTTCGCTCGTCGACCCGGTAGACTGATGGATCGAGGGTTATTCATGTTAGTCGTCATGAAAGCGCAGGCTACGCCGGAGGAGATTCAGGCGGTCTGCGACCACATCGTCGAGTTGGGTTTCCGTCCCCATCCCCTTCCCGGAGCACAGCGCACAGCCATCGGCATCACCGGCAATCAGGGCGAAGCCAATCGCGGCAACCTGGAATCGCTCTCCGGCGTTGCGGAAGTCATTCGCGTCTCCAAAGCCTACAAACTTGCCAGCCGCGACGTAAAAGAGGAAGACACCGTCGTCCGATTTGCTGGATCCAATGCCGCCATCGGCGGCCGTAACCTCGCCGTCATCGCCGGTCCCTGCTCCATCGAAACTCGAGACCAGGCCTTTGCCATCGCCGCCGAGGTCGCCGCATCCGGGGCGCAGTTCTTCCGCGGCGGCGCTTACAAGCCGCGCACTTCTCCCTACGCCTTTCAGGGCCTGGGTCTCGAAGCGCTGAAGATCATGTCCGAAGTCAGAGAAAGATTCGGCCTGCGCATCGTCACTGAAGCACTCGACAACGAAACCCTCGACCTCGTTGCGGAATGGGCCGACGTAATCCAGATCGGCGCGCGCAACATGCAGAACTTCTCTCTCCTCAAAAAAGCCGGCCGCCTGCGCAAGCCCGTGCTCATCAAGCGCGGCATGAGCGCCACGCTCGAAGAATTCCTGATGGCCGCCGAATATGTAATGAGCGAGGGCAACTACGAAGTCATTCTCTGCGAGCGCGGCGTGCGCACCTTTACTGATCACACGCGCAACACGCTTGACTTGAGCATTGTCCCCGCGTTGCACCACGTCAGCCACCTGCCCGTTCTCGTCGATCCCAGCCACGGAACCGGCCGCCGCGACAGCGTTCTGCCCATGGCCCGCGCCGCGGTCGCCGCCGGCGCTGACGGCGTAATTGTCGAGGTGCACAATCACCCCGAAGCCGCGCTCTCCGATGGGCCCCAATCTCTATATCCCGCCCAATTCGCAACCATGATGAGCGAGATCGAAAAGATTGCGCCGGTCGTCGGCCGCCATCTCACGCGGGGCGTCACCGTTTCCGCCGCCGCTGAAGCGAAATAGCAAGCAATCAAAATGGCCTGTCATCCTGAGCGGAGCGAAGCGAAGTCGATCGAAATGGCCTGTCATCCTGAGCGGAGGTCGCCTCGGCGACCGAAGTCGAAAGCCTGCCCTGAGCGGAGATCGCGGGAGCGATCGCAGTCGAATGGGGACCTGCGGTTGCTTTTCAGCGCAATCTTCCCGGCAGTGCTTGCGCTCAGCATTAGCGCATGCCGTCCCCACGACTTTCCCCAGTACCCGCCCAACTACCGCGAATACGCTTACGTCACCAACGGAGGCAGCGACACCGTCACTGTGCTCGACGTGGTCAACGTTCGCGTCGATCGCGAGATGCCCGTCGGCCACAATCCGGTTGCCGTCGCCGCCAGCCCCACGCGCAACGAAATCTATGTCGTGAACTCCGGCGCCGCGCCGGCCGACGGCTCGCTCTCAGTCATCGACGCCGAGCACAATGCAGTCGTGGCCACCATCCCTCTTCACCGCCAGCCTGTCTCAATCGATCTCAATTCGGCCGGGACCGTCGCCTACGTGGCCAACTCCGGCTCGAACTCCGTCTCCGTCATCGATCTCACGGCTCACCGCGAGGTTTCGCAGCTCGCCGCCGGAGATAATCCGGTTTTTGTCCGCCTCGCCCCCGATAGCAAAACGCTCGTGGTCGCCAACCAGCATCGAAACGCCGCGACCATCATCGATGCGGCCAGCGGGAAGGTGCGCGCCTCGTTTCCGAGCTGCCCCGGAGCTTCCGAGGTCGTCATCGGTCCCGATTCCTCAAAGGCTTTCCTGCCCTGCTCGGCTGGTCATCAGGTCATGGTCATTGCGCTCGCCGAGCCCAGTGCCCAGCCCCCTCAACCCGATCGCCTTGAAACGCTCATGGATGTGGGCCGCGCGCCCGTCGACCTGGCGCTGAAGCCCGATGGCGGCGAGATCTTCGTCTCCAACTCCCTCTCCGACTCGGTCTCCGAAATCTACAACTCCACCGACGAGGTCGGTGACACCTATATGATCGGCAACACTCCCGTCCGTGGGCTCGTCTCTCACGATAACTCTCTGCTTTACGTGGCCAACGATCGCTCACAGGAAGTCACGGTGTACTCAATCGACGACGGCAAGCGTATCGGCTCCATCTCTGTCGGCGACGGCCCCGCGGCGCTCGCATTCTCGTCTGCCGGGCACCTCTTGTTGGTCGCCGATCGCCGCTCCGGCGACGTGGCCGTCGTCCGCACTGCCTCGCAATCGCTCTTCACGCTGCTCCCTGTCGGCAGCGATCCCAACGCCATCGTCGACAAAGCATTCACAGTGCAGTAGGCTCTGGCAATTCTCTCGGTACGCACGTCGCTTATGACAAAATCGACGCGAGGAAGGTGCGACATGAAGCTTAGTCCAATCAGAAATGAGAAGGACCACGCTGCGGCACTTTCGGAAATCGAGCTGCTTTGGGGCGCGGATGAAGGGACGCAGGAGGGCGATCGTCTGGAGATTCTGGTGACCCTGGTTGAAGCCTACGAGCGCGCACATTTCCCGATTGACGCGCCCGATCGGGCTGAGGCGCTTATGGCGTCGCCCCCGCGCTCGCGGCAGGAGCAGTAACGGCAGCACTCAGTTTCGGCCCCACCAGAACTCCGTCATCGAGCGAGGCAGCCACAAGCCGGTCGCCTGCGGCGCGGATCAGCACGATATCGTAGCCTGTCTGCCACCAATCCCACGTCATCGTTTTAGGATCGATGGCGTACACCTCGTCGCTCGCTCGCGAGCTCACCAGAATTCTCTTCGACTCCGCGTCGTAACTCAGGTCGTCCACGT
>CAZANC010000252.1:0-5176 GCA_964486495.1 uncultured Occallatibacter sp.
ACAATCTCCACTTTGATACCGCTCTGCGTGCGCCACTGACGAGCGTTGACCACCAAAGCAGCCTCGTTGGTGTTCGTGCCGGGAAGATGTTACTGAGCCTGCTGAAGGGCAAAACACTTGGGCCACCGCGCCACATTGCCCTCAAACCGTCGCTGGTCGTGCGACAGTCTTCTCTCCGCAACGCCTCGGAGCTCCTGCCAGCTTAGACTTCGGCCCATAGCCCCCACCTGAAATTCATTCTCCGGAAGCTCATAGGCGCTTTATTGCTTATAAATCAATTACTTAGCCGATAGAATGGTCACCGTTAAACTTTCTTGTTTAACGTTACACTTTTTTTCTTGACAACTGCAGAAATGCAAGCAGACAATCCCATTCGAAACTAATTCAGCAGGGGAATCGCTCGGACTTTCCCTAAAACCCCTGCTCTTCCCTGTCGTTTGCTGTGTCAGAGCTTCAACCTTGGAGGTCAAAGATGATGCAATTGATTTCTCGTTCGCGGCACTCCGCGTCTATGGGATTCCTTGTCACAGGGATCCTCGTGCTTCTCGCGATCGTCCTTCCCGATGCATTGCAGGCCCAGACCGCCGGAGAAGGCTCTCTTGCCGGCACGGTGACGGACAGTTCGGGGGCGGTAGTCGCCGCCGCCCATGTGACGGCTACCAACGCTGCAACCAGGATTTCGACCGAGACCACGACATCTTCGGCCGGTCTTTACACCATCTCTCCTCTACCCGTGGGAATGTACTCGGTCACCGTAACGGCCAAGGGGTTCAAAACTTTGACGCAGGAGAATCTCGTCCTCGACGCCCTGGCGCAGTTGGTCTTCAATCCGGTCCTGGCGGTCGGCGAGGCATCAGAAACTGTTACGGTAACAACGGCTCCGCCGGTGCTTGACACGGAAAACCCCACACTGGGCGCGGTCATTGAGAACACTGAATACTCCGCCCTGCCGATTCTGATGTCCACGACGCAGCAGCGCGATCCCACTGCGTTTGCATCACTCGTGCCCGGCGCCCAGCCCGGCTCGCGCACCCCGCTCATTGCCGGTCTTTCCAACTATCAGGGCTATCTCTATCTGGATGGAGTGCCTTCTGAAACCATCAATCAGCAGGGCGACAACCGCACGGTGGCGTTGAATGTGAGCCTGGAAGCCGTCGATCAGTTTCAGGTCCTCACCGGCGTGCCTCCGGTGGAGTACATGGGGGCCGGCGCGTCCAACTACACGATGAAGTCTGGCGGCCAGCAGTATCACGGCCAGGTTTCCGATTTCGTTCGCAACACTATCCTGGACGCCTGGACGTTCACCCAGAAGGAAGCAACCGTAAAGAACGCCGCCGGGGCCACCGTGCCTGCGCCGAAAAACGTCGAACATGCCAATGAGTTGTCAGCATCTGCCGGCGGACGGGTTCCTCATACGGGAAACAAGCTGTTCTTCTTCGCGGCCTATGACAAATACCATTCCCGGTTGAACAATGCTCCGGGCCAGACCACGATTCCCACCTCCGCAATGGAAACGGGCGACTTTTCCGCCCTGGCCGACGCCGCCAATGATCCCATCATCTACGACCCGGCGAGCAACAGCTGCACCGCCGGTGTCTGCACACGGACACCGTTTTCCTATAACGGCAAGAACAACGTGATTCCTCCCGGAAGAATCTCTGCGATCACGAATATGATGCAGTCGTTCCTGCCCAACGTTCCCAACTCGCCCAACGCGGGCCTGTCGGGCAACGTCAATCCCGCCGTGATCAACAACAACTATCTGGGCACGCAAATCAACGGACGCGACAGCCATCTTTACGACTGGCGCGTGGACTACGACCTGAGCTCGAAAGACCGGCTATCGTCTGTCGGAGCGATGGGGCAGTTCGTGTATCTCAACAACTTCGGCACGCCGTATCTTCCGCTTCCCTATGCTATCGGCGACTACGCCACCATCGTCCCGAAGCAATACAACGTCGAGGAAGTGCACACATTCAATCCCCACCTGACCAATCAGTTCAAGATTGGTTACACCCGGTTCTACATGCCCATCACCAACCCCACCGACGGCGTCACGAAGTACGACATCGGTACGATGGGCGTCACCAATTTGCCGCTGGGGCAGGCGGGACGGGAGTTTCCCGGCGTGAGCTTTGGAGGAAGCGGGCAAAGCTTCTCGGTCAACGGGATCGGGAAATCTTTAACCACCCAGGTCGCGCCAGCCACATGGACCACAGACTCCAACTCGGCCTCAACCCAGCTCACCATCCCCAACAACTATGCATTGGTCGACAACCTGCTGTGGCTCAAGGGCAAGCACCAGTTCACCTTCGGCGCGCAATACCAATTTGAAGGCCTCAACAACGCAAACCCGGCCACCTACACGGGTGTTCTCCAATTAGGTTTCGATCAGTACGCTACGGCAAACTACGTGGCCGGCGGCTCGACCATCGATCAGTCCAATACCGGCTATGGGTATGCGAGCTTCCTGTTGGGCGCGGTGGGCGCCGGCGGTGGCGGCGCTACGGGAACATCGCTGCCTCTGCAGAATGTGGCTACCATCTACAGCCGCATCAAGGCGATCGCGCCGTATTTTGAAGACACCTACAAAATGACCCAGAAATTGACGGTCACCTATGGGCTGCGGTGGGACTATTTGCCGCCGTTGCACGAGAAGTACGATCACTTTACTTTCCTGAATCCGACCGCTACGAATTCGGCTACGGGGACGCCTGGCGCACTGGAGTTTGACGGAAGTTACGGCGGCCCAAGTGTGAGCTGCGGCTGCGCGACCCCCTTAAAAACCTACTGGAAGAACTGGGGACCGCGAGTGGGCATCGACTATGCCCTGGATAGCAAGACGGTGATTCGGACCGCTGCGGGCATCGTTTACTCACAGGGCGGCGGCACAGGCGGCGGCCGAACAGCTGGAGGCCCCGGTGGCTCCAATGGAGCAGGCCAGGCCCTCGGCTTCAATACCACAGCGCAGGCGCCGGGAGACACGCTTACCGGAGCCAATGCAGGCCCGTCGTTCTGGCTGAACGGTTCCAACTCATCGCTATTCGGGCCGGGATTTGCTTATCCCACTGCACCCACGCCCGGCGCCGCAAGCGCCATTCTGAATGCCGGCAATTATCTCAACGGCAGCGGCGCAGTCGTGACCGCGGGCCAGATGGGATACGACGACCCCTATGCCGGCGGGCGCGCCCCGATGTACACTTTCTGGAACTTTGGCTTTGAGCGGACGCTTACCAAGGACATTACGTTGGCAGTCAACTATGAAGGGGACGAGGCCCATCATACCTGGGACAGCGGCGCCCAGAATGCGCGCGGTTACTGGAACAATGAACCGAATCCTCTTTACCGTGCGGTCCTTGGTCCCGTCAACGGCACCAGCTCCTCGGGCGGCGTCGAATCGCTGTTGGTCGCGCCTGCTACCACTGCGAACGTGGCCATCCTGAACCAGTATTTCCCGAGCGTTACAGCCCCTGCATACTTTGTGAATGCGGCGAACGCAGCTCCCTCCAATTCCAATTTAACAATTCAGCAGATGCTCACGGCCTTTCCGCAGTACAGCGGGCTCCAGGATGGATGGGGCGGCGCATTTGTCGAGAACTACTCCTATGAAGCAATTCAGGCCACTGTAAGCCAGCGCACGGCCTTCGGCCTCACGTTCAACTTCAACTTCACCCTCTCAAAGAATATTGGAGATGACGGTAACTTCCGCAGCGGCTGGAACATCCCGTCATCAGCCATCGACGGCCAAAAGCAATCCTGGAAGGCGGACCGGATCGACCGTTCATGGACCACGACTTCGGCTCCTTACATCCTCAACTCCTACGCCGTATACCAACTCCCCTTCGGCGAGGGGAAAATCGGCAGTAACTCGTGGCTGGTGCGGAACATTGCCGGCGGATGGGCGTTGTCGGGTGTTTACAGCTATTCTTCCGGCGCACCCTTCGGCGTCACCTGGAGTTCGGGCGGCAATTGCGCCAACGGATACACGACCCTGAATGCCTACACCTGCATGCCCTCTCTCACCCCCGGCCATTCCAGCAACCTTCGGATTAACGGCAAGTTCGGCAGCGGACCCAACGGTTATGTATTCAGCAATGCGAGCAACATCAAGTACCTCGATATCAACGGGTTTTCGCAGCCAGCGAACGTTTCCACGGCTATCAACCCGTCCACTGGAAAGTACATCACCAGTCAATATCTCATCGGCAATGCGCCGCGGACCGCGGCGTATGGCATTCGGAATCCGGGCAATCAATCAGACAACCTCTCCATACGCCGCAGCTTCCCCATGTTTCATGAAAGGATGGCCCTCGTCATTCAGGGAGATTGCTCGAACTTCCTGAACAAGATGATATGGGGAGGCCCGAGTGCCGGCTGGGGAGTCGGTTCTACGACGTTTGGAGAAGTCTCGGCTCCCGGCACCGCGCCGCGCGACTGGCAGATGTCTGGACACTTCACTTTTTGATTGACGAGGTGCGATCAACCCGAAGAGGTGCTGCTTTTCCCAGCGGCGCCTCTTCGGGAGCAGGTTACTCGATTGAATTCAATTCCGGGCGTCCCCAGGCCGGGTGTCGCGAGAAGGGAATGAACGTAATCAGGTCCGCTGATCCAATGAATGCCGGGGAGACTGCACGATCCTGGATGGATTCCATTCAAGTGCGCAATCCATACCTTGCTCCCTTGGGAGAGGAGTTGGCTGACAATGGATAAGGTTGCCGGGGTATTGGAAGTATCGCGGACCGACGACACCCAACAAGTCGTGATCATTCATCCAGACTTGAAGCCCGACGCGAGCGGCGTCGGTCGGCTTGTGTTCTCGCCGCGTCACGCGCGTTACCTCGCGAATTTACTCATCGAGCACGCAGCCGCCGCAGAAGCGGAGACAGCCATGTCCGCTGGAATAACATCGGGTCAATCAACAGCCGCGCCTGCAAATGTGCAGAGAGATTTTCGGCGAGGTAGGAAACGCGCTTGAGATTGGAGCAGGCATTCGCCTTGAGGAAACACACCATGCACATCGCCCGGCGACAAATGCTCTTTGGCTCCGCCTCGCTGCTTGGTTACCTATCTATCAGCCGTCGCGGGCTTGCACAAGCAGTCGCAGCTGCCGTAGCGCCTACCAGCGATGCGCCAGTCCCACCGCCCTCCACAGCTGCGGCAAAGACCCTATATAGCG
>CAZANC010000253.1:0-5173 GCA_964486495.1 uncultured Occallatibacter sp.
CGCAGCCTCCTCCCATGATCTCTGTGAGGTAGGTGGCCCTGATTCCTTCGCCGTAAGGCATCACTTTGGTGAGTCCGGCAGCTTCGGCAATATCTGTGAATTGCGAAAAGGCAGGAGTTGCCCTGGCCTCTGGCGGGTCAGCCAGTGAACCGGCGGGCAGCGCGGCGGAGGCAACGACACCGGAGATGGACTTCAAAAGACGGCGGCGTGACCAGCGGCGGATAGCACTGGACAAAACTTCCTTCAATGCTGGAACTCCTTCCCGCCGCGAGAGAAAATGGTTCTGCTCCAGGCGCCGGCAGATTCCTTCGTCTCAAGTTTACGAGCACTCAAAGAATAATGGTGCGCCCGCCTGGGAGTCCTCACGGTTTCGGCTGAGCGGCCAGGATCGCCTGTTCAAGATCCCGCGCTTCTGCATTGGAGGGATCGATTGCAAGAGCGTGGTCCACGGCCGCCGTAGCATCCTGCCACTTGGCTTCGCTTGCCAGTGTTGCCGCAAGATTGATCCACGCGGACACATAGGAGGGAGATGCTTGAATTGCCGCGTGAAAGTACGCTTCGGCAGCAATCGCGTCGCCGCTGCGGGCGCTTAGATAGCCCATCTGATTCTGGGCTTCGGCCAGCTTGGGGTCCAGCTCGATTGCGCGCTGCAGCGCGGCCCTCTCGCCAGCCAGATCGTTGGTTTTGTCCAGCGCCTGCGAAAGCTTGTAGGAGAGAAGAGGTTCGTCGGGGTTGGAGGCCAGCGCGGCGCGGTAGAGCGCTACGGCTTTCACGGCGTCGCCGGCGGCCATCGCCTCGTCTCCCACCTCAGCTTTTCCCGCCGCTTCGGTCCGGTCTGCCTGGGCCTTCTTGAGCTGTTGATAGGTGTTCAGCTCTTCTTGTGCCTCTTCCGATTCACCCAGGCTCTGCAATACCTTGGCCAGATCGTAGTGGACTTCAGGGTCGGGAACGCCAAGAGCAATGGATTTCTCAAAGTGTTCCTTCGCCCCGTGCAAGTCCTGGGACTTTGCCAGCACATTACCTAGCGCCATTTGCGCCTTGCCGTCATTGGGATTCAATGCAACGGATCGCTCCAGGTGCTCGCGGGCAAGCGTGAAGTCCCCGTCCTGCGTTTCCAGGACCGAACTCAGATAGAGCGCTTCTGCGTTATCGGGATGAGCCAGCAGCACCTTGTGCAGAAGCGTCGGGGCGTTTTCTGAGTGACCCGAAACCAGCATTCGGCAGTAGAGAAGTTCCGTGTCCAGGTCGCCGGGATGATGTTGGAGCGCAAGGTCGAGGACCGCATAGGCTTCTCCATTCCGGCTCAGCAGCTTGAGGACCAGCGCCAATTCTCTGGCGAGCGGGAGGGAATCCGGCGTAGTGTTGAGACCTTCGCGCAGCGCGGTTGAGGCCTCATTGAGCCTTGCCAGGTTGGCATAGGCGACTCCCAGGTTCAGACTTTGCAAGGGTGAGCGCACCCGGGCCTCCCCGGACTTTCCCAGCAAAGTGATTACGCCCTCATAGTCATCGTCGTCGATCAGATCCTGTGACAACGCGTCCAGCGCCGTCTCCGAGTCGGGATCGATGGCCAGCGCCGCCCGCCATTCGGCCTCCGCTGCGGCAGTCTGCTTTTCCTGATCGAGCACCGCCCCCAGCGCAAGAAACGGCCGGACATCGCTGGGATTGAGGCGCGCCGCCGCCTGCAAGGGTTCTTCCGCCTCGGTTGCCTGGCCGGCGGAGTAGAGACTGATGCCCCACAAATATTGGTAGGAAGCTGAATTGGGCTGCAACTTGGCGGCAGACGAATAGGCATCGGCGGCGCACCCAAACTGCTTCTGATTTCCGAACCAGGCACCAAGATCGGCATATGTCTCCGCACTCGGCTTGCCCTGAAGATCTGCCTTCAATCTGGGGGGAGGCGTGCAGGCCGCAAACGCCATGGCGACCAAAACCGGCCAGAGCAGAATGCCCGCGCACGCCTTCGGCAACAGGGAAGGAAGGCGCATTCTAACGACGGTCAGAAGCCAATTCACTATTGACGGTTTGGGTTCAAATTCAGAGGACATGCGGGTGTGATTCGGGCTGGAATCTGGTGTGATAACGAGCAGTGGCTTCAACGATAAGAGTCGGAGCATGTTACGGATGCGCAATCCACGCAAGCGCAATTGCATTGTACAGCGAATTGGGGCCGGTCACATCTGCCGGTAGCCAGAACGAGACGTATGACTTACGTCAAAGATCAAGAAAGCGGAGGGCCTCATCCTAAAAGCGGAGGGTCCCATCCTACTTCGGACGTAGAGCAGAATCTTGGTTTCGCCGATTTTTCGTCCTTGACAACGTTTTCATCGCGGATTACGATCTCCGGGATCTCGGATTCTAGGCAAATTGCTCTCTCAAAATCGCTTTTCGACTTCAGGAGGGTTTTGTCTTGACCAGGTTGTTTAACGATAACTGAAAACGATTTCATTTGGAGCAATGGATGGTTTCAGATTCCAGGAAGAAATTATTCCGGATGCTCCTCACAACACTATTCAGGAGGCGGTCATGCATTTGATTGGTTCGAAAGAGCTTCGGGCACTGCTGCTCGTCGCAATTATCGGCCTCGCATGTTCGTGCGGATTGATCTACGGACAGGGTACGAACGGGAGCCTTACAGGGCAAGTTACCGATCCAACGGGTGCAGCTATCGTTGGGGCGAACGTCACTCTCACCGATACCGGCACTGGCGATTCACAGGTTGAGAAGACGGATGCCACGGGCGTCTACCTCTTCAAACTTGTGCCCGCGGGCAACTACGCGCTGGGTATCACAGCCCAGGGCTTTGCCGCGTACAACCAGACGGGCATTGTCATGAATGCCAACCTGTACGCTACGCAAAACGTCCACTTGACGATTGCCAAAGTACAGGGTGAGGTCGTGAATGTGACGGCCAACGCCGAGCTGATCGACACCACCACGGCCGAACTGGGAATGACAATCAACGAGCAGTCGGTGAGCGAACTGCCGTTTGCAAACCGCGACCCCTCCACTGTGGCGCTGTTGGCGCCGGGAATCGTCGATGGCAACCATGCCGGCGTCGCCTGGCAGCAGAACGGCTTCTCATTCCCGAATGAGTCTGTGACCTCATCCAATGGCGGCCGCATCGGCAGTACGTTCTACATGCTTGACGGCGTCTCCAACATGGATACCTATCTGGGCTCCAACTCGCCCACGCCCAACTCCGACGCCACGCAGGAGTTCCGCCTCATCTCAAACAACTTCAGCGCTGTTTACGGCTTCTCGACGGGCGGCGTTGTTTCCATGGCCACCCGGAGCGGCACCAACGAGTGGCACGGCGGGCTCTGGGATTTCATGCGCAACGGAGATTTCGACGCGGGGAACTGGAGCAACCACAGTCAGGATACCTACCGGCGCAACCAGTTCGGCGGCTATGTCGGCGGACCGGCTATCAAGAACAAGCTTTTCTTCTTCTTCAATTACCAGGGAACCGTCCAGGTTGGCGGCCCGGGAACTACGAATAACTCCACCACAACGCCCACCCAGCAGATGATGAACGGGGACTTCAGCGGGCTCATCACGTACGCTCAAGCCAACAGTTCCAACTGCGGATCGGGTTTTAACGTGCCTGCATCGGAACAGACAACCAACTGCGGCTGGCTAAACGGACCATTCCATACCGTCAATGGCGTGCCCAACCAGCTCATCGGCGGCGCAACCGGGCTTGATCCGGTGGCCGTGCAGTTTACCAACGATGGGTTGCCGGGGCACACAGCCGCGGCCTCAGGAACTGCCCCTCCAACGTCCGCGGCCCAGAATCTGGCCGGAGGGATGTTGTATGCATCGGCCGCGCTGAAGAATTCCACATGGAACGAATATACGGCCAAGGTTGACTACGATTTGACCAAGAGCCAGCGCTTCACACTGCGCTCGTTCGTTGACAAGTTCATTCAGCCCTCAGGCGACACGCCGGGCGATGTTCTGTCGGTCATCAACATGGTCAACTGGAGCCAGACCTTCGGCGAACAGATGTGGTATTTCAACGAAGTCGCGCAGCACACCTGGACGGTGAATGCCACCACGGTCAATACATTCACCGGTTTCTGGACCCAGCAGAGCTCGCATAATGGCACCGATGTCCTCGACCACAACGGCAAGAAAATGTGCTGGTCGCGCTACATCAATATCACTGAGCCGGTCTGCGATATGGAGGGCGCATACTTTGGCGGCTCCAACGGCGGCTGGACCGAGCCCTCGAACGAGGTTCGTGGCACGATCGGCTTCTCCGACACGCTGATCAAGACGATCAAACGTCACACGATATCGGTGGGCATCGATCTGGTGCACCAGCGGGCGGTCGAAGACGCATCCAACTATCCCGCCGACGCCATCATCGACTTTGGCAACGGCTACACCGGCAATGGCATGTCAGACTGGCTCTTGGGTTACATGAGCAATTACGAGCAGGGAGCCGGCGAACTGGCCGACATCCAGGGATGGCTGATTGACCCGTACGTCAACGACGAGTTCCGCTTGAAGCCCGGCCTGACCCTTACTCTCGGCTTGCGCTGGGATCCGGACTCACCGCCTGCCTCTGTCGGAGGCCGTGGGACGGCTTTCGTGCCCGGCCAGCAGAGCTACGAGTTCCCCGGCGCGCCATTGGGACTGATTTACCCCGGCGACACCAATATGACCGCAGGCCTTCGTCCCGCCGATAAGAAATTCTTTGAGCCCCGTATCGGCGTTGCCTACCAGCCCGCTAACATGCCGAGAACCTCGTTCCACGCCGCATTCGGCTTGTTCAGCGCCCCGGTGCCTTACTCCGACTACAACCACGTCGTAGATATGGCGCCTTTTGCTCCGGCATTTTCTCCGCCCGCGCCGTCGAATTCGCCGATTTGCAACGGTGGCGCTACCTGCACACCGAACACCGGCCAAACGATCACTGGATTCATGAACTTCCACAATCCATGGGCGACCCCGTCGTTCGATACGCCCAACGGCAACCCATTTGGCACTGGCCCGGGCCAGATTCCATGGGCTAACCCCACCTACAAGGCGCCCCTCAACTCAGTGATTCAAACACCAATCTATGAGCAGGATTCCTTCAGCCGGAACTTCCATCAGGCCCTGACCCAGGCCTGGAACTTCTCAGTGGAGCAGCAACTCAGCAACGCGATGGCCATGCGTGTGGCCT
>CAZANC010000254.1:0-5160 GCA_964486495.1 uncultured Occallatibacter sp.
GGTCGGTGGCGGTCCATAGCGAGGAGCGCAAGGCGATGGGGTCGTCGTCGAGTGCCGTCACTTCGAGCGCGCCATCGCCGCGAGCGCCGGAGCTGTCGGTCTTGTCGTCGCCGACGCGCACGATGACGCGCACGACGCGCTGGTAAGCGTGGTCTGATCCTTCGCTTGAGCCGAATTCGGCCGAGGTTTGGAAATCATCGACATCTTCAATGCGGTACTGGATGAAAAAGGGCTTGGCAAAGCCGGTCAACTGGAGTTGGCTCATGCTGCGGTCAAGCTCAGAGAGCATCGCTTTGAGGACGGGATCGCGTTCGGCGTCGGCGCGGGCGGGCTGGGCGTGAATTTGCGGCATGAAGACAAAGAACGCGAGAAATCCAGTGAGAACGACCATGGTGCGCGAGCGGAGCGGGTTCATTGAGCCCCCTTGGTTTCGGTGGCTTGCGAGCCGGCGCCGGGAATGGGCAGAATGGGCGGGCGCGCAGTGCCTTGCGGTTGTCGCTGCGTCTCGATGCCGCTTAAGAGCATGGCAGGAGCGACGGCGCTGACAGGGATGGTGCCCGACTCCGCGCCGCACTCGCCGTTAAAGACTTCGCTCTTGTCGCCGGTTGCGATGATGCTTTTCATGGCGGCGAGAGGCGTGCCGACGATGCTGACGCCGCGGACGAGCTCGTCGGGGCGGCCATCGACGTAGATGCGCCAGACCACGAGTGGAATGACCTGAAAGGCCTGCGGCGAGCTGCGCTGAGTGACGGCGAAGCCGGAAGAGATGTCCTCAAAGTAGAGGCCGTAGGGCTTGCCCTGTTTTTTGGCTTCGTCGACAAGCTGCTGGCGCAGGGCCGAGTCAGAGACGCTTTTGGTGGATGTGACGATGAGGTTGCCCTGGCGGCCGGTGGGCACGTGGCCGGATTCAGCGCGGCCGTGGCCGTTGGATCCGCCGAAGCTGGCGATGGGCAGGCGCGACATCAGGAATGTCTTGAGCACGCCGTCCCGAATGAGGTCGACGCGCTCGGCCTTCTGGCCTTCGTCGTCGTACTGGTAGCTGCCGCTGAGCCAGGTGCTGCCGAAGGTGTCGACCGTGGGGTCGTCGGCGACGGAGAGGAAGTCAGGAAGAATCGGCTTGCCGACGTCCTTGGTGAAGGTCTGGCCCTCCTCGTCGCCGCGCTGGCGCTGGCCCTCGAGGCGATGGCCGAGGACTTCGTGGAAGAAGACCGCGGCCGCGCGGCCGGAGAGAATGGCGGGACCGTCAAAGGGTTCAGTGACCGGAGCTTTGCGCAACGCCTCGAGACTCTTGCCGAGATCGCGCACGGCGGATGCGAGAACGTCTTGCGTGGGAAGGCCGTCGACGGTTTCGGCCTCGAAGGTCTGTTCACGGAAGAGATCCATGCCGTCATCGGCGCGGGTAACGGCGACAGCGACGATCCGCGCCTGCAGGTGGGGCGTGACGATTTGCGAGCCTTCGGAAGAGGCGTAGTAGTCGGTCTCGTTCTGCACGGTAAGAAACACCATGTTTTCGTATACGTCAGGGTAGTCGCGGAAGATGCGGGACAGTTCCCTCACCCGCTGCTCCCATGCGGCGCGGTCGATAACGATGCTCGGAGCGACAGCGCCGATGTGCTTCTGGGCGGCCTGCTGGCTGAAATCGGGCGAAGTGTCTTCCTCTTTCGCACGAACCTCGGCCTCGGTCTGGACGCGAAGGTAGTTGTCGAGAGCGGCGCCGTAGCCCGTGTTGGTGGCCAGCCATAGGGAACGCGCAAGAGCCTCGCGGTTGTCACCCAGCGGGAGCTGGAGGCTGTTGACGGCCGAGCCGCGATGCGTGCCGTGGGTGTTGTCGAGCTTGGGATCGCCGACGCGCACCTGAACGTCGGCCGAGCGCGTGCGGCCCGCGGAACTCTCAGCAAGTGCGCCGTAGAGCGCGCGAATGGAGACGAAGTTCGTGTCGCGAACCGTGTAACTGAGGAAATAGGGTGGCAACTGCTTGTCGCTGGGAGCGGCCGATGTAGCCTTCGCGGCCGGCATTGCAGAGGGCGTCGGCGATGGCGCGGGCGATGTTGCAATCGGGGACTTGCCCAGCGAGGTGAAGGCGCGATTGAGCTCGGTGGTCATGGCGTCGAGAACGACGGGGACGGGCTGCTGCGGGCGGGCTGCTGAGGGAAGGATGAGCAGCGTAAGGGCGGCTGTGGCAGGCGCGCGGTGAAGGAATGAAACAATCCGGCGCCATGATCGGCCTTTAGAATGGTTGGGCGTGAGAGCTCGAGATTTTGGCGAAAACATCTGTTTGTTCGATTCTCGCAGAATTGCGGGCCAAAAGGAGAATGGGATTGAGGTTTAGACGCCGTTTGCGGCCGTTGGTCTGGTTCGGTGCAGTGCTGGCCTGGAGTTTTCCGCAGGCGCTGACGGCGCAGAACGCAGCTACACAGTCAACGCCGGCTCCAGTGGCCGTGGCCGCGCCGTCGCAGGCGAATCCGCAGCAGGCGTACACGCTGCCGCCGGACAAGCTGGCCAAGGCGATCGCCATCAGCCGCATTCGCGACATATTGGACATTACCGGATCGATCTGGGGCATCGTTTTTCTTTGGCTGCTCCTTGCGACGCGCGTACTAGCGGGCCTGGAACGATGGGCGGAGCGAATTTCCAGCCGGCGCTGGGTTCAGGGAGCGATCTTCTTCACGGCGTACCTGATCATTGCAGCCCTGGCCGGCCTGCCGCTGGATTGGATCGGCGAGCATTATGAGCGCACTTACGGAATCAGCGTGCAGGGCTGGGGAAGCTGGCTTGGCGACGTGGGCAAGACGCTGGGATTGACGCTCGCCATCGGTATTCCGATTCTGCTGCTGTTCAACTGGATCGTGCGGCGCTGGCCGAGGCGCTACTGGCTCGGCATCTGGGTAGTCACACTGCCCATTCTGGCGTTGCTCACTTTTGTTGAGCCGCTGGTTGTGCCGCTCTTTTTCAAGCAGGAGCCGCTCGCAAAGAGTCACGCAGCCCTGGTGGCCAAACTCGAAACGGTGGTGGCGCGGACGGGAATCGACATTCCGCCCGATCGGATGGTTCTTCTGAAAGCCAGCGCAAAATACACGGGGATCAATGCGTTTGTGGCGGGGATGGGCGCTACAAAACGACTGGTGATTTGGGATACGGCGACGGACCAATTGCCGGACGATGAAGTGCTGTTCGTCTTTGGGCATGAAAGCGGGCACTACGTGCTGCATCACATTCCCAAAGGATTCGCATTGTCGGCCGCGGGCCTTTTTTTCCTGTACTGGGCTTGCGCGGCGTTCGCGGTGTGGATGGTGCGGCGGTTTGGGGGACGATGGGACGCGGGTGAGCAATCGTCGCGGACCGGATTTGTGGTGCTGCTGTTTTCAATCTCGATTGCGAGTTTTCTTCTGCAGCCGGTGAGCAATGCTGTCAGCCGCTATTTCGAGCACCAGGCGGATGTGTACGGGCAGGAGGCGATCCACGGCATTGTGCCCGATCCCCAGAAAACCGCAGTCGCTGCATTTAACGCCATGGGCCGATCGTGGCTGGAGGATCCGAACCCGAATCCATTCATCGAATTCTGGCTCGGCGACCATCCCAGCACGCAACAGCGCGCCAATTTCGCGTTGCACTTCAATCCGTGGGCAAACGGAGGGCACGGCGAATTCTTCAAGAACTAGGGAGTCGAGCGCGGAAACCGAAGATGCGGCGAGCGGAAATGGGAGCGCCCGCGGTTCAATTGAGGAGCTCGAAGATTCCGGCAGCGCCCATGCCTCCGCCGACGCACATAGTGACCATCCCATAGCGCGCGCTCCGCGCTTTCATTTCTCGGAGAAGTGTCGCCGTCAATTTGGCGCCAGTGCAACCGAGCGGGTGGCCAAGAGCGATTGCGCCGCCATTGACATTGATGCGGGCGGGATCGAGCGAGAGCGTTCGGATGATGGCCAGGACCTGCGACGCGAAGGCCTCATTCAATTCGATGAGGTCGATGTCGGCGAGGGTCAGGCCGGCCAGGCGAAGAGCTTTGGGGATCGCGGTGATTGGGCCGATGCCCATCTCTTCTGGCAAACAACCGGTGACGGCGTAAGAGACGAGGCGGGCAAGAGGCTGAATACCGAGCTCGCGAGCGCGTCCGGCTTCCATGAGGACAGCGGCGGCGGCGCCGTCGGAGGTTTGCGAGGAGTTGCCTGCAGTAACGGTGCCTGCCGAGTGAAAGACGGGCTTGAGCGCAGCGAGAGCTGCAGCGGAAGTGTCGGCGCGAGGACCTTCGTCGGCTGAAAACTCTCTTTCCTGGACGTGCGGCTTCTTCGGCGGAATGTCCGGTGTCGCGGTCGTGACTTTGACAGGAACCAATTCATCCGCGAAGCGGCCAGCGGCCTGCGCGGCGACTGCCTTCTGGTGGCTCGCGAGGGCGAATGCGTCCTGGTCATCGCGCGAAACGGAGTAGTGGCGTGCGACGCGCTCGGCGGTAAGGCCCATAGTGAGCATGGATGCGGGATAATTTGCTGCGAGCCAGGGATTAGGGCTGGGCTTGTTGCCGCCCATGGGAATGAGGCTCATGGATTCTGCGCCGCCGGCCACAATGATTTGCGCGGCGCCGGAGCGGATGCGGTGATCGGCGATTGCGATGGCCTCGAGACCAGAGGCGCAAAGGCGATTGACGGTTGCGCCGGGAATCTCGACTGGAAGGCCTGCGCGGAGGGCGGCCATCCGCGCGATGTTCCAGCCCTGCTCGCCTTCGGGCTGCGCGCAGCCAAGAATGACGTCGTCGATGGCGGCCTTATCCAGCGCAGGGACCCGATCCAAAACTCCGCCCAACGCTGTTGCTGCCAGATCATCGGGGCGCGTGGTGGAGAGCGCGCCTTTGGGAGCGCGCCCAACGGGCGTGCGAACGGCGGCGACGAGGACAGCTTCGGGCATCGGGTGCTACTCCTTCACGATTTTAGAACCGGTCTCATAAACCATCTCCGTCAAATCGCTTGAATCATGGGACCCGCCTTGTTGTTGGGTCCCATACTTGCTCACTATGCAGCAGAGGTATTTATGAGACCGGTTGTAGGCGGCGAGGGTCCGGCATCGTGGTTCAGTCCTGCATCTCCAGCACAATCCAAGCGCTCTTCAAGTAAAAGTGGTAGACGGTGTGGCGATCGACGAGCGTATCGGCGAGTGCGTCGTGGTCGA
>CAZANC010000255.1:0-5128 GCA_964486495.1 uncultured Occallatibacter sp.
TCAGCCAACGTCATCTGATTGCGCTGGAGCAGGAGAAGTTCCGCCTGCTTCCGGGAGGCATCCTGAGCAAGGGGATCGTCCGCGGATACGCCGACGCCGTCGGTCTCGATCCGCAGGAATGGACTGCGCGTTTTCTCCAGGCCGATAACACCGGCGGGCAGACGGCGGACGATGACAGGGGTTGGACGACCTTCGCCTCGAATGTGGGCAAGGCGCGGATCCTGCGCCGCGAAGCCATCGAGGTCCGTCTGCGCTGGATCGGCGCCGGCCTGCTGCTGTTGGCGGTAGCTGCGGCCGCGTTCATCACCGTGCGCTACTACGGAGTGCGCGAGGGATGGTGGCGAAGTCTCCTTCCCCTTCACGGAGTTTCCACGGCGTTCCGCGGCGCCTGGACCTCGACCCGCGGTTTGGTTGAGCACGTCGTCTCGAGGATCTAGGGCAGTTTCCAGCCACCCGGCTCAGGGCCCTCAATCCGCCGTTGGACGCTTAATGCTTGCCGTACGCTGCATGTTTTTACCATCGACCGCCCTTGACAATTAAAATGGGTAGGATGCGCCAATGGGCCTGAGCCGACACATACAGGGAAGCCGAAATCAAAGGGCTGCATAATGGGCTCTGAAGAGAGAGGGACCTGGCGGCTACTGAGCGCGTCAAACCGTGCCGAACAGCCGAGCCGGACGGCCCAGCGACAGCCACCAAGTTGAATCCTGTCATGAAAAGGAGTTTGAATTTTGAGCGACCGTTTCTTATTTACCTCTGAGTCCGTCACCGAAGGCCACCCCGACAAGATTGCCGACCAGGTTTCCGACGCGATCCTTGACGCTTGCCTGGAGCAGGACCCCTACAGCCGTGTCGCGGCAGAAACGCTCACGGCCACCGGCCTTGTCGTGATCGCGGGCGAAATCACCACCAAGGCCTACGTTGATTTTCAGAGCCTTGTCCGCGGAGTGATTGCTTCCATCGGGTACGACAACGCGCTTTACGGCTTCGATTCCAACACATGCGCCGTCATCTCCAGCATCAACAAGCAGTCTGGCGACATTGCCCAGGGCGTTGACACCGGCGGCGCCGGCGACCAGGGCATGATGTTCGGCTATGCTTCCGACGAAACTCCCGAGTTGATGCCGGCGGCCATCTCACTGGCGCACAAGCTCTGCCGGCAATTGAGCGCGGTCCGCAAAAGCGGCAAGCTGCCCTATCTTCGGCCTGACGGGAAGAGCCAGGTCACGGTGGAGTACGGGGAGGACGGAAAGCCGGCGCGCATCGATGCAGTCGTGATCAGCAGCCAGCACTCTGAGGCTGTGAGTAACGATGAGCTGCATTCCGATATCCTCAAGCACGTCATCCAGGCGGTACTGCCTGCAAAGTGGCTCGACGAGCACACGAAGTACCACATCAATCCCACAGGCAGATTTGTCATTGGCGGCCCCATGGGGGACACGGGCCTGACCGGCCGCAAGATTATCGTGGACACTTACGGCGGCATGGGCCGTCACGGTGGTGGTGCTTTCAGCGGCAAGGATCCGACAAAGGTCGACCGGTCTGCTGCCTACATGGCGCGCCACATTGCCAAGAACATCGTGGCTGCCGGTTTAGCCAGCCGGGCTGAGGTGCAACTGGCTTACGCCATTGGCGTGGCCGAGCCGGTGAGCGTGCTGGTGGAGACGTTTGGCACGGGCAAGTTGAGTGAGACGAAGCTCACGGAGCTGATCCGCAAGAACTTCTCGCTTACGCCCAAAGCCATCATCGAGCACCTGAACCTGCGGCGCCCGATCTACCAGAAGACCGCGGCCTACGGCCACTTTGGCCGTACCGAGCCGGAGTTCACATGGGAAGCCACAGGCAAGGCCGCTCAATTGGCCGAACAAGCCGGACTGGCTGCGACGGCGAAGGCGAGGTAAGGACGCATCAGAAGCCAGCCAAATTGAACTAAGAAAGAATGGGACCCGCTGCTCGCGGGTCCCGTTTCTTTTTCGCTTGCCGCATCGATGCCTTAGAATTCTCCGGGGCGCTTACGCTCCAGTTTCGACGGAGATATCCATGCGTCTTTCCATCATTGCTGCTCTCTTGCTCGGAATACCTGCGGTCTGCGCAGCGCAAGCCGGAACTCAGGCCGGAGCCAATTGGACCTACGAAGGAAAAACCGGTCCGGTGGTTTGGGGAAGGCTCGACCCGGCGTACGAAGCCTGCTCCAAAGGCCACGAGCAGTCGCCCATCGACATTCGCGGCGCACATCTGAACAAGGCGCTTCAGCCTCTCGAGTTCCACTTCATCGCCGGACCGGTGACGCTCGAAAACACGGGGCGCGGCATCGTCGCGCACGTGGATCCCGGCAGTGAAATGGTCGCTGGCGGGGTGCGCTACCACCTCATCGAGCTGGACTTCCATCACCCCAGCGAGCACCCGGTGAAGGGCAAGCTCAGCGACATGGAGGTGGACATGGTGTACCACGGCGAGGACGGCAAGACGGCGATTGTCGCGGTCCGGCTGAATCAGGATCGGGGCTTTCCCAATGCATTGCTGGCGACGCTGTGGGCGCACTTGCCCACAAGAGCGGGCACGACAGAGAAAATCACCGATATGGTCAGCGCCGGGGGCCTGCTGCCCGCTGACCAAGGCTATTGGACCTATCCCGGTTCCGAGGTCACGCCGCCCTGCACCGAAGGAGTTCGATGGTTCGTGTTCGAGCAAGACCTGAGCATGAGCCGCGAGCAGATGCGCGCCTTTGCAAGCCTATTCAAGCTGAATACGCGCCCTACGCAGGATCCGCACGGGCGGAAGGTTGAGGCAAACGAGTAGAGCAGTTTCTAGCTTCTAGCTTTTCGGTGCTGGTGCGGCCACCAGCGTGAAGTGGATGACGATTTGATCGGCGGCGCTCTCAACGCGAATGCCGGTGAGGTCACGCAATAAGTAGTGCGCTGCATCGAGCAACTCCGCGGGATGGGAGAATGTGGTGGCCACGACGGTGCAACCTGCTGCGCGACCGGCTTTCGCGCCCGAGGACGAATCTTCAAAGACCACACATTCTCTCGGCGCAACGCCGAGCAAAGCTGCCCCGGCCAGAAATGGCTCGGGATGCGGCTTTCCGCGGGTGACATGATCGGCGGTGACGAGGTGGTCCGGCACGGGAATGCCTCCGGCGGCCAAGCGAATCCGCGCCAGCCGTTCCGTGGCGCTGGTGACCACGGTCCATCGGTCCGAAGGTAGCGCCGCGAGCAGACCCAGAACGCCCGGCAGCACAGTCAGTCCTTCATTATCCTCGACCTCGATATCTTCGATGACCTTGAGTTCCTTCTCACTGTCGAGGTCGGGCCGAAGTTTGGCGATCGTCTCAATGGCGCGGCGGCCGTGAGCGGTCTTACGCGCCAGCGCGGGATCGACGCCGCGGAGATGAGCCCATTTGGTCCAACTGCGCTCGACCGAGCCAATGGACGAAATCAGAATCCCATCCATATCGAAGAGGATGCCTTTGCAGCGGATCAGGACGGGGGCGGGGGAGACGGATGAAGGCATGGGTCGATTTTAGATTGGCTTAGATTGGAGCGGATTCACTTATGTTTTTCTGCTTGCGCGTCCTTTGGCGCCGGGAAGCTGACTTTCGGAGGGTCGCCGAAGGTGATGGCAGCTTCGACGGAGCGCTTGCTGGACCTTGAAATGACCTGGTTCACGCCGAGGTCCAAGGCGCCATCGGCGATGGAAGCGTCCGCGGTCCAGCGATCGAAGTGGGCCAGCGCAGCGGGAATTAGCGGAGGCTCGGCCGGGCCGGCGGCAGCTGGGGCTTTTGCATTCGCGATGCTTCCTTGCCGGCACTCGAAGTGCAGAGTGCCTTTGGCCGACGCGGCCAATTCGCTGCCGGTGTAACCGGTGAGCTCCAGGTGTCCATTGCCGCTCAGAGCTCCGCCGGTCCAACGCAGGCCAAGCAACTTGCCTAAGTCGGAGGCGTTGAGCTTTTGGAAATCGCCTCCGAGCGAGTAATCCGGCTTGTCAAGTCCGTTCGCCGGCTTGTTGAGGGTTCCGGCAAGATGCACACTCCCGCCAAACAGGCTGGCATCGAGGCTCGTAATCTCGGCGCCAGTGGGCACAACTCGCAGAGACGCCGACACATCCTGGAGCGTGGCAGGACCAAGAACGAGCGAATCGGCGGTCACAGTGCCCTCAAGCTTCGGCCAAGGCGGCGCGGCGGAGGGACGGAGACGATTGATGAGATTGGAGAGGAGGGTGCCTTTTTCGCGTGCGCCAAGCAGCGCGCTCTCAAATGCAGCGGCGTCAAGATCGGCAAACTGCATTTGGAATTGGGCCTGGCAAGGTTGTTGAGTAGCTTGTTCCGAAGCGCAGCCGCCCGGAAGGGTCAGGTTCATTGATCCCTTCAGAGGACCGTAGGTGAAGTCCACCGGGTCCCAACGGAAATTGCCGTTCTCGATATGAAGCGTGGCGTCATTGACGACAATGTGGCTGGCCAGATAATCGGCCCGCCAGTTGGCGTTATGCACGGTCACGGTTCCGGTCAGGGTGTCGAGATCGGGGGGTAAGGGTGCGACGCCAACGGACGGCGCCGAAGCTGAAGAATCAGGTCCGGTCACCGGTGCAACTTCGGCGGGAGAAAGGTCGTTGAATGGGATCACTTCAGCCGGTAGCCATGGGCCTGCGGCGGTCAGATCCACCGTGATGGGCTCGCCGGCCAGGGCTCCCAGCGCCTCTGAAACCGGAATGCCGGAGGCGTGGGCGAGTTCCCTGGCGCGCGCGAAACTTGCCTGACCACGCACGGCGACTTGATAGCCCGAGCGCGAGAAGCGCAGGTTAAAGGCGAGCGGAACGGCTCCGCCTGCCGGAACCGCTACGGAGCCAGCCAACGCCAGTGCTGTGCTCCCAGCGCCTGTCTGGCCCACGTCAGCCGGCGCTTGAGACGTTGCCGACACGGCTGGCGTCGGCTGCAGCGTGAACTTTGGCGCCTGAATGGGACGGCTGAGGCCTGCGCCAGTCAGGACGAGATCTTCGACGGTCAAGCTTCCGGTAAGAGGTCTTGCTTGCTCTTCGCCGGTTTTTGCAATCTGTTCCCGGTCGACCAACGCGGCGGGCGCAGTTTTGACGGTTTCAACGTTTCCTTCGGAGCGAGCGTCGTAAACGATCT
>CAZANC010000256.1:0-5115 GCA_964486495.1 uncultured Occallatibacter sp.
GCGGCGGGGCTCTCATCAAGAATCTTGACAAGCGCATTCGCGAGGAGACCGGGCTGCCCGTATCTGTGGCCGACGATCCGCTGGCCTCAGTGGTTCTGGGCACAGGCAAGATGCTCTCGGACTTCCGGCTGCTGCGCAAGATCAAGATCGACTGAAAATAGGGATCAGGTTTCAGGGATCAGGGATCAGAAAAAACCCGTCAGCCCTGCGCATCCGTTCCGCTCTCTGACCTCTGAAACCTGACACCTGAATCCTGGCCTTTATGGAATCGTTCATCATTCGCTATCGGAACCTCGTGGTGCTGCTGGCACTGCTGATGGCGCAGCTCGTCGGGCTTGCTGTTCAGGTGCGCCGGACCACAAGCGGCACGAGCACACTTGACGAGGCCGATCCGAGCGGCGCGCGGCTGATCCGGCTTTGGGCCAATGCGATGATTTCGCCCCCGGAGCGGCTGATTCACGCAAGCAAGATCGGGATGGCAGCAAGCTGGTCGAACTACATCGATCTGGTCCACGTCCGCCAACAAAACAAGGATCTGGAAAACACCGTCGACCGGTTGCGGCTCGAGCAGGCCGCATTGCTGGAGGATGCGCGCCAGGGCCAGCGGCTGCAGGCGATGCTGGGCTTCCAGCAACGGTACATCTATGCCACGCTGGCCGCGCAGGTCTACGGATCCAGCGGCAGTGACCGCTCGCGTGATTTCTTTATCGACAAGGGATGGCGCGACGGCCTGAAGCCGGATATGGCCGTAATCACGGCGGACGGCATCGTGGGCAAGGTGCGGGATGTTTTTCCGCACAGTGCGCAGGTGTTGGCCGTGAACGACACCACCAGCGGCGCGGGCGTGATTTTGGAGACGACGCGCATC
Source organism: uncultured Occallatibacter sp. (assembly GCA_964486495.1). Lineage (GTDB taxonomy): Bacteria > Acidobacteriota > Terriglobia > Terriglobales > Acidobacteriaceae > Telmatobacter. Next base: position 869 of record CAZANC010000256.1, read on the forward strand.
CGTGGCGTTCTTCGCGGGGATGCCTCGGGACAACTTGAAGTGGTGGGCGTGACTGCCGATCAGCGCATTCAGCCGGGTGAGCACGTGCTCACCGCCGGGGGCGACCTGATCTTTCCGCGCGGGCTGCCCGTCGGCGTAGTGAAAAAGGTGATCCGCGATGCCGATCGCGACGGCCTGGTCGATATTATCCTTACACCCGCCGCGCGACTGGAAGGCCTCGACGAGGTGCTGGTGATTACGTCTACCGAGCCGCGGTTCCCTCCCCAGGATGAGAAAGACCTTGCTGCGAGCGCGACTGAAGAAAGCACGGTGCCCGCCGGAGTGAAGGATCAGATGAAAGCGTCAGAAATCATGGCGGAGAAGCTGCCGGGATTGATCGACCCCAACCTGCCTCCGGATCAACAGCCGCTGAACGACGACAGCAATCCGAATCCCGCGCCGCAGCCGCCGCAGCCGCTGCATCCAGACGAGTTCTCACCAAGCGCAAATGACGATTCCAACGCGGGGCCGGGAGCTGACTCCACGCCGAAGTCGAAGAATCCTTCAGCTGCACCGGTCAGCTCAGGTGGCGGGGCAAGCGGCGGTACAGCTGGCGGTACTGGGCCGGCGCCGAATTCCAATCCGCAAACGACGCCGCGGAGGAATCCGTAGCCATGTCCATGCTCGGCGCCGAATCCCGGCGCGATATGGAGATTCACCGCTACCCACTGCTGGTCTATACGCTGGTCCTGCTTGGTTCGCTGGTGTTGCAGGCCTGGCTGCCGCGCGTGGTCGGCCGCTACGACTGGTTCGATTTGCCGCTCGTGGTGATCGTGTACTTTGCATTGGGCCGGCGCAATCCCTTGCAGGGCACGTTGATGGGCGCGGCGATGGGCCTGTTTGAGGACGCGCTTTCGCATAATGCCATTGGCATCAACGGCATCGCCAAGACCACTGTCGGCTTCCTGGCAGGCTCGGTGGGAATTCGCATCGACGTGGACAATCACACGATCCGGGTTCTGCTCAACGTCGCGCTGTCTTTGCTGTCGAGCGCAATCTACATTTTCGTAGCGCGATTCCTGCTTGGTTTGGCGGTGGAATGGAACGGGCTGACGGAGTTGCTGCGGGCCGTGGGGAATGGCGTGATTGCGCTTGTGCTGTTTCCGTTGCTTGACCGTCTGCAGATCAGGGACTGAAAGACAGATGCTCACCTTAACGCGATAGAGCGAATCATCGGATTCGCTGTATTCTGAAGAGTAGGAATCATGGCTTTAGGCAGCAGCCGCGGCGAAAAGCTTTCCGCAGTCAAACTGGCGTTTGTGCAGTACGGCATCCTATTGATGATGCTCGGCCTGGCTGCGGGCCTGTGGCGGCTGCAAGTGCTGAACAGGGATAGCTACCGTGTGCTGGCCGAGCAGAACCGCATTCGCAAGGAGCCGATCCTGGCGCCGCGCGGCAAGCTTTTCGACCGCGAGAATCGGTTAGTGGTGGACAACTACCCGTCGGTTACCTGTTTCCTGGTGCGCGAGCAAAGTCCCAATGTCGACGCAGATCTCCCGGTGATTGCACACGGGCTGGATCTCGATCTCGATCAATTGCGGGCCACCCTGCGGCGCTTCCGTACACAACCCGGCTATCAGCCCATACCCATCAAACAGGACGTGACTGCCGACGAGCAGGCCTTTATTGCGGCCCATCGCAACGAACTGCCGGAGCTGGAGACGATCGACGAGGAGCGCAGGCTGTATCCGCGCGACGGTTTTGCCGCTCATTTGATCGGCTATGTGGGCGAGTTGAGCGAGGACGATTTGAACAATCCGCGCTTTGCCTACTACGAGCCAGGCGATGTGGTGGGCAAGGCAGGCGTGGAAGAGACTTACGACGAACTATTGCGGGGGCAGGACGGCTCACGGGAGGTGGTCGTCGACAGCCGTGGACGCGAGGTGGGCTACTTTGGCATCGAGCACGCTGTGCCCGGACAGGACCTGCGGCTCACCATTGACAACGATCTTCAGCGTGCAGCCGAGCTCGCCCTGGGCAACCGCAATGGCGCTATCGTTGCCATGGACCCGAGAAACGGCGAGATCCTGGCAATGGTCTCGCGGCCCAGCTTCGACCCCAACGAATTTGCCGTCAAGATCGACCGCGCTGACTGGAACAAGCTGGTCACCGATCCTGAACATCCATTGTTGAACAAGGCCATCCAGGCTCAGCTCGCGCCCGGCTCGACCTTCAAAATTCTCATGTCGGTAGCCGGACTTCAGGAAGGCATTGCGCAGGATATGCATATCGTCTGCACGGGTGGCTGGGGTCCGTATGGCTACTACCATCACTGCGACGAGCATCACGGGCCGGTGGACATTTACAACGCGATCCCGTATTCCTGCGACACGTTCTATTACATGCTCGGCGATAAGCTGGGCATCGATCGCATTGTGAAGTACGCGACGGAGTTCGGGTACGGACAAAAGACGGGAATCGATCTGCCCGGAGAGCAAGCCGGACTGATGCCATCACCGGATTGGCTGATCAAGAACTTCCATCACCGGTGGTACCCGGACGAGACGCTGGACGTGGCCATTGGGCAGGGCGCGGTTGAGGCAACGCCGATTCAACTGGCGCGGATCATCGGCGGCATCGCGTCAGGCGGACACCTGGTTCGGCCGCATGTGGTTTTTCCCAACGAGCTTTCCGGCGACTTCTATAAGTCGCTCGTGGATAGCTTTCCGGGAACGGGGGAAGCGTACGTCCCCATCGATCCGGCGAACTGGGACATTATCACGAATGGCATGGCTGAAGTGACACAGCCGGGCTTGTATCACACAGCGGGCTCTGCGCACCTTGAGGGCATCGACATTGCGGGAAAGACGGGTACGGCGCAGCAGATGAGCCATGAGGCGCTGGAAAAAACCAACAAGGGCAGGGCCACCTATCCGAATGTGTGGTTTGTGGGCCTGGTGCCGCGGCGCAATCCCGAGTTGGTGGTGGCAGTACTGTGGCAGAATGGCGAGTTCAGCTACTATCCTGCGCGCATCGGAGCCCAGGTGGTGGCGGCTTTTGTGAATAAGAAGCGGCGCGAAGCGCACAACCTGCCGCCCACGAAGGCCGCAGCGCCAGTTGAGGTGGGAGCGGTATGGACGACGCCCGATTCTGGGCCGGACACGAAACCAGGCGCAAAGGGCAGGACGGCTGCGCGGATCCACAGCGGACATTTCTTTGTCGATGGCAATGGGAATGTGGCGGAAGATCCTAAGGCGGCGCAGAAGCACGAGACCGGGCACACGACTCCTCAAGCGCCTTCGTCCGCGAAAAACTCGCCACAAGTGGCCGCGCTGGCGCCCGCAATTCAGAAGGAACACTAGCCGCCATGCCCCTGCGCCGGTTCCTCAGTTTTCGCGACTTCGACTGGGCTCTGCTGGGCTTGGTGCTCCTGCTGTGCTCGATGTCGGTTCTGGAAGTTCACTCAGCGACAGTGCACACGAAGTTCGCCAGCTTTGGAACGAAACAAATCCTGTATATCGCAGCGGGCATTGTGGGCATGTTTGTCCTGGCCAAGATCGACTATCACCGCCTGATCGACTTGTCGCCGTGGTTCTACGGCATTTTTGTTGTCTCGCTGGTCGCCGTGAAGGTCATCGGGCACAAAGCCCTTGGCGCGCGGCGCTGGATCGCCGTCGGACCCATCCAATTCCAACCTTCCGAGTGGGTCAAGCTGGTGCTGATCCTCGCCGTGGCGCGCTACATCGCCAATATTGGCGGGCGCAACCTGACCTGGACGGAAATCTTCAAAGCCTTTGGCATGGTCGGAGTTCCGATGATCCTGGTGCTCGTCCAGCCGGACCTGGGCACGACGCTCACTTATGCGCCGATTCTGATCGCGGGCCTGTTTCTGGGCGGCATTAACTTGCGGCAGAGCTTGATCTTGATCACGGTGGGCGCGGCACTTGTGGGCGGCGTCTGGTCGAGCAGCAAGATTCTCAAGCCTTACCAGAAGGCGCGGCTCACAAGCTTCATCAATCCGGGTAACGATCCCCGAGGGGCGGGTTACCAGGTGCTGCAATCGGAGATTGCTGTCGGATCGGGCGGCATCTGGGGCAAAGGCCTGGAAAAGGGGACCCAGACTCAGGGTTATTTCCTGCCCATTCCATATACAGACTTTATCTTCGCCGCGTTCAGCGAGGAACACGGCTTTGTGGGCGCGTTTTTCATCCTCCTGCTATACTTCCTTATATTGATGCGTTTGATTCAGAACGCTCAGACAGCCGCCG
>CAZANC010000257.1:0-5070 GCA_964486495.1 uncultured Occallatibacter sp.
CGATGTTCTCGGTGGTCTCATTCACCTTGAATGCGAATTCGGCCATCTCGCGCAACGCTTCCGGTGCGAATTCCAGGCGTACTCCCTCGGTCTCAAGCAGCGCTGAGTATTGCTTGGTGAGCGAGGCCTTGGGCTCGGTGAGGATGCGCAGAAAATCGTCGACAGTAAGCGACTGAAGCTCGACGCGAATTGGAAATCGGCCCTGCAACTCCGGGATCAGATCGCTCGGCTTCGATACATGGAATGCGCCGGCGGCGATGAAGAGAATGTGGTCTGTGCGCACCATTCCGTAGCGCGTATTGACGGTCGTGCCTTCGACGATGGGCAGAATGTCGCGCTGCACGCCCTCGCGCGAAACGTCCGGTCCGTGTCCGCTTTCGCGACCGGCAATCTTGTCTATCTCGTCCAAAAAAATGATCCCGTTGGATTCGACACGCTCTAATGCCGCTCGATTCACCGAATCCATGTCGATCAGGCGGCCTTCCTCTTCCTGCACCAGATAATCGAAGGCATCGGTGACCTTCATCTTTCTTTTCTTCGTGCCGCCTCCGAAGATATTCGGCAGCATATCCTTCAGGTTCATCTCCATGTCCTCGAGGTTCTGGTTGGAGATGATGCCGAACTGCGGCGAATTGCGTTCGCGCACGTCCAGCTCGACCATACGATCATCGAGCTTGCCCTCGCGGAACTGCTGGCGGAGCTTTTCGCGCGAGCGCTGGTAGCTTTCGGCGCCAGGCAGAGAGAGCTGACCCTCCTGGGCGTGGGGCGCGGCAGGCGGAGGAGGCAGAAGCACGTCGAGCAATCGCTCCTCGGCGTTCATTTCGGCCCTGTCTTCCACTTCCTCCAGGCGCTCCTCGCGGACCATGTCGATGGCGATTTCGACCAGATCGCGGATCATCGACTCGACATCGCGGCCCACGTAGCCCACCTCGGTAAACTTTGAAGCCTCGACTTTGAGGAACGGCGAGTTGGTCAGCTTGGCCAGGCGCCGCGCGATCTCGGTCTTGCCCACGCCGGTAGGGCCGATCATGATGATGTTCTTGGGCATGATGTCATCGGCCAGATCGGGCGGCAATTTTTGCCGCCGCTGGCGATTCCTGAGAGCAATAGCCACGGCGCGCTTGGCAGCACGCTGGCCAACGACGTGCTTGTCGAGTTCGCCAACGATTTCGCGCGGGGTCAACTCGTCAAGTGCGAGCTCCTGTTCTTCGGCGGATGCGGGAAGATAAATGGCCATGGGCGAATGTCAGCGGAAACCCTCCGCTAAATCTATAGCTCCTCGACTGTGACGTGATCGTTGGTGTAAATGCAGATTTCGCCGGCGATCTTCATGGCTTTTTCGGCGATTTCCCGAGCGCCCAAATCCGTGTTGTCCATCAGGGCGCGGGCGGCGGCGGTGGCGTAGCTGCCTCCGGACCCGATCGCCGCCAGCGGCTCATCGGGGTCGATCACGTCGCCTGAGCCGGAGATGAGGAATGTTTGCCCCTTATCCGCAACCAGGAGCAAGGCCTCCAGATTGCGCAGCATCTTGTCGGTGCGCCAATCTTTTGCCAACTCGACAGCGGCGCGGTTCAGGTTGCCGGCGTGCTGTTCGAGCTTGGTCTCAAATCGCGCGAAAAGGTTGAATGCGTCGGCCGTGGAACCGGCAAAACCGGCCAGAATTTTGTCCTGGAAGAGTCGGCGAATCTTCTTGGCCGAGTGCTTCAGCACATGGTCGCCAAAGGTCACCTGACCGTCAGCGGCCATCACCACCTGGCCGTTGCGCCGCACGCAGATAACCGTCGTGGACCGGAATTTGGAACGTTCTTTCATTCACTTCCTTCGTTCAAGACCTGCAACAAACCGGGGAAAAGACTCATCGCGAAAGCCAGAATACCGCCTTTGACGCAACCTAGAGTATAGGTCATTTTCCCGGGCCCTTTCCCGGGCCCTTTCACGAGCTTTGAAGGGACCTCGTCTCTGAGGGGTGGTTGCGATGGCACGGAAGATTAGCTTGCGGTACGAAGTAGTTTTCGCCTGCTGTATCCTCAAGTTGGGGCTTTCTCGATCGAGTCCCATCCTGAGATGATCCTGCCGCGCACCGCAGACGATTGGGAGATTGCCGCCGGGCTCGCCGCTACCGTCGTGGTCGCGGCGGCCGCCTTATGGCTGGTGCTTCGCAAGCGCCCTACAGCGGAGGAGATCGAACGTGGCCGGCGGCAATTCCTCGTGCAATCAGGACGGCTGGTCGACGGCATGCTCCTCGACATCTATGAAGTGGAAGCGAAAGACGGGCGGACGCTGACCATGCTTCTGTTCAACTACCGCATCGGCGGTGTGAATTACGAGTGTTCGCAGGACATCACCGCGATGCGTGAAGTGGTGAACGCGGCCGAGGTTCGAGCTGGATTTCCCTGTTCAGTGCGCTATCAGCCCGGCAATCCTCAGAACAGCATCGTTGTGGGGGAGGGCTGGACGGGGCTCCGCGAGAGGCTTCCGCAACTGCCTTCATTCGAAAATCCAGAGCCCCTGGATTTGAGCCACCTGCGCCCCGGTAAAGGCTAGAACCGCGCGTTGGCGCGCGATGCCGACACCCGGTTAAACTCCGGTTAAACTATAGCTATGCATGTTCATGCAGCGCCAGCGGGCAAAGGTGCAAGCCGGACAACTCTGGTTCTGCGCATCTCGATGGCGGCCACCCTCGCGTACGTTGTGGTCACATTTGTCGCCGGACTGCGCGCCCATTCGCTCGCGCTGCTCTCCGAATCCGGCCACAACGTCTCGGATTTCCTGGCCCTCCTGCTCAGCTTTGTGGCCGTCTACTTCCAGTCGCGGCCGGCAGACCACACCAAAACCTTCGGGTACCAGCGCGCCGGCGTGATCGCCGCGTTCATCAATGCGGCAACGCTGATCGCCATCTCGTTACTGATCGCTTTGGAGGCCATGCATCGCCTTAGCTCGCCGGTGACAGTCGAACCCAGGATCATGATGATTGTGGCTGCGGCCGGCGTGGTGATGAATGGCGTGATTGCCGCCCTGCTGTGGGGCGTAGCCCGCGATGTGAACCTCCGCAGCGCCTTTCTGCACATGGCGGGCGACACTCTATCGACCGCGGCTGTAATCGCGGGCGGCGTCGGCATTCTGCTCACCGGCCGGAATTGGATTGACCCGGCCTTGTCACTGCTCATTGCCGCATTCATCTTCTGGTCGAGCATTGGAATCGTGCGCGAAACGCTGAACATCCTGCTCGAGGGTACGCCGCGTGGCGTCTCGCTGCCGCAGATTCGCTCTGTCATGGAAGCGGTCGAGGGCGTGGTCAATGTTCACGATCTGCACGTCTGGTGTTTGGGGTCGTACACCCGCGCTCTTTCCTGCCACGTGACGATTGCAGATATTCCTCCGTCGGAGAGCGTGTGCATTCTGGCTAATCTCAAACGCGTCCTCGGCGGGCAATTCGAGATCGGCCACACGACCATCCAATTCGAACATATTGGCTGCGAGGCCCTCGAAGGTTGTGTCACGCCTCCCGAGGAGATGGCCGGCAGGCACGTCCATCATCACGGTCACGCGCATTGAATGCGTCATAGGGTGAGCTGGCTTTCAGCGCGTCTCGGAACCGGCTATTGGAGGATTGAAATTTGATTTCCCGCCGCGTGCTTCTCACGGCAGCTTGCTTCGTGCTCTTTCCAGTACCGCCAGCCTTGGCCCGCGCGGGCGCTCAAGCGTCACAGCAGGCCGCCGCACCACCGCTTGAAACTTTCGTCGGCGAATACACGGATTCCGTTGAGGGGGGCGAAGGCTACAGCATTTTCGTTGAAGATGGCCGCCTTACGATCGAAGCTCCTCGCGTCGTTCCGTCCCAGCTCGTCCCGATTTCCGGAACTGTCTTCAATATTCCCGCATTCGATACCGCCATTGCCTTTGCCCTCGATTCGTCTGGCCGCGCGATTTCCCTTACCGCCTCAAATGCACCCGGAACGACCTACGTCCGAACCGGCCCGCCGGTACGCGGCGTCTTTCACGATTACCAGCGAAGCGAAGCGATGATCCCCATGCGCGATGGGGTCAAGCTTCATGCTGTGATTCTGAAGCCTGCTGACATTGCAACGCCGCTGCCGATCCTGATGCAACGCACGCCATACGGCGTGGATGGTACCGATCGCGCGTCGTTCTTTGCCCAGCGGCCCGAGCTGGCGCGCGACGGCTACATCTACGTGGCCGAAGACATTCGCGGGAGATACAAGAGCGAGGGCAATTTCGTGATGATGCGCCCGCTCGCCGATCATCACGACCCGCATGCAATCGACGAGAGCACCGACACCTACGACACGGTCGAGTGGCTCATCAAGAACGTGCCGGCCAATAACGGTCGAGTCGGCGTTGTTGGCACCAGCTATCCGGGATTTCTGGCGATGATGGCGGGTATCGACCCGCACCCGGCAGTGAAGGCGATTTCGCCGCAGGCGCCGATGATCGATGTGTGGATCGGTGACGACTTCTTTCACAACGGCGCCTTTCGCCAGAGCTACGGATACGACTACGTGCTGGGTCTGGAATCCACAAAGACGGAAACCGAAGTCAGCTACAAGAACAACGACGCGATTATCGACGGGTTCGATTACTTTCTTGAGCGCGGCAGCTTTGCCCAGGACGTGAAGCGGTCCGGATCAAGGGTGCTTCCAACCTGGAAGCTCTTCCTCGACCACCCGGCTTACGATTCGGCCTGGTCTTCGCGCGGGGTAGAGTACGCGCTGAATTTTGTCACCGTGCCCACGCTCACCGTGGGCGGCTATTACGACCAGGAAGACATGTTTGGGCCGCAGGAGGAGTACCAAAAGCTCGAGCCGCACGACACCGGGCACGAGAACTTTCTCGTTCTCGGGCCGTGGAGGCACGGATACTGGTCGTCGTCTTCGCGGCACCTGGGCAACCTGAAGTATGGAGAGCCCATCGGCGCGGAATTTCGCACGCAAATCGAGGCCAGGTTCTTCGCGCACTACCTCAAAGACGAGCCGGGCTTCGATCTCGACGACACCGCGAGCTTTCAGACCGGCTCGAATACCTGGAAGTACTACTCGCACTTTCCGCCAC
>CAZANC010000258.1:0-5037 GCA_964486495.1 uncultured Occallatibacter sp.
GCCTTGGTTTTGTAGTAGGCGTAGAAGCCTTCCTGGGCGCAGGTGGAGCACTCGGTGCTGTGGGTGTTTTCATAGCAACTGTGCAGGCTGGTGTGTCCGAGCGCGCGATCGCAACGGCAGTTGCACGGAAGCTGATAGATGACACTACTGGCCTGGGCCGCCAACTGGTACACCCGCACCTGCCAGTGATAGCGGAAATTCGGCCCGGTCAACTGAGCCCCGTGGAGAACGGCAGGCACGGCTTGGATATTGAGCGGGGCTGAAGAATGGTAGGCAGGAACATCGTCGGCGGGATTGGACCACTGCGCGTAGCTGGCCGCGGTGAGCGCGAAGACTGCAAAGGTCCAGATCCAACGGCTTTTGAAGAAGTGCTTCATTTGGGCGCCTCAGTTTCTATCTTACGGCAGTCTTCGAAATCTTTGAATTGGGGCTCCGGGGACGAGTTGGAATGAGTGTACGCCTCCTGTTTACCCTTCGATAACCCCTCCCCACTCCCCCCATCTTTGAAACCAAGTGCGTCCCAGCAAAGGGGTTGCGAGGCGAGTGTTTCTCTAAGTATCTGATTCTAAAGAGTCGATTTTGCAAAGACGTCAAATCATTGCAGTTACCTGCGTTTTTCGTCCATTTCGAGGCGCCCGGCGACTGCCCCCAGGCGGCAAAAAGAAGCCGACGCCAGAAACGAAAGCCTGGACCTGGATTCATAAGGCGATTATGCGGGATGCGGGTGAAATAATCGGCAAACTCGGGGAGGGAATTTTCAAGAGTGTTTTCAGTGGGTTAGGGTGATCCGTGCCTGGTTGGGTTCTCGACATCCAAAGGAATGGGCTGGGGACTGAGGGACGTCGGGGCTAAGAGACGTAGGGACCAAGGGAACAACGGGGCCGAGGCCGAGGGATCTGACCACAAAAAAAGGCGGCACGAACGGTCTAGCTGTTCGTGCCGGGAGGCCAGTGACGCAAACTACTTCCGGCTTTGGAGGAGTGTATGTCTCACCTCCGCAACCGGAATAAATACACGATAGCATAGATTAGAAGAATTGCAAATACAAAATTCAAAATTTATTTTGCCGTAGCTTGGTAAACCTAATTCGCCAATCTGCATCTAATCGGCGCCGGAAAAAGGGCTGTTCCACCTAGGGTCTTCTGGACGAGAACTTGAATTCCGGGCGGCTGAAGTTCAACCTCAAGTGAGAGAAGATATTTAGAATAAGTTGCTTCTGTGTACTCCAGGCCCGATTCCACAGCAATCCGCGAAGGCAAAATTGGGAGATCCTCCCTTCCCCCTCTGATCGACCCAACCAAGGCTCGGGGCCAGGATGCTCTGTGATCGACGCCATTGCGTCCCACAAAATGGGAATAATGGGTTCAAATCCAGAAATACGGAGCTAATTAGAGGCGGCTGAAATTGGGTAGTGTCCTAAGAGTGCGTTGCTGGCTTGTTGGAGATTGGAACAACGACGCCAAGTCGCTCCAATGAGTCCAATACAGCCTGCCTGATCGTAACGTCATTGGGATGATCCAACGCTGCTCGCAAGAGCCCAAAGACCCTATCTGTCTCGGTAACCCATTGCGGGGTGCCTTCCTTTAGCTTGTTCGTCTGGGATGTAGCACCTTCGAGAACTTCAATGCTTGAAACGCGCAGGTATAAATGGCTCGGGTCTAATTCGATCTCGTAAATATCTCCTTTGTTAGGGTCTGCATCGCGCAACCGGACAATTTTCCCGATTACGTGCTCCGTATTCTTAACCCTCACTTCTTGGCCTGGCTGGAAAGTCATGTGAATCCTCCGGGTAGTGGCTGTTTAGTGCGTTGCTTCGTCATCGATCACTTGCCCGCTCACCGGGCAGACAAGGAACCTAGAACCCTCAAATCCGGCCCCAATCATTTCAACTGAAAGCTTCCTGCGCACGAGGGGCACATTGTGCACGCCACAGATGGGCGGGTCCGAATTCTCTTTCCTGAAGCATGATTCTGTCATGAGGCCCCCGGTCGGGGTCGCGCGCTTGGCGAGGAGCATACGCTCGTCCGGAGCCAAACAGTCTAATCTAAGTCATTCAACAAATATCTTTCGGACATTGTCCTTTAGTGCGTATTGGGTCTTTATTTTGCGATTCATTCCGCCCGGATTCATGCCCAAACACACGTAAGCCCGTCGTTTCCGAGAGGCTCCGTGTCGGATCAGAGGAAGGGGTGCGACTCACGAACGCATTCAGTAAGCGCCATCCCCAGCAACTACCTTCTCAGGTATGTGAGTCATCAACGCAGATTTAAGACACTACCTGGGCCGGTTTGCGGTAGAGCGAAGCGCCCATTGGAGAAACCCGCCGTCACAGGATAGGTCTCCGGCTTGGCGGGGATACGCGCAAGCGGTTCAGTCAGGACTGCAAATCGTCTTCAACGTAGAAGGGGAGAGTTGTCATGACCTTCGCGGCTGTGCCCTGGTCCCCCGGCTTCCGCAACCAGCGAAACGTTAAGACACCGTTCTCTGTCGCCACGGAAAAGATGTCGTTGAATGAGCGAAAAATCTCGCCGTCATATTTATAAAGCGTGATGCTCTTCATCGTTTGACCTCTGGGCGGGATTATAGCCAGACAGTGCCCAAGCGTCCTGTATGGCCGGCTAACTGCTATGGGACCAGATTTTGGTTCTGGGCAGCCCTGGCAGGATGATCGAGCGGCCCCAAAAGGGCGTTCAGGGCGTGGGAAAACCCGCGGCGTTGGTGCGGATGTAGGTTGTGGAGGCGCCGTTCGAGGTGGCGACGAACTGGGTAGCGCTGAGGAACCGGATGGTGTTGGTGGTGACCACGCCCATCGGCGCCGGCGGCTGAGCGGGTGTGCAGAACCCGCCGACGCAGGTCTGTTTCGGCGAGAAATCCGACCACTTGTAGCTCAGCGTGCTCTGCGCGGAGTTGAACTGGTAGGTGCCCATGAGCGTGAAACTCATTCCCATATGATTCTGGGTCGTCGACTGGATGTTGCCGTTGGGCATGAAGGTGGTGGTGATCATCAGGCCGGATGGCAGGTTCCAGCTCACCGTCGCAGACCAGGTGCCGACCAGGGCCTGCGAAGGCTGCGCCTGGAACGGCTGCAGCTGCGATGGAGGGTAGGCCGGCGAGCCCAACGGCGCCGCCGCGGTCGCATTCAGCGCGGACGGCGAGAAGGATGCCAGGGCCAGCGCGCCCAGCAGCGGAAGCAGGTTACGGGCCATATCACCTCCGAAACGACAGAGTTCGAGTTTCCACTTTATCAGATAGAGTCCAGGCGAAGGCGAGGGACCGCAACGGGCGATCAGGTAATCACTAAACTCGCAACAACCCTCACCCAATCTTTACTGGGCCAGGTTCTGGACCTGAGCGGCCAGGTCGAAGTCCTTCACGGTGAGACCGCCGGCGTCGTGGGAGATGAGGGCGAGACGGACGCGGTTGTAGCGGATGTCGATGTCGGGGTGGTGGCCGGCTTCCTCGGCGAGTGCGCCGACGCGATTGACGAATTTGAGGGCGGCAACGAAATCCTTGAATTCGAAGGTGCGGACGAGCTCGCCGGATTCGATTTGCCAGCCGGGCAGCTGGGCGAGGCGGGATTGGGCGGCATCAGGGGAAAGGACGGGCATGGGGACCTCAGTGGTTAGTGGTCAGTCGACGAGCCTGACTTGACGGGCGCACGGCAAGCGAGGCTCTACGGTTTCAATTGCGCGATGGTGCTGGAATCTGAAAGTCCACGCCGGCGAAGGTGTTGAAGCGCTTGGTTGCGGCCAGGTCGATCTGATCCAAGGGAATCTGTTCGTAGTGCTCGGAATCAAGATCGGTGAGGACCTTTGCGGTCATCAAGTAATTCTCGACCTCGATTGGAGCGCGACCGCCTTTGAAAATCACGGTAAGAGGCTGGGCAGATAGGGCTGGCGCTGGCACGGCCGGCGCAGCGGCGCCGGCTTGCGCAAGTGGCGCGTCGTTTGAATACGGGGGGCCCTGGTTCGGATACGGAGGCGGGTAAGGCGGAGGCGGGCCATCCTGGTCAGGCTCGTAGCTACCGGGCTCGTAGCTGCCGGGTTCGTAGTTGCCGGATTCGTCGCTGCCGGGCTGAAAGCTATCGGACTCGTAGCTGCCCGGCGCGGAGTTATCGGAATCTCCCCAATCGTAAAGGCCGAGATTGTAGAAATTGGGATCGAGCAGGTAGGGAAATCCGGGCCAATATGGATAGGTGGAGACATACCAGCTTTGGAACTGCCGACGGCGCGCGTCGAATCGGTCGCGATCCCCGCTGCGAGCGAGGCCGGCAGCCCTCGGATCATATGAAGGACGACCTGGCAGAGAACGGCTTGGCGCAGGGCGGCCTGCCAACAATCGATTTCCGTTGTAGCGATTTCCGTTGTAGGGAGTTCTCAGACTCGAGCTTCCGTTATAGGGGGCTCTAAGGCCCGAGCGATTCGGTGGGCCGATCGCTCGAAATCCCGCGCCAGGCATGGGGCCGTATCGAGTTGACGGCGCAGGCCGCGCAAAGCCGGGCGATCCAGAGAAAGCAGGGTGCGAGAAAGCGGGATGCGAAGAAGAGCCGGCGGCCCCTGAGAACCCTCGATTGCCGAAAGATCCGGCATGCGTGCCGGCATGTTGCGCAAAGGCCGGCAGGGCAAGCGCAACGAGAGCGATTGCGGCCCGGAACATCATGGCAGTATTCTACGCCCGATTGGGAATTCAATGTTCAGTGGACAGTGAACGGTGGACAGTGAACAGTGAACAGTGGACAGTGAACAGTGGACAGTCTCCGGGCCTGAAGGCCGGACGGTTGCAGGCGCGGACTTCAGAGGCCTGAAGGCCTCTGCTCCCTCAGTAGGTGGTTCCCACCCTTCGCCAGATTTCCAAGAAGCAGGTCCTTCGACTCCCATCGCTGCGCTCCGGTCGCTCTGGATGACAGCCAGGATGGCGCACCCAATTCCCGGATAGGTCGAGAGTATGGACGCTGGGTTGAAAGTAGGGACGGCTACGAGGCAGCCTGGGTGCGGGCCAATTCGAAGGTGGAGAAGCGCATGTTCTGGCCGCTGATCT
>CAZANC010000259.1:0-5000 GCA_964486495.1 uncultured Occallatibacter sp.
GCGCGACTTCCGCGGGGTTTCGACCAAGAGCTTCGACGGCCGCGGCAATTACACGTTGGGGCTGCGCGACCAATTGATTTTTCCTGAGATTGACTACGCAAAGGTGGAGAAGCTGAAGGGCATGAACATCACCATCGTGACTTCGGCAAAGGACGACAACCAGGCGCGCGCGCTGCTGCGCCACTTTGGAATGCCCTTCCGCCAGGGCGCGTAGGGAGAGAGTCGAGAATTTATGGCAACTACTGCAAAACGAGTCAAGGACGCGCGGAAGCCGAAGTTCAGCAGCCGCAAGCACAATCGCTGCCAGCTGTGCGGGCGGCCGCGGGGTTTCCTGCGCAAGTTCGGCGTATGCCGTTTGTGTTTCCGGGCGCTCGCGCTGAAGGGCGAGATTCCGGGCGTCAACAAGTCGAGCTGGTAAAGAAGCAGGTTTCAGGGTTCAGGTTTCAGGGTTCAGTTATGAAAGCGACGGAACGCAATCCTTACTGACATCTGAAACCTGACACCTGAAACCTGGAACAACATTCCCGCAGGTTTCCGCTGCGGCGGACGAACGGGGAATGAAGGAGAAGGAATGAGTCTTACGGATCCAGTAGCAGATTTTCTGGCGCGCATCCGGAACGCAATCCGGGCACGTCATCAGAAGATGGATGTTCCCGCTTCGAAGCTTAAGACCGAGATCGCCCGCATCCTTAAGGAAGAGGGCTATATCTCGAACTACAAGGTTCAGGACGAGGAAGGCAAGCTGGTGCTGCGCGTGTATCTGAAGTACGGCGGCACTGAAGCAGCTATTCGCGACCTGGCGCGCGTGTCGCGTCCCGGCTGCCGCGTTTACGTGGGCCGCGACGAGATCAAGCGCGTGCAGGGCGGGCTGGGGATTGCGATTTTGACTACGCCCAAGGGCGTGATGACAGGCCGCCAGGCACGCCGCGAAGGCGTGGGCGGCGAGCTGTTGTGCGAAGTGTGGTAGAGACAGTTGTCAGAGAACAGAGATCAGTTTGTGATTGCCTGATTGAGCGCCTCGCTGATCTCTGAACCCTGTTCACTGATCTCTGTATTTCCGGCTGCAGTGGAATGGTCGCCCCGGCGACCGGGACTCGCAAGCCAAGAGAAGGATTTCAAAGAATGTCGCGTATTGGAAAGAAGCCGATCCCGCTGCCCGCGGGTGTGAAATACACGGTCGAGGGCAACACCGTGCTGGTGGAAGGGCCCAAGGGCAAGGTCTCGGCGCTGATCGCAGACGGCATCACGCTAAAGACCGCCGATGGCAACTTGCAGTTGGAGCGCGCGAGCGAAGACAAGGCCGCAGTGCACGGGCTGACGCGCGCGCTGGTGAATAACGCGGTGCATGGCGTGACCAAGGGATGGACCCGGGAGCTGGACATCGTGGGCATCGGCTACCGCGCCGAGTTGAAGGGCAAGGGCATGGTGGTGTTCACGCTGGGCTACTCGCACCCCATTGAAGTTCCGCTGCCTTCCGGCATCGACGTGACGATCGATCCCAAGCAGACGCACCTGACCGTCATCGGCGTCGACCGGCAGAAAGTGGGCCAGGTGGCGGCCGACATGCGCTCGCTGCGCAAGCCGGATCCGTACAAGAACAAGGGTGTGCGCTATTCCGACGAGCGGCTGAAGAAGAAGGCCGGCAAGACAGGAGCGAAGTGATCGCGTTTGCGAGGCGTCTGAGCCTCGCGCGATCATCCTGAACGAAGTGAAGGATCTGAATCCGAACGGGGTCGCGGGGCGGCTCCGCTGATAGGTGAGAGAAGACATGATTACGCAGACCAAGAGAAACGAAATCCGGCAACGCATCCATGCGCGCATTCGCGAGAAGATGGCCGGGACGACGGAGCGGCCGCGGCTGAACGTGTACCGCTCGCTCAACCACATCTACGCGCAGGTGGTCGACGATCAGACCGGTCAGACGCTGGTTTCGGCTTCGAGCATCAAGCTGAAAAGCGGCGGCAACGTGGCGGCGGCGAAAGAGATTGGCAAGGCTGTTGCGGAAAAGGCCGTGGCCAAGGGCATCAAGCAGGTGGTCTTCGATCGCGGCGGCTATCTGTATCACGGGCGCGTAAAGGCGTTGGCTGATGCGGCGCGCGAAGCGGGCCTGAAGTTCTAGAGCAGCTGGCAGCTGAAAAAGAGACGAGAGAGCAAATGACGATGTTGACGAAGAAACTCGATGCCAACCAGTACAACCTGAAGGACCAGGTGGTGTCCATCAATCGCGTGACCAAAGTGGTGAAGGGCGGCAAGAACATGTCGTTTGCCGCGTTGGTGGTGGTGGGCGACGCCGCTTCGGGCGTGGTGGGCTACGGATCGGGCAAAGCCAAAGAGGTTCCCCAGGCGATTCGCAAAGGAATCGAGAGCGCCAAGAAAAACTTGATAAGGGTCCACCTGACTGAGACCACGATTCCGCATCAGGTGCTGGGTCGCTATGGTTCCGGCCAGGTGCTGCTGAAGCCGGCGCCGGAAGGCACGGGCGTGATTGCAGGCGGCGCGGTGCGCGCGGTCATGACCTCGGTCGGCGTACAGAACGTGCTGACCAAGAGCCTGGGCTCGCCCAACCCGCACAACGTGATCAAGGCCACGTTTGACGCGCTGACGCAATTGCGCGACAGGGCTGACGTGGCCACCGCGCGCGGCAAGCAGGTGGGAGAACTGTGATGGCGAAGACCAAGATGATTCGCATTCAGTATTACCGTTCCAAGATCGCCACGCCCACAAAGCACAAGCTGGTGATCAAGGGGCTGGGCTTCACGCGTCTCAATCAGATCGTCGAGCGCGAGGACACGGATTCGGTACGGGGCATGGTGAAGGCTGTGCCGCATTTGGTGAGGATTCTGGAAAAATGACCGCTTCCGCGGTTATTTTTCCAGGATCCAGCTCTTAGCCATTAGCTTTTAGCTGCGATGTGCGGGAACCATCTACATCGGCCTTCCCGATGAGCTAGCTAATAGCTAACGGCTAAAAGCTTGAGGCGGTTTTAGAACGCGAGTCGGCGGGAACGAACCCCGCCGGCGCTATAGCGAGGGGAAAATGACGAGAAATCTATCGAATTTGCGCGCGCCGAAGAAAGCCAACACCGGGCGCAAGCGTGTGGGCCGGGGCATGGGATCCGGCATGGGAAAGACTTCCACCCGCGGCCACAAGGGCCAGCGTTCGCGCACCGGCTCCAGTATGATGCGCGGTTTTGAAGGCGGCCAGATGCCGTTGCACCGGCGGCTGCCTAAGCGCGGCTTTACCAACATCTTTCGCACCGAATACACCGTCGTGAATCTTGACCGGATCGCCGGGCTGAAGATTGCCGAGATCGGTCTCGACGACTATAAGAAGCTCGGTCTCGCCTCGAACAAGAAGGCGCTCATCAAGGTTCTCGGTTCCGGCGAGCTCAAGGCGGCCATGACCATTCACGCACACAAGTTCTCCAAGTCGGCGGCCGAAAAGATCGCGAAGGCGGGCGGCAAGGCCGTGGTTGTGGGCGGCGAGACAGCGCCTGCAGCGGCTTAAGGTTTTGCCGGACCGCTCAAAATTGGACTTTGAAGGCCCATTTTTTGATCTGTGACGCAACGCATAGTCCGCGTTTCCCGGGATTGGGTAAGCTGAAGGAACCGGGAATCGCCGTAAGATGAATTCACTGCAGGATTCGACCGGCGCTTCGGGCGCCTGAAGCGGATTACCCAATATGCTGGAGAAGTTTCTCAACATCTTCCGGATTCCCGACCTGCGCAAGCGGGTACTGTTCACGCTGGGCATACTGGCGGTGTACCGCCTGGGCGCATGGATTCCCACGCCGGGCGTGAATTACCGCCAACTGGAACTGCTGTTCAGCTCGCAGGGCGGATCCGCGCTCGGCCTCATGGACCTGTTCAGCGGCGGCACGCTGCGCCGCATGACCATCTTCGCGCTGGGTATCATGCCCTACATCACCGCGTCCATCATCTTTCAACTTCTCACCGTGGTTTATGAGCCACTGGCGCGCATCCAGAAGGAAGGTGAACTGGGCCGGCGCAAGATTACGCAGTGGACCCGCTACCTGACGGTCATTCTCGGCGCAGTGCAGTCGATCGGTATCGCGGCCATTCTTACCAAGCAGGGCGTGGTGATGAATCCCGGTCCCAGCTTCATTCTGATGACCATGCTCACGCTGACCACCGGAACCGCATTCATTATGTGGCTGGGCGAGCAGATCACGGACCGCGGCATCGGCAACGGGATGAGTCTGCTGATCTTCTCCGGCATTGTCGCCGGTTTGCCGCGCGGCATTGGCGACCTGTACCAGAAGGTCCAGACCGACGCGTGGGGACCGATGTCGTTTCTCGTGGTGTTGGGGTTGGTCGCGGGCATGGCGGCGGTGGTGGCCTTCATCGTCTTTGTGGAACGTAGCGAGCGGCGTATCCCCATTCAAAGCGCGCGACGCATCGTGGGCCGGCGCATGATGGGCGGTTCGTCCAGCCATCTGCCTTTGAAGGTGAACTCCGGCGGCGTCATGCCGATCATCTTCGCCAGCTCGATTCTTTCGGCGCCTTTGCTCTTCGGCCAGATGGAGTTTGTGCAAAATAGCCGCATCCTGCAGCCCATCGTGCAGGCGCTTGCGCCAGGCTATCCGTGGTACGAGCTGCTGAACATCCTGTTCATCATCTTCTTCGCTTATTTTTATGTCTCCATCGTGATGCGGCCGGACGACATCGCCGACAATTTCCGCAAGTCGGGTTCTTTTATCCCCGGAATCCGGCCCGGCAAGCGCACCTCCGACTTTATCAACGACATTCTGACGCGCATCACGCTGGTGGGCGCGTTTTACCTGATTCTGGTGCAGATGGTGCCCACCTTCCTCATTTCGGGCATCCGCTTCGACAAGATCTGGCTGATCGGGAGGTCCTTAGAGGTCCTTCCCAACTGGATGATTCACGGTATGGGGGTCAACTTCTACTTTGGCGGCACTTCCCTGCTCATTGTGGTGGGTGTGGCCATGGATACGGTCAACCAGATCGAATCGCAGC
>CAZANC010000260.1:0-4983 GCA_964486495.1 uncultured Occallatibacter sp.
CGGAACAGGAGAGGCTTCCCGCAGCCGCGACGGTGTTGTCACATGCCGCGCCGGCGACGCCGCTGCTTGATGAGCCTGTACGAGCCGCACTGCGCAAGTTGCCGGCGCCCGCAGCGGGTATGCCGGCATTGCCGAGGCTGGAAGTCACGGCCACCAGCCAATCATTCGGGTCCCCTGTGGTGATGTTTATGCCGGGAGCTGTGCTCGTTCCGGTTGCGGTTTTAGTAATGCCGATGGCACTGACACCTGAGTATTCTTCGGCGGTTAGATTGTAGAGCGTGCTCTGAGTGAAATTAGGAGTAACGTTCGTCAGCGCCGCGCAATCTCTGCAAATAAGGATGGCCGAGCAGGACTCATTACCACAAACCTGGGCATAGGGGAAGAAGTAGGAACTGGTTGCACTTCCGACGACCTTGTTGATCGAAGCCGAAGCGTTGGACCACGTAAGCCCTGCAATGATGGTATTTCCCGCAGTCGTGGGCGCCGCAAGTGTACACGGCGAACCCGAAGAACCTGAGGTCTGGCTGCAAATGGTGTGCGACGCAGAGACAAACGCAATGGCGCCCCATGCGGGAGTCGAGCAGAGGAAAGCGAAAAGCAGAATCAGACGCTTGGTCAAGGGGGACACTCCACGATCACGGCTATGCTGGCGCGGTTTGCGTTCCAGCTGTCGCGGGGTCTCGTGCAGGTTTGTCGTTCAGTTGGAGCTCGTAGCCGTACCCGTCAAAGAACTGGCATCATGATCGCCAAAGGCCAGCGTCTCGTTCAGGGTCACCGTTCAGCCACTTACTGACCCACGCTGGATTGACCGTAGCGTTACCGTTGGCATGAACGCTGTTCAGTATTGAACACTCTGACCGTGCGCGCGATGCCGGCATCATTGAAGCAGTTACCGTTCGAGATTGCGGGGACGCTAAACCTCGGGGGAAACTTCCAACTTACTTGCCGAATTATAATGCTCTATACGCCGGGGCAGCCGCCGCATTGCGCCACGTTTTCCACATTTAGCCGAATGAGAGCTCGGGAGAACCTAGTTGAGCAATCCTTTCTTCTGAGTTACCTTCGCGAATTTATACTGAAGAACGGCATGAGTAAGTTCTTACCTGTAGATGAGCAGCTGGATCTGCTTCAGAAGGGCGCGGCGGAGATTATCCGCGTGGCCGACCTTCGCGAACGCCTTGAGGAGAGCCGCAAAACCGGACGGCCGCTGAGAGTGAAGGCGGGGTTTGATCCGACAGCGCCCGACCTGCACCTGGGGCACACTGTGCTGATGCGCAAGCTGCGGCACTTTCAGCAGCTCGGGCACACGGTGATTTTCCTCATCGGCGACTCGACCGCGCTCATCGGCGACCCAACGGGGCGGAATGTGACGCGGAAACCGCTGACGCGGGAGGAGATCGACAAGAACGCAGAAACCTATAAGCAGCAGGTGTTCAGGATTCTCGATTCCGAGAAAACTGAAGTGCGCTACAACTCCGAGTGGCTCGACAAGCTTGGGTACGTCGGCCTGATCGGTCTCTCCGCAAAGGTCACGCTCTCGCAGATGCTCGACCGCAAGGAATTTCTCACCCGCTTCCGTGCGGAGCAGGACATCAGCCTCCATGAGCTTCTGTATCCGCTTGCGCAGGGCTACGATTCCGTCGCCTTGAACAGCGATGTCGAGCTCGGGGGAACAGACCAGAAATTCAACCTCCTGATGGGCCGTGAGCTGCAGCGCGATTACGGGCAGAAGCCGCAGATCGTGCTGATGACGCCTATTCTGGAGGGTCTGGACGGCGTGCAGAAAATGTCGAAGTCGCTCGGGAATGCGATCGGCATCAACGAGCCGGCGAGCGAGATGTACGGAAAGCTGATGAGCATTAGCGATGAGCTGATGTGGAAGTACTGGGTGCTGCTCACGGACCTGAAGCAAAGTGAAATCGACGCGATGAGGACGGACGTGGCGGCGGGAAAGTTGCACCCGATGGAGACCAAGAAGAAATTGGCGCGGACAATTACCGCGGGATTCCACGGCGAGGCAGCGGCCGAGAGCGCAGACGAGAACTGGGCAAAGATGTTTCAGCAGAAGGAAACAGCCGAGGACCTGGAAGAGGTGGCAATCGCATACGTGGACGTGGCCGGATCGGAGCCAAATCAGATTCGGCTGCCGAAGCTGCTGGTAGCGACGGGACTCGCGGCGAGCGGCGCAGAGGCGAACCGGAAGATCGCAGAAAAGGCCGTGAAGGTAGATGGCGAAGCGGTGAGCGGCGCGGTGATTTCAGTGGGGGCATTGCCGGCGCGTCTGACGGTGCGACTCGGGAAGCGGGCAAAGGCGGCCGTGGTTAGCTAGATAATGGAACTTCGCGTTTACCACATGGGTCGATTCGTACAGGTCTGGTATTGCGCCATAGGCCTCGGCCTCATCGGTGCGGGCGTTTTTCCCCTCTTCAAAGTCGGCTTGGTGGCAATTGTTGTCGCTCTCCCATTCGTCTTGGCGGGAGGCTACTGTTGCCGAAGGGGTCTTAATTCCCGCCTCGCCCTCAGCGAAACCGAGATCTCGGTGCGCTATGCATTCAGTGAAAAATCAGTTCAACGCAGTGAAATTGAAGGTTGGCGCACCGATGTTCGCGGAAAAAGCGGCACATGTTGGGCGCTGCAGCGTAGGGACGATTCAGGCGAGTTCACCATTGACCAAAGATTCGCCGTTGACGACGCCTTTCTCGACTATCTTTCAGGGTTAACAAATCTAAACGAAGGCGAGACAAGCATCATTCCTAGGTAGCGTGCTCCTCAAAAAAGTTTTAGACGAGAGTTTGTGCTATCCCAGGTTTCAGAATCGAGACCTCGGGCACCCATTTTCGTGTTGAGTTGGGAGCGGGAAAAGCAACCGCAGATCCTTCGACTCCGGTCGCCAACGCGACCTCCGCTCAAGATGACACGTCAGTGGTGTGGTAGGCGTTAGCTGTCCAATGCAAACGCGCCCTCAGAGTCGAGGAATTTGGCGACGCGCTCTTGAATGGTCGCGTACAACTGTACAGCGGTTGTCATCTTGAGCGGAGGTCGTCCGCGGCGGCGAACGACCGGAGTCGAAAGATGACAAATCGGTGTTGGTGGTTAGCGCTAGCTGGCGAGTGCAAACGCGCGGGCAGACTCGAGAAGCTTCGCCACGGATTCTTTTGAGCAGGACTCGGCGTAGATGCGCAGGAGCGGCTCGGTGCCGCTGGCGCGCAGGAGCAGCCAGGTTTCGGCGGCCTTGGGCTTGGTTGTCGCTTCAGGGTTGTCAAGGAAGAACTTCACGCCGTCGAGATCTTCCTGGTTGTAGATGGCCATGCCTGCGAAGACGGGGTCGCCGGGCTTGAGGGCGTTAGCGCGGGCGATAACGGCGTTTTTCTGCTCTTCGGGCAAATGGAGATCGATGCGGCCGTACTGGTGCTCGCCGTATTCGGCCTGCAAGTCAGCGACAAGTTGACCGAGCGTTTTCTTTTCCTGGGCCATGACGTTCGCGAGCATCAGGCAGTTGAGCAGGCCATCGCGCTCGGGCAAGTGGCGCTGAAAGCCGATGCCGCCCGACTCCTCGCCGCCCATCACGATTTCGCGCTCGAGCATGAGGTCGACGACATACTTGAAGCCGATGCCGTGCTCGATGAGCTCGCGGCCGTATTTCCGGGCGATGCGGTCGAGCATTTTGGTGGTGTTGAAGGCGCGGGTAACAGCGCCGGGCCAGCCTTTGTACTGCAAGACCCAGCTCAGCAGTACGGAGTAGATTTTGTGCGGGTCGACGAATTGGCCATGCTCGTCGATGGCGCCGATGCGGTCGGCGTCGCCGTCGGTGCAGAGGCCGGCCTGGCAGCCGTTGGCTACGACCGCTTCGCCGAGGGCGCGGATGTTCGGCTCGATGGGCTCGGGATTGATCCCGGGAAAGAGCGGATCAGGGTTGGAGCGAATCTGCACGTGGGCCACGCCGATCCGGGCGAAGATGTCGGCGAGGATCGTGCCGCCGGCGCCGAACATGGAGTCGATGCAGAATTTCATGCCGGATTTCGAGATGAGGTCGAGATCGGCGAAATCCTCGATGGCCTTGAGATAGGTGGGCAGGAAGTCGACTTCAGTGATGGGCGCGGGTTGCGCGGCGCGGGCGACGGGTTTGCCGAGATACGATTCGATGGCCGTGATCATGGCGGGCTGGCCGGAGCCGCCGTACCAGCCCTTGTACTTGACGCCGTTCCACTCCGCGGGGTTGTGCGATGAGGTGATCATGATGCCGCCGGCTGCGCCGCGCTCGCGCACACCCCAGCTGAGGGCCGGCGTGGGAGTGACTGCGGTCGCGAGCATGACGGGGATGCCGGTTGCCGAGACGACTTCAGCGCAGGTCTGGGCAAAAGCCTTCGATCCGAAGCGCGTGTCGTAGCCGATGCAAAGGCCCTTTGCGGGGTCCTCCTGCGCCGATCCTTTCTGAGAGTGGATGTAGGCGGCGATGGCTTCTGCGGCGATGCGGACGTTCGAGAATGTGAAGTCGTCGGCGATAACGCCGCGCCAACCGTCTGTGCCGAATTTGATTGCGGGTTGAGGCATGGTTTGAAGCTTTGGTGTTCCCGGGAAGCAAATGAAAACAATAACAGGCGGAGCGGGGAGAGCGCACGGGGGCGGGGCGGGACCGCGCGAGTCGGCTTGGAAAGGACGTTCGTCAGGTCTAGAATAGGGCCAACCGTTGGTAGAGCGGAGACGGTTCTTTTCCCCCCCCGGCCAAGATTCGAATAGAGGATTTGCCCATGTCGATTCCATGGAGAACGGCGGGCGTTGTATTGCTGGCAGCGGCAACGGCCATGGCGGCGTGCGCTCAGCAGCCGGCGGGCGGAGCGCGTCAGGCTGGAGCGCAAAGGGGCATTCAGCCGGAGAGCACCGACGAGCCGGCAGCGAAGAACGGCCACCAATACATCGTGGCCATCGGCATCGATCACTACGAGAACTGGCCGATTCTGAGCACGGCAGTGAGCGACGCATCGG
>CAZANC010000261.1:0-4969 GCA_964486495.1 uncultured Occallatibacter sp.
TTGGCACGGTGACACTGTCGCAACTGCTGGCGACATGGGCTATGCATGACCTGACGCATCTGCACCAGATTTCGCGAATTATGGCGGACCAATATCGAGAGGCGGTAGGACCATGGGTGCGATTCCTGGGCGTGATGCAGTGCACGGGTCACAGCGCCGGCGCATAAGACGCGCGTCGATGCCGTAAAATCACACTAAAGATGAAGTGTCCATATTGCGGTTTCGGGCAGGATCGCGTGGTGGATTCGCGCGAGAGCAAGGAAGCCGACTCGATCCGGCGGCGGCGGGAGTGCGAGAGCTGCAACCGGCGCTTCACCACCTATGAGCGCATCGACGAGATTCCTTACATGGTGGTGAAGAAGGACGGCCGCCGCGAGCGCTTCGACCGGCAGAAGATTCTCAGCGGCCTGCTGCGCGCGTGCGAGAAACGGCCGGTTTCGTCGAGCCAATTGGAAAAAGTTGTGGACGCCGCGGAGAGCTTCCTCATCGATGCTCCCGAGCGCGAACGCACCACGGCCGAGGTCGGCGAACTGATCATGCAGCACCTCAAGGGCCTCGACACCGTCGCCTACATCCGCTTCGCCTCGGTCTATCGCGACTTCAAAGATGTGCGCGAGTTCAAGGAAGAGCTGGAAGGATTGCTGGCGAGCCATGGGAAGAGAAAAGCAAGCAGCTAGTGTTCAGACTGCGTGATTTGGTAATGGCTCACTGGCAAGTGCGGGCGTGGACGCCCGCACGACAGCCGGTCTGGAGACCGGCGCTACATTTCTGCCGTTACAGAATCACGCGGTCTCAATACCAGGAGCAAACGGAACATGGCTGAGCAACAAACTCACAAGGTTACGCTGATCCCCGGCGACGGCATCGGACCCGAAGTCACGCAGGCAGTGGTGCGCATTGTTGAGGCCACTGGAGCAAAATTCGAGTGGGAGCGGTTTGCCGCGGGCGCTGAGGCCTTCGAGATTCACGGCGAGTACATTCCTGCCGCGCTCTATGCGTCAATCGAGCGCAACCGTGTGGCGCTCAAAGGGCCGGTGACCACGCCCATCGGCGGCGGCTTCAAAAGCATCAACGTCACGCTGCGCAAGAAGTTCGATCTCTTCGCCAATCTGCGGCCCATTCGCAATCTGCCGGGCCTCGATACAAAATATCCCGGCGTTGACCTGGTGATCGTGCGCGAAAACACTGAAGGCGAGTACGTCGGCCTGGAGCACGAAGTGGTTCCGGGCGTCGTTGAAAGCATCAAGGTGATCACCGAGAAGGGATCGACGCGGATAGCGCTGTTTGCTTTCGAATACGCGCGAAAACATGGGCGCAAAAAGGTCCACTCCATTCACAAGGCGAACATCATGAAACTGTCGGATGGGCTTTTTCTGCGCTGCGCGCGCCAGGTCGCTGAAGGCTTCCCCGACATCATCTATGGCGAGCATCTCATCGACAACACCTGCATGCAACTGGTGATGAATCCGTATCAATATGACACGCTATTGCTCGAGAACCTCTACGGCGACATTGTGAGCGACCTTTGCGCGGGCCTCGTGGGCGGGTTGGGATTGGCTCCGGGAGCGAACCTGGGCGTGGAGTGCGCGATCTTCGAGGCTGTTCACGGCTCGGCGCCCGACATTGCGGGCAAAGACGTGGCTAATCCCACGGCGCTTTTGCAGTCGGCAATCCTGATGCTTCGCCACCTGGACGAGACTGCGGCTGCGGACAAAGCGCAGAAAGCGCTCGAGACGGTTTATTCAGAGCGCAAGACGCTGACTCGCGACGTAGGCGGATCTGCCGGAACGACGCAGTTTACCGACGCTGTGCTTGCGGCGATGGCGTAAAGGCAGGGACCAGGGACTACAGACTTGGGACTGCGGACTACGGACCAGACCATGAATGCAACCAGCTCAGGGCGCGCCTTCCACTTTGCGCAAAACCACGGCAACGCCGCTGACCGACCCAGTATCCTGGGCGATGATCGGCGATGTCTTCATCTCGACTTTGACCTTTTTTCCGTTTCGCAAGACGAGCGTGGCAATGCCGCTGCAACGCTTCTCGATGGCTGTGCGCCGTTCGAGCGCGACTCCGTCGAGTGCCTCATAGGCCAGCATCGGAATCGCTTCGTCAAGCACTTTGCCGGCCAGCTCATTTGCCGCGAAGCCGGAGAGTTCTTCGGCGGCCGGATTCACGAAGCGAACAACGCCGAGAATATCGGTGAGAATCACGGCATCCGGCAGTGACGACAGTGCGCTTTCGAGCCAGTGCTGCTCGCGTCGAGCGTCGTCAAACGCCTTTTTCGATTCGGTCACATCCACGCAGATCATGCGCATTCCCGCCGGCTTTCCCCCTGCGTCGCAGATGATGCTGCGATGGAACTCATAAGTGCGGAACCTGCCGGAACGATCGAAGATGGAGCGGCACATGACTGGCGGCTCCTCACCCGACGCAATCTGCGAATGGAACGCGGCCGAGCTGAACTCCTTCTCGTCGATGGCCATCAGATCCCATCCCGACATGCCGATGAGCTCCCCTTGGCCGGGATGATGCAGCGCAAGGGTGGCATGATTGGCGCGCGTGATGATGCCACGTGCGTCGATCTCAACATACGGAAGCGGCAGCTCGTCGATGTCGAGAAAGGACACAGATTCGGCCGAGTCGGGCCCGATTTCAGAGATTTTATTCATCGCGTTCTCCCGCCATTGGTCAGCAAGGTGATTTTGTAGAGGTCTTCCGCGGACTGCAGCCGCTCGATCGGGGTCAGGTCGAAGGTAATGGGAATGCGAAGCATGGTGGAACGGCCGCCGAGCTTCACGCTGGTTTCGCGGTTCTGCATCACGATGCGCTCCAGCTCCGCGGTGAGGATCTGCTCATTGGCGCGGCCCTGGAGAATGGCCAGCAGGGATGAGTCGCTCCAGTGATAGATGCCATCGTCGGAGTGCAGGCTCTGCGTAAGGAAAGCGGAGACGGCCATCAGGCAGTCTTCCACGGCTTCAGGACCAAACCGTTGACTGATCATGTTGAGGCAACTGAGGCGGAAAAGGACGATGAAGCCCTTGTCTCCGCGCTCCATGACGCCTCGCAGATGCTCGATGGCGCTGCCGCCGCCGCGAAGTCCGGCTGCGTTGTCGTTGGCGGTTGTGTGATCGGCCTTGCGGAATTGTGAAGCTTCGGCGGGCGCGGAATCGGCGCCGGACGGGTGCAGGAACAACTCCATCTGCTGGCGATAGTCCTCAATGTTGGCCGCCGACGTGACTCCGGCGATCCTGCGCAGCAGCCCCTCCGGGTTGGCCGCGGCTGGATCGATGGCCAGGCTCTTCAACAGTTCTGTAAAAAGAAACGTGGCCAACCCGTGCCACGCGGTCGTGCGATTGCGAATCTCCGTTTCAGAACGGTTGCGGTAATTCTCGAACCTGGATAAAACAGCGCGGATTTGCGCCAGCTTTTCATCGTCCGATAGCCGGTCGGGCAGTTGAAGCGCCAACTGGGCCACCTGGCCTCGGAACTCTTTGTAAAGCTCGCTATCAACTTCAGGAACGCCAAGAGCTGCGCCCTCTGCAAGGAGAGTGAGAAACCTTTCCGCAACCGGCAGCTCAGGCCCTTTCTCCCCATCGGGGCGTGATTGGCCCCAGGCAGTCATTTGGCGCAGGTTCATCCGAAGCGCTCCTGTGGGATTTATCGGCTGCCATGAGAGATGCTTGAGGGTGGGAAAGGCGCCACCTGAGACAATTGCGGAATCGCTCGAAACTGATCCTCTTGTACACTGGATAGAGTCAAGGCCATGAAAAACAAGTACCCAATTGGCATTCTGGGCGCGACCGGCATGGTCGGCCAGCGCTACATTCAACTGCTCGCGGATCACCCGTGGTTCGAGATCGCGTGGCTTGCGGCCAGCGACCGTTCGAGTGGGAAGAATTATGGAGAGGCCGCAAAGTGGCGGCTGGATACGCCTCTGCCCGCGCGCATCGCCAAGATGATTGTCGCGCCGGCCGAGCCTGAGGGCGCGCCGAAGGTCATCTTTGCCAGCGTCGACGCCGCTATCGCGCGCGAGATGGAGCCGAAGTTCGCCGCTGCGGGTTGCGCCGTGATCACGAATTCAAGCGCCTTCCGCATGGCTCCCAATGTGCCTCTCGTCATTCCGGAGGTGAATGCCGATCACCTGCACCTGATCGAGGAGCAGCCGTCGCGCAAGGAATCGGGCGGCTACATCGTCACCAATCCGAACTGCTCCACGATCGGGCTGGTTTTGGGGCTGAAGCCCATTGAAGAGCGCTTTGGCATCGAGCAGATTTTCGTAACCACCATGCAGGCAGTTTCGGGCGCGGGTTATCCCGGCGTAGCGTCGATGGACATTCTCGATAACGTGGTTCCATTCATCGGCAGTGAAGAAGAGAAGATGGAGACTGAGACGCTCAAGCTGCTGGGTAAGCTCGAGGGCCATGGCGTATCGCCGCTGGCCGCGAGGATGACCGCGCACTGCAATCGCGTGCCGGTGGTCGACGGGCACACGGAGTGCGTGTCGATCAAGCTGGGAAACAAGCTGGGCAGGGAAGTCCGTCGCGAAGACCTTCTGGCGGCGTGGGCAGAGTTCCAGCCGCTCGCCGGCCTCGGACTGCCGTTTGCTCCACAGCAGCCCGTCGAGTGGGCGGAGCAAAACGATCGGCCGCAGCCGCGCCTCGACCGCAACCGCGGCAACGGAATGACTGTGACTGTTGGCCGGCTGCGCCCGTGCAACGTTTTGGACTGGAAGTTCGTGCTGCTCTCGCACAACACGGTGCGCGGCGCGGCTGGAGCGACGATTCTGAATGCCGAGATGCTGGCGAGCCTGGGCAAACTGGAGCCTGCGGCGGTGGCAGCGGCACGCGCGTAAGTGAAAAAGAAGGCCGCAATGCCGGCGGTCAAAACGCCTGAAAACATTGGGAAGCATGAAATGAAATTGGTCGTGATGAAGTTTGGCGGCACGTCGGTCGAAGATGCGGCCGCC
>CAZANC010000262.1:0-4952 GCA_964486495.1 uncultured Occallatibacter sp.
ATCGTCGCTCTCGAAGATTCACGCGAACTGGCGCGCAAGCTCTACCCGCACGAAGAGAACAAGAGCCGCCGCCAATTGCTGGCCTATCGCGAATTGCCGGATGCCCAACTCTTCCGCGAACAATCGGTGCGCGTCGCCATCGATCCTGCCGATCTGCCGGGTCACTCGGGCGATCGCATCATTTGTCCCCGCTGCGGCGAGGGAGTGAACTTCGGGCGGGTTTCCCTTATAAACGGAGTGTCGCTTTGCCTCTCCTGTGCGCGACCCGAGCTTCGATACTGGAACGTTTCCGTGCCGGAAGAATAATTCCGGCCGTCATTTGGGTGCCGCTCTTCCTGCCACCAGTTCAAAAACACCCAGATCATGAAAGTGACGGCAAGTCCTACGGGAATCAGCCAAAGTGTCTGCTCATGAATTTCCAGCGTCATGAAGATTCCCCTTTCCGGCCTCCGGTGCGCCACGCGGAATCCGTCACGCGCGGTCCCGATGACCTCGTACATCCAGATGGCGCCCTTTCTCGTAAGGATCGAGTAGCCAATTCGTAAGGGATTTGTTAAGGCCGGATTGTGTGTCACCAGGCCCTCGCCTGTGCCTGCCCTCCTTGACACCGAACCCACCGCGCATTTCTTATCTCTCTAGGCATTCTTTTGGCATTCCGGGCGGGACGAATGTGGTCGAAACCGCCTTCCTTGCGTCTGGCTGCCACCAGGAGTGCTGTGTCGAACAGGAAGTATGCGGCAGTTGGGTTGCGTGATGCGTGCGGGCAGGACGGGAATCCCGTTTCGGCCCCCGTTACCGGACCCTCCTTCCAAAGCCCGGGCCGGAGAAGATCGAGGCCAGGGAACCTTTCCCGGAGACAAATCTGTTGTCAGGCGCCGGCAGCAAAGGCCGGGTGAGCCTGCGCCCTGAAGCCGGCTATAGCCGGCCGTAAGGGCGAGTAAGGGAAGCAAGCCAACGATGATTGTAGCCACGAGTTTCGCATTTTGGGCGGCTGCGCCCGCCCCCGGAGCAGGCGGCTTATCCATGCTGCTGCCCATCTTGCTGTTTATCCCGCTGCTCTATTTGCTGATGATCCGCCCGCAACAGAAGAAGCAAAAACAGTGGCAGCAGATGCTCAACAGCATCAAGTCCGGCGACCGGATCACAACCGCGGGAGGAATTCGCGGCACCATCCTCTCCATCAAGGACGATTCCATTGTGATTCGTGTCCCTCCTGACAACCTGAAGCTTGAAGTGGCCAAGAGTGCGATTGCCTCGGTCACTCAACCAGAGGACGCGACAAACTCCTAGGACCCTCCGGGGCTCTTAAGGCCCTCCGGGCTTTCACCTTTTGGACCAGAGAAACGAAAGAATGAAGAAGAATCTCAAAAACAAAATAGCCTTGATCATCGCGGTTCTTCTGATCTGTCTCTATGGAATCTTCGGAATTCCATCGGGAGTCAGCGGAAAGGCGTTGCTGAGCGCCATTTCCAGCCGTATTCATCTCGGCCTCGATCTGCAGGGCGGAGCGCACCTGATCCTGCAAGTGCAGGTGTCGGAGGCGGTGAATGCCGAGACCGACAACTCCGTGCAGGTGATCCAGCAGGATTTGAAGAAGGCCAACCTGACCTTTTCCCAGGTATACAAGCCCGATCCAAACAAGCCGGATGTCATTCGCATCGAGGGAACGTCTCCTGCGCAAACCGACGCTGTCAGCTCGTTGCTCGGCACCGCCAAGTATGCCAACGAGTACGACCTCTCCGGCGGTTCTGACAACAACTGGACGTTGACCATGAAGCCGGTGTTCGAGAGCGATCTCGACAAGCGAACGATCGACGAGGCCATTGAGACCATTCGCGACCGCGTGGACTCGCTGGGCGTGAGCGAACCGCTGATTCAGGAGTACGGCCTGGGCGCCAACCAGATTCTGGTGGAGTTGCCGGGTATCAGCGATCTCGATCAGGTGAAAAGCGTCATCCGGTCCACAGCCCGGCTCGAAATTCATGCGGTAGACGGCGGCCCGTTCTCGACCGAGGACGCAGCCCTGCAAAGCGTGAACGGCGCGCTTCCGCCCAACGATGAAATTCTGCCCTTTTCTGGTGATCTGGGCGGTTCGAACGGCACCTCGTATTACGTCATCGAGCGTTCCTCCATCGTGGCTGGAAGCGATTTCCGCTCCGCCGATCCGGGCGTGAACTCAAACACCGGGCAAAGGCAAGTGAATTTCACCCTCACCGACGAAGCCGGCGACAAGTTCTGGGACTATACCAGCGCCAACATCGGCAAGGACATGGCCGTGGTCATGGGCGGTACGGTGCGCGAGGTAGCGGTCATCAAGGGTGCCATTCGCGATCAAGGCCTCATCGAGGGTTCTTTCAACCAGAACGAGGTCATGGAACTCTCCAAGCTATTGCGGACCGGCGCGCTGCCCGCGTCAATGAATTACATCGCGGCCAGCACCGTGGGCGCTACGCTGGGCGCCGATTCCATCCGCGAAGGCGTCACCGCAGCCATTGTCGGCATCGTCGTCGTCATGGCCTTCATGCTCGTTTACTACAAGGGCTCGGGTATCAACGCCGATCTCGCACTGCTCTTCAACCTGATTATTCTGCTGGGCATTATGGGACTCTCCGCCGCGATTTCCGGCGCTTCCGGGGGCGGAGGCCTGGTGCTCACGCTCACCTTGCCCGGCATTGCCGGCGTTATCCTCACCATCGGTATGGGCGTGGATTCAAATGTGCTGATCTTCGAGCGTATCCGCGAAGAAATTCGCGCCGGCAAGGCGGCTTCGGCGGCTGTGGACCAGGGTTTCGCACGCGCCTGGGTCACCATCGTTGATACCCACGTCACCACCATCGTCTCGGCGGCGATTCTGTTTATCTTTGGCACCGGTCCGGTGAAGGGCTTTGCCACCACATTGACCGTCGGTCTTGCGGCTAATCTTTTCACGGCCGTCTTTGTCTCGCGAGTCATCTTTGAGGCGCATTTGAACAAGTTGAAAGCCGGCGAGATGGTTTCGATTTAGAGCCAGTGATTGGGCAACAGGAGAAGACAAGAAGTGGAATTCTTTCGCAATCCGAATGTGAACTGGCTGGGATGGAAGTGGTATTTCCTCGCCTTTTCCATGATCTTCAGCGTTGCAGGCATCGTAAAAATGAGTTGGAACTGGGAGCATCCCGTCGGGGGAATGCGCAGCCCGGTTCCGCTGGGAGTGGATTTTCGCGGCGGCACGCAGGTGGATGTGCAATTTACCAATCCCCCGGACATCGATGCCATCCGGCGCGCAATTGAAGCGGCAGGCGTGAAGGACGCGGTCATTACAAGTTTCGGGCCCCTGGCGGACCATCAGGTGCTCATTAGCCTCCCTGAAGAGACCAACGAGGCCGCGCTTGATACGGGCCGCCAGGAGATCGAAGCGGCCCTTCAGGCCCACTACAACAATTACTTCAACCCCAATACGGGCGTGAAGGTTGACGTTGTGGGTCCCACGGTCGGCCGTCAGTTGGAGAAGCAGGCCACGCTGGCCACGCTTTATTCCATGCTCGGCATGCTCATCTATCTCTGGTTCCGTTTCCAGTTGATCTACGGCGTGGCCGCGGTCGTGGCTTGCTTCCACGACACGCTGATCACCGTTGGCGCCTTTGCTCTCACCGGCCGCGAGATCTCGCTCACGGTGATCGCCGCCATCCTCACGCTGGTCGGCTATTCGATGAACGACACCATCGTCGTCTTCGACCGCATCCGCGAGAATCTTCGCCTCAGCCGCCGTGAAAGCCTTACCGACCTGGTGAATCGCAGCATCAACCAGACTCTGAGCCGGACCGTGCTCACCTCCGGCCTGACTTTTCTTACCGTGCTCTCTTTGTTTATTTTTGGCGGCGAAGTGCTGAATGGCTTCTCCTTCGCGTTGGTGGTGGGCATCCTCATCGGAACCTACTCATCCATCGCAATTGCTGCCCCCATGCTGGTGGCCTGGCAGGAGTACCGCGCCGGAAAAGGCAGGGCCGCTTCGCTGCCGGCAGCCAGAAAGTCAAAAGGTTAGAAACTATGGCCGCGCGGCGTGATTTTTGCATCCATTCTCAAGGGGGATCCACTGCTGACGGAGGCCCGCTGCAGCGGCCTGCGAGCGCTTCCCGCGGCTACTTCGGGCACTTGAAAGTTGCACCAGTTTTGCAGCGCTCTTGGCAGCGGGAGTGCACTTCTGATAAGGTTTACTCGCTCCATTGTGCGGATTTTCCCGTCGGGAACAATTCCCCCTCCCGTGGTGTCTAAAATAGGAGTAACGATACCCGATCTCCGAGGCTGGCTATGTTTGAAGACTCCACTTTCGAATCTGCAAAAAGGATCAAGACCAAGAGCGGTCGTTGGATGTTAGTGACCGGCGGCATCAATGCCGCAATCCTGATTTTGTTGATCCTGATTCCGCTCATCTATCCCGAGGCGCTCCCGAACGCGCTGATGGCCACGATCTTGACCGTGCCGCCGCCGCCGCCACCGCCGCCTCCGCCGCCTCCGCCGCCCGAAGTGAAAGTGGTTCACGTGCAGTCGGAGATGATGAACAACCAGCTGACGGCGCCGACGAAGATTCCCAAGAATATTGAGATGGTCTCGGCTAAAGAAGCGCCGCCCTCCAACTTCGGCGTTGCCGGCATGGAAGGTATGGGCAACAGCTCCGGCGTTATGGGCAGCCTGTTTGGCAGTGGCACCGGTCCCAAGGTTCAGGCCGCTGCACCCAAGAAGGTGAACATCTCGGCCGGCGTCGCGGTGGGCATGTTGATCCAGAAAACCATTCCTACTTATCCGCCCATCGCCAAGGCGGCCCGCGTACAGGGAACCGTCGTATTGCAGGCGACCATCTCCAAGCAAGGGACGATCGAAAATCTGAAGGTGGTGAGCGGGCCCGCCATGTTGCAGCAGGCGGCGATGGATGCGGTGAGGCAATGGCGCTACCGGCCTTACCTGCTCAACAATGA
>CAZANC010000263.1:0-4929 GCA_964486495.1 uncultured Occallatibacter sp.
CGTGAGCTGTGTGGGTGTCGGTTCTGGATCGATGCGCTGGAGCGAAGAAGAATTGCAACGACTTGAAGTCGGCGTCGTCGGCGCCTTTGCGCGTGGCTGCCATGACGCCGGAATCGCCCAGTTTTGCCTGCTTTCTGCGGCAGGAAGCACAGCTCGCAGCCGGTTTCGCTATGCGCGAGTAATGGGCATGAAGGAAGACACCGTGCGTAATGTCGGTTTTGCCCGCCTCGCCATCTTTCGCCCCGGCATCATTGTCGGCAACGCTCATACCCCGGCCTGGGTCGGTTGGTTGGGAAGCCTCGTGCCTGGGCCGTTTGGCAATATTGATCAGCGAATTCTCGGTCGCTCAATCGCCGCAGAGATAGCTTTGCACAGTCGAGAGTCTGGTGAAGTCACCCTGGAAAATTCAGCAATGAGAAAACTCGCTGCGCAGTTCGAATAGCGTGACGTTGGAATTCTTGCATGGGGTCGTATAACCAACAATCTAGGAATTTCGGGTCATCGCCAGATCTCGCCGATACTACTGGCGCAATTTGCCAATTGCCGGGCTATTTTCCATCTTCGCCATCCGGAGTGGATTTTTTATACAGCTGCATTTTCAGGTCCCCTCTAGCGATCGCCATGAGCTGACCGTCGGTCAGATCATCTACTGTCCGAAACTTGAGCCGTTGCTGCTCTGCTTCATTCTCGAGTCCTTGTAGATACAAAGGGATTAGCAGCCGTTGATCTGCCCCCGATTTCTCAACCGCTGATAACTGGAGTCTCCCGGTTTTGGTTTAGCTTCGAGATTAACTCGCAGCCGCCGTCGAGGCTGTGCGGATGTGGGAAGCGTTCGTTGCTTTCCACATCTGCATAGCCTGCCTTCAGCCGGAACTCCTCCGGCGTTCTGTAGTCGAGCGAGCTGTGCGGACGCTCGCAGTTGTACTCCTGCCGCCAGGTTGCCAGGGTACTCCTTACATCATTCAGCGTGCGGAACCAGTGCGCGTTGAGGCATTCGTCGCGCAACCTTCCGTGGAAGCTCTCAACATGGCCATTCTGCATCGGCCTTCCCGGCTGGATATGCACCAGCCCAACCTTCCAGTCTTCCGCCCAACCCAGCATGCGCCGTGAGGTGAACTCCGGTCCGTTGTCCGAGCGCACGTTCTCCGGCCGGCCACGCTCTTCGATCAGCCTCTCCAGCACACGCGTCACGCGTCCGCTGCCCAGGCTGGTGCTTCACCATGCAGGCTCAGCTCCGCCACCAACAACTTCAACCGGCGGTTCTCGTCCTCCATCGCCTTCAGCCGCTGCGCCTCGCTCACTTCCATGCCGCCAAACTTCGACTTCCAGCCATAGAACGTCGCCGCGCTGATCCCGTGCTCCCGGCACAGGTCCGCTGTCTTCACCCCAGCCTCGTGCTGCTTCAAGATCACGATGATCTGCTCTTCGGTATACCGGCTCTTCTTCATCGCTCCGTCCTCCCGCTTAGATTACGAGAAGACTCCAGCTTCAACTGGTAGAGTTTTCCGGGGGCAGGTCAACCCCTTGCGTCATGACCCGCGTTTCACCGCAATTGTAAAGAAGACAGGTCTCTTGGATAACTGAGCGACCCTTCCTGCGCATATCCATCTTCTGCTACCCAGTGGGACCTTTGTGGATTGGAAACCCGCTTCCCAGCTCAGTCATTTTGTCGCGATTGTCCGAAAGACTTTGGATCGGTTCGACATTCGAGCTCCAGCGGGCCTTTCATTTATCTCATATCAGCTTGCTTGCGAGGCGGTTCAAATCTGCGCGCCCGGACGTTCCATCATTCCGAGGGACACACGGCATTTCCCGATCAGAGAATGGCTCTGTTCTGGGCCAAGTTTCAAAACGCGGAGAATCCTCTCCTGTGTCCTTCATTAGCAAGAGGCGCCAATTCTGCGCGGAAATTTGGGGATTTCTTGGTTTAAACTAAAGATAATAAACAGCTTATGACTGCGTGGTGGACCTGGTCGGGATCGAACCGACGACCTCTTCCATGCCATGGAAGCGCGCTCCCAGCTGCGCCACAGGCCCACGTTTGGCGGGACAACTCTTCTATTGTCGTAGCTTGCGGCCTGTTCGTCAAACGCTGCCGGATCGTCGAAGCAGAGACTCGGGGCGAGGGTGCGCGAGCGCAGTGGAAGAGCTGTTGCGCTCGCGCGCCAAGCGGTCCGGTTCCTACTCCACGGGCGCAGCGAGAAGAAACACGTACACCAGGAAACCGACCCCAATCAGGCCGGGGATCAGCCCGCAGAGGTAGATCGCAGTCCCTCCCAGCAGTGCATGCAGGAAGATCAAGACGCCGATGCCAACGCCAATGTTGACGAGGCCGGCGATCTTCATACCTTCGCGAGTGTGGATGCGCTTCAGCCGCTCATCCTCCCGCATCAATTCGAGGGCTGCTTTGGCGCCTTCGCCCGAGGCCTCGGTTACCCGGCGGAGTGTGTCCGCCTTGTAGAACGCATCGCGCTCCTTTCGCTGGCTGTCGACCCAGTGGATCACAATAACGAATGTGAACACCGCCACAATGGCCACGACCGGAATCAAAATTCCAGCCATATCAGAGCTATTCACTGCGAACATCTCATCCTCCTTGCCGGGGATCTTCCCCTTGCGATTGGTACGACATGAGGAGCCGGCGTCCGGTTGCATAATCTCTCGAGAAAGATTCTTCTAGAGAAAATGCAACCGAGGCGGGACGGGAACGGTCTCACAGGTTCGAGAGGAGCGCTTTTCGAGATGCCCGCAGCGATCAGCGCCGAAGATGACCTGGCGGATGTGAATCGCGTGCTGGCCGGAGAGGTGCAGGCCTTTGAGGGGATTGTTCGTCGCTGGCAGGGGCCGCTGGTGAACATGGCCTGGCGATACTGCCGCGACCGAGGCCGCGCCGAAGAGATGGCCCAGGAGGCCTTCCTGCGGGCCTGGCGTGGGCTGGCCAGCTGGCGGCGCGAGTCGAGCTTTTCGACTTGGCTCTTCGCGCTTGCGGCGAATGTGTTTCGCTCCGAGCTGCAGCGGTTTCCCGCAGTCAATGTGCCGCTGGAAGATGTGGCGGAACCGGCCGGCCCTGCCACGCAGCACGAAGGTCTAGCCGACAAACAATGCCACGATGCTGTAAGGAGGGCTGTGCTGGCCCTGCCGACGCGCTATCGCGAGCCGGTGGTTCTTTACTACTTTCATGAGATGGATGTGGCGACCGCGGCGCGCACGATGGGCCTGCCCGAGGGAACGGTGAAAGCGCGGCTGTCGCGGGGCCGCGAACTGCTGCGCAAGAGATTTCCGCATCTGAACGAACAAAGCACGCCGCTCAGCTCGATACCTCGACCCAAAAAGGAGGTCCTGCAATGAAACCCAATGTGAAGCCGGAGACGGATCGCGACGCGGATGAATTGACTGGCCGGATTCTGGCGGCTGAGGAGGAGTTGATTCCTTCGTCGGGTTTTTTGGCGGCGACCATGGAGCGCGTGCGCGACGAGGCCGCAATTCCCAAGCCAATTCCCTTCCCGTGGCTGCGCGCCCTGCCCGGAATTGTGCTGGCAGTTGCTGTCCTCGGCTGGTACGGATTTGAGCTGGCGCGGGTGGTTTTGGCCAACGCGCGAGAGATTTCGTCTACGCAACTGCATCTTACTGCCGCTGCTGGGCGCGCGCTAGAACCGGCCGGATGGGTGGCGGTTGCTTTTGCCGCGTCAATGCTCTCCTGGCTTTTTGCGCGGCGACTGGCCGGGAGGTCGGGGCTGCTGTAGGTCGGGCGCTTCTTCTTGCCTACTCGATGGTGAAAACGGCGTAGACGGTGGCTTCTTCGCGCACGGTTTGGGGGCGAATCTCGAGCGTTGGAAGCAGATTCACGGAGGATGCGACCGAAGCACTTTCGGTATAGAGCGTTAGCCCCGCACGTGGAATAAAGAGTTTCACGCTCGGCGTTTCGTTACTTGCGTAAATCAAGTCGCCAAGCTTCACGTGCAGTCCGTCCGCCATCTGAGTTGCAACTGCGCGCGCCTTCACTAGCGCATTTTCGGCGGCTTTGGCCTGAAGAGCCTTACGATCAGAGAACCTCCAATCAATTGCGCCGCTCTTGTTCGCGCCCGCCGCAATCGAAACGCGAATCACTTCAGCGGCCGCCGGCGGGGGCACGCTCACCTCCCAGGATTGGCGCATGACAAACTGCCTCTTCGCCCGCTGCTCGGGTTTGTCCTTGTCATCGAAGTTTGTATTTAGCTCCAAACCCTGGCCCGAGCTCTCGACGTTTTTGTCGTCGATCCCGATCTTGTGCAGTGCATCGAGGACCGCGTGGGAGATCTTTCCGCCGTCTGCATAGGTTGATTCGAAATCGGCATCGTAAACCTCGAACCCGATGGTGACAGCGGCAATATCCGCCACGGCTGTCGCCTCGTCGGTCGTGCTGATGGCGATGGTCTTGTTTTCGCGATTGATCTGGATGGTTTGCGCTGAAGCCAGGCTGGCCAGGACGCAGCCGCCCAGGATTACAAACGAGACGATTCTTACTTTCGCAGACATCGATTTGTCCCCACTTTCCACGAACGCAAAAGGATAGCGCAACTTGCGACGAGAATTCCCGATTTTACTGAATTGACGCAACGGAGCGGATTTAGTTGGGTTTTGAGGAGTGCTTTGCACCGAACTGCTGAAGCTTCGCGAGGGTCGCCGCAGCCTGGCCGGAATCTATGGCTTCTGCACCCATGGCGACGCCTTGCTTCAGATCGCCGGCGAGGCCTGAAGCGACCAAAACAGCAGCCGCATTAAGAAGAACCACGTCGCGGCGCGCGCCGGGAATGCCGGTGATCACGTCGTAGAGCAGAGCTTTGTTTGTGGCCACGTCGCCGCCTGTGAATTGATCGATTGTGGCGCGCGGTAGGCCGGCCATCTCCGGCGTGATGCGCGCGGCCTTGAGTTGCGGCTCGCCGGTCTCCG
>CAZANC010000264.1:0-4907 GCA_964486495.1 uncultured Occallatibacter sp.
GGCAGAAGCCAGAGCACGGCAACGATCCCGATGATCGCGAGTGAGGCCGCGGGCCGGTCCAGATCAGAGATCAGGGGTCAGGGATCAGAAAAAGAACGCCTTAGCAGCGAGGCGGGAGGCTTTCGAGACGGCTGGGGGCTTGACAGGAAAAGATAGGAGTCGAGGGCAGTGGGGAACATCCCGTCGTCCCCAGGTTCAAGCCTTCCGCAGTCGGTTGAAGAGCAGAGAAAGTGTTTGACAATCTTTTAGTGTCCAACTACTCTGCAACTGTCTTCCCCATGCTTCGTGACCTACGCAACTCTTCCTGTTCCCATTCAAGTACGTTCTGAACAGGTGGCTGTGTCACCGGGCTCCGCATCCCCTCCACGCGGGTCATCCTGACGAGCAGGTCCCACGCTGCGGCTGAAGTCGGATTTCTCCACTCTCCGCCGCTCCAGTCCCACATTGAGCGGCGCGCTCCAGGCGAGGAGGTTTCGCGTGCGCGGTTCGTCTGCTTTTCGTTTCCTGGCATCCTGCCTGCAATGGGCTTTTGTTTCCTGCGTATCCGAGACCGGAAACAAAACGGAACGGGCCCGTGAGCGACGGTGTGCAGTGGGAGCACGGACGAAGGCAGCTCGGCCTTCACTGGTTGCGTTCTTGCCGGGCGCGCTGCTGCTGGGCAGCCTGGCTTTGTCGCCGCTCCAGGCCCAGACAGCGTATTTCGCCGGAGCAGTCACGACGCTGGGCGGCGGTTTCAGCTTTCCCTCCGGCGTGGCGGTGGACGGAAGCGGCAACGTCTATGTCGCCGATACGCTTAACAACGCAGTGAAGGAGGTGCCCGCCGGTTGCACGTCAGCCGCCTACGCCAGCAGCGCCTGCACGATCGCTACGCTGGGCGGCGGTTTCAGCGGTCCCCAGGGTGTGGCGGTGGACGCAAGCGGCAACGTCTATGTCGCCGATACCGTCAACAGCGCGGTGAAGGAGATGCCCGCCGGCTGCACGTCTGCCGCCTACGCCAGCAGCGCCTGCACCATCACGACGCTGGGCAACGGCTTCAGCTATCCGGGTAGCGTGGCAGTGGACGGGAGTGGCAACGTCTATGTCGCCGACAGCGGCAACAACGCGGTGAAGGAGATGACCGCAGGCTGCGCCTCGTCGAGCTGCGTGACCACGCTGGGCGGCGGCTTCAGCACTCCCGCGGGCGTGGCGGTGGACGGAAGCGGCAATGTGTATGTCGCCGACTACGGCACCCCGGCGGTGAAGGAGATGCCACCCGGCTGCACGTCCGCGGCCTACGCCAGCAGCGCCTGCACGATCACGACGCTGGGCGGCGGCTTCAGCTCTCCCGCGGGTGTGGCGGTGGACGGAAGCGGCAACGTCTACGTTGCCGGTTACAGCGACAACGCGGTGAAGGAGATGCCCTCTGGCTGCGCTTCCTCCAGTTGCGTCACGCCGCTGGGCGGCGGCTTCAACAGACCCCTGGACGTGGCAGTGGACGGAAGTGGCAACGTCTATGTCGCCGATGTCTACAACAGCGCGGTGAAGGAGATCATGCCGCACGGCGTGAACTTCGGCAGCGTTGCGGTCGGCGGCACCAGCGCACCGCTGACGCTCTATTTCGCCTTCAATGCCGCCGACAGCGGGATCACCGCGTCCGCGCTCACCCAGGGGGCTAAAGGGCTGGACTTTGCCGATGCAGGCGGCGGGAGCTGCGATACCAACGGAACCGGCTTTGCGTACAGCATTGGCGATAGCTGCACGGTCAACGTGACTTTTACGCCGAAGTACGCCGGTGCGCGCGATGGAGCGGTAGAGCTTTCCGACTCGAGCGGAGTCATCGCAACCGGGTATGTCTACGGTATCGGAACCGGACCGCAAATTGTCTTCGAGCCGGCGGCGATCACATCGCTGGGCGGCGGCTTCTCTCCCATCGGAATGGCGGTGGATGCCAGCGGCAACGTCTATGTCGCCGATTACAGCAACAGCGCGGTGAAGGAGATGCCCTCCGGCTGTGCTTCCTTCAGTTGCGTCACGACGCTGGGCGGCGGCTTCGACCTTCCCCGCGGAGTGGCGGTGGACGGGAGCGGCAACGTCTATGTCGCCGACACCAGCAACAATCGCGTAATAGAGATGCCCTCCGGCTGTGCTTCCTTCAGTTGCGTCACGACGCTGGGCGGCGGCTTCGACCTTCCCTATGGCGTGGCGGTGGACGGGAGCGGCAACGTCTATGTCGCCGATGCCGACAACGACGCGGTGAAGGAGATGCCCCCCGGCTGTACTGCCGCTGCGTACGCCAGCAGCGCCTGCGCGATCACGGCGCTGGGCGGCGGCTTCAGCACTCCCGTCGGCGTGGCGGTGGACGGGAGTGGCAACATCTATGTGGCTGATTACGCCAACAACGCGGTGAAGGAGATGCCCGCCGGCTGCGCCTCCTTCAGTTGCGTCACGACGCCGGGTGGCGGCTTCAGCACTCCCACCGGCGTGGCGGTGGACGCGAGCGGCAACGTCTATGTCGCCGATGAAGGCAACAGCGCGGTGAAGGAGATGCCCGCCGGCTGCGCCTCCTTCAGTTGCGTCACGGCGCTGGGCGGCGGCTTCAGATATCCCCAGGGTGCGGCGGTGGACGGCAGCGGTAACGTCTATGTCGCCGATTACGGCAACAACGCAGTGAAGGAGCTGAATGCCGCCACTCCGCCCAGCTTCAACTTCACCACGGCGACGGCCGTTGATTCAACCGACACCGCAGACGGTACTCTGATCGCGCAGGTCTTTAACATCGGCAATATGCCCCTGGTCTTCTCGGGCCTCACCTATCCCGCTGATTTTTCCGAAGCCAGCGACACCAATCCCTGCACAAGCTCAACCAGCCTGAGCGCAGGGCAGGAGTGCGACGTCCCTGTCGAGTTCACTCCCGTAAATGTTGGGTCGCCCTTGAGCGAGGACGTGACGCTGACCGACAATAGCCTGAACGGGACCAGTGTGCAGCAGTCGATTCCGCTGAGCGGCACAGGCTTACTTGCGGCGACGATGAGCTCACCCACGCCGAGCAGCACGTTGACCGCGGCATCGACCCAATTCACCTGGAACGCAGGCCCTGCTGGAACGACGGGCTATGGCCTTAACGTTGGCACATCGCCCGGCGGCGCCGATCTGGTCAACATCTATCCTCTGTCCGGCACCAGCACGACCGTGACTCTGCCCACCAACGGAACCACCATTTACGTGCGGCTCTGGACCGTGCTCAACGGCACGACTTTCCTCTACCACGACTACACCTACACCGAGTTCACGCAATCTGGATCCGCCATCACCAGTCCATCGCCGGGCAGCACATTGACCTCGGCTTCAACCACCTTCACCTGGAACGCAGGCCCTGCTGGAACGACGGGCTACGGCCTCAACGTCGGCACAACAGGAGTTGGCAGCGCCGATCTGGTGAACATCGGTCCTCTGTCCGGCACCAGCGTCACCGTGAATTTGCCCACCAACGGAACCCTGATCTATGTGCGGCTCTGGACGATCCTCAACGGCACGACCTACCTGTCTAATGACTACACCTACACCGAGTTCACACAACTCGCATCCGCAATTACAAGCCCAACTCCCGGCGGCACGTTGACCTCGGCTTCAACCACCTTCACCTGGAACGCGGGCCCTGCTGGAACGACGGGCTACGGCCTCAACGTTGGCACATCGGGCGTTGGGTCTGCCGATCTGGTGAACATCGGTCCTCTGTCCGGCACCAGCGTCACCGTGAATTTGCCCACCAACGGAACCCTGATCTATGTGCGGCTCTGGACGATCCTCAACGGCACAACCTACCTGTCCAACGACTACACCTACACGGAGTTCACGCAACTCGCATCCGCAATTACAAGCCCAACTCCCGGCGGCACGTTGACCTCGGCATCGACCACCTTCACCTGGAACGCAGGTCCTGCTGGAGCGACGGGCTACGGGCTCAACGTTGGCACATCGCCTGGCGGCGCCGATCTGGTGAACATCGGTCCTCTGTCCGGCACCAGCGTCACCGTGAATTTGCCCACCAACGGAACCCTGATCTATGTGCGGCTCTGGACGATCCTCAACGGCACAACCTACCTGTCCAACGACTACACCTACACGGAGTTCACGCAACTCGCATCCGCAATTACAAGCCCAGTGCCCGGCAGCACGTTGACCTCGACTTCGGCCACCTTCACCTGGAACGCAGGCCCTGCTGGAACGACGGGCTACGGCCTTAACGTCGGCACATCACTAGGCGGCGCCGATTTGGTGAACATCGGTCCTCTGTCCGGCACCAGTACGACCGTGAGTCTGCCCACAAACGGAACCCCAATCTTTGTGCGCCTCTGGACAATCCTCAACGGCACGACCTACCTCTCCAATGACTACACCTACACCGAGTTCACGCAATCTGCATCCGCAATTACAAGCCCAGTGCCCGGCAGCACGTTGACCTCGGCTTCGACCACCTTCACCTGGAACGCAGGCCCTGCTGGAACGACGGGCTACGGCCTTAACGTCGGCACATCACTAGGCGGCGCCGATTTGGTGAACATCGGTCCTCTGTCCGGCACCAGTACGACCGTGAGTCTGCCCACAAACGGAACCCCAATCTTTGTGCGCCTCTGGACAATCGTCAACGGCACGACCTACCTCTACAACGACTACATCTACACGGAGTTCACGCAGTAACGCGGCGACCATCTCCAAGTGGCCGGCGCTGAGTTCGGCGCGCGACTTCGCCACGGCGAACGCCGGCAGGGGCGGTGTGATTTTGCATCTAGCCCGCAGAGCGGGCGGCATAAGGTAGCCCCGGTCGTCCCCAGGCTTCGTCCCCAGGCTTCCGGAGGAGGGGAACATCCCGTCTGGAAGCTGTGAAGAAATTGTACCCAAGTTGCTTCTTGCGAATTTCCCGTGTGTGG
>CAZANC010000265.1:0-4890 GCA_964486495.1 uncultured Occallatibacter sp.
ACAACCACATCAACGTGCGCGTGGTCCACAACACGTACAACTACAACGCCGGCAATCGGGGAAACTACAATGCCGGCAATCGCGGAAACAACAACTACAACAACAACCGCAACGACAACAATTCGCGCCCCAGCTACCGCGGCGGGGCGGGCGTACAGGCCCGGCCGCAGCCATCGGAGCGTGAGGCGGCCCACGAGCCAACAGCTCCGCGCATGAACACGCAGGTGCAACACGAGCGGACCTACGGCGGGGTTAGCGGACAGTTTGCGAATCAGAATCACGGACGGCCTGCAACTCCGGCCGTCAGCCGGCCAATTCCGGCCGATCACAGCTCGAGGCCCGCGTCATCGAATCAGAGTCACGGGAACAGCGGCGGCGGGGGCGGGCACCATCGCTAGGTTTCGCCGCTCGCGTAGGAAGCCATCGCGTCGGTTCGCGCTCCTCAGGGATTCAAAGTTCCTGTGGAGCGCGGCCGCGCCGGCTTCTTGCGCTTACTGCTCACAAGAGGGCGGCTCGCAAACGCCCTCTTGCCTCACTGCGCCGATTGCACCGTGATCGCCACGAGGTTGCGCACCCAGCGCGCCGGGCGCTTCTCTCCCGTTGCAATCAACTTTAGCGGCCCATCGTCGGCCAGCGGCTTGCCATTCTCCGTGTCGGCCACAAGCACTGTGCCATCGT
Organism: uncultured Occallatibacter sp.; assembly: GCA_964486495.1. Classification (GTDB taxonomy): domain Bacteria; phylum Acidobacteriota; class Terriglobia; order Terriglobales; family Acidobacteriaceae; genus Telmatobacter. The sequence goes on from CAZANC010000265.1 coordinate 679, forward strand.
GCACATCGGGAGTCACTTCGCCGATCGCGTAGACCGCTTCATACCCGTCCGATCCCGCAGCCACTACGTACAAGCGCAGATCCTTGCCGTGTGGCTTGTCGGTCACACCCAGCGGCGTGAGCAGCGCGATGAGCGGCACGCCGGAGTAAGTCTCATCCGCTTTGGTGTGCTCGTTGTGGACGGTGACTGTGGTGTGCGGCAGCGCGGCCAGTGTGGCCGCCGTCCATGTGGACGATTTGTCGCCGAATTTGATTTCGAGCGGCCCGGCCGGCGGCGCGGGCTTGTGCATCTCGCCCATCCCGCCCATTGGCATCGACGGCTGTTGATTTTGCGCTTGAGCAACCGTGGCCCTCAAGCCCAGCGCCGTCAAAAGGATGGCGGTACATACGATCGCGCGCTTCATAATCTCCTCACTGGCTCCATCGTATACTGGGCGTATGTCGATCGTGCGCAACGTCGCTGGCATCGCCAAGGGAATGAGCATCACCCTGCGCGAGATGTTTGCGCCAACCGAGGTCGAAAACTACCCCGATGGCCCCGGCCCCAACCGCGGCGCGGTCTTCGAGCAGCGCTTCCGCGGCGCGCACGTCCTTGAGCGCGACGAGAACGGCATGGAGAAGTGCGTTGCCTGCTTTCTCTGCGCAGCGGCTTGCCCGGCCAATTGCATCTATATAGAGGCCGCGGAAAACACCGCCGAGAACCGCATCTCCTCGTCGGAGCGCTACGCCAAGGTCTACAACATCGACTACAACCGCTGCATCTTCTGCGGCTATTGTGTTGAGGCCTGCCCGACCGATGCGATTACCCACGGCCACGGCTTTGAACTCGCGACGCTCAACGCCACCAATCTCGTCATGCGCAAGGAAGACATGCTGGTGCCAGTGGCTGCGCTCACGGCAAAGTAAGCCAGTCCTCCCCGCAGCATTCTTTTTGGCCGCGGTACAATCCTAATTTTAAATTCTTCCTTCCGGCCCGTGTGAATTCTGCCACTTTGCCGGATCGAGCTGGTAATCTGTCGGTTCCCCAGGTTAAGGAGCATAATGGTCGATGGCATTCCTGGCATTGACGCTATTGCTGTAGTTTCGCGGGCGGGTTGGTGTGCGGTTTTTTGCGGGACCAGGTGAAATGGTTCCCGGGGGAGGAATCGGATGCGGGTCCGGCGCGTGTTTGTGCTGTGGGTCGCGCTCGCTGCGTCCTGCCTGACGGCTGGCGCTCAGCTCCCATCCAGATCCTCACAACCGCTGCGCACTCTCACAACGACACGAGAGGTGCACATCCTGGCACCCGACGAGGCCGCTCGCGCCCATCCCGTCCGATTGCGCGCAGTCGTTACTTATTACGATCCCTACATCGACACGAGACACGGCGCACTCTTCGTGCATGACGCCTCAGGCTGCGTCTTCGTCTCCATTCCCGTGCGGCCCATCCTGCCCATCAAGCCGGGCACCCTGGTGGATATCACCGGAGTGACCAATGCGGGCGACTACGCTCCCGTCGTTTTGAGCAACCAAGTGCGGCCGATCGGCCAGTCCAGCCTACCGGCGAATCCCCTGAAAGCATCCTTGACCCAAATGCTCACCGGCGCCTTCGATGGCCAATTGGTTGAGGTTGAAGGCCGCGTCCGATCTGCGCACTTCGGGCCGAATCATACCGTCCTCGGCATCGCTGCCGACGGTGGAATGTTCACCGCCGTCACCTTGCGCCAGCCGGGGGTGGACTACGAATCGCTGGTCGATTCCCTTGTCCGCATCGATGGCAACGCATCGCCGCTCTTCAACCAGCGTCGCCAGATGGTTGGCGTGCATGTGTTCTTCCCCACGCTTCGCCAAGTCGCCGTCATCCAGCCGGCGCCGCGCGATCCCTTCGCGGTGCCCGCTGTTCCGGTCGCTGAGCTGTTCCGCTTTTCGCCCGATCCCGGTCTTCTCCACCGCGTTCACGTGCAGGGCACGGTCACGCTCGACTGGCCGGGACAATTGTTATGCATTCAGGACTCGAGGGATGGCATCTGCATGCAGACCACGCAGCAGGCCAGCGTCCCTGTGGGTTCCTTTGTCGACGTCGTCGGATTTCCCGCCGTCAACCTGTTCAAGCCCTCCCTTGAAGACTCAATCTTTCGCGTTGCCGCCGGAACCGGCTCGCCTCCGCCGCCCGTGGCCATCACGCCCGATCAGGCGGTCAAAGGCAATCTCGACGGCAAGCTGGTTCAGATCGATGCCGAGCTGATTGGTCGCGACGATGCCGCTGCCGATCCCACGGTCATGCTGCGTGCGGGTGGCGTGCTCATTCCCGCAATTCTGCCCACGAATGTTCCTCTTGGCGCCGTGCTTCCATGGAAGGACGGGAGTCTCGTGCGCATCACTGGCGTCAGTAATGTGCAGGTTGATTCCCTCAGCACCAATCTGAGTGAGGGCGCGGTGCGGGCGGAGTCGGTGCACATCCTGCTGCGCTCGATCGACGACATTTCTGTTCTCCATGCGCCGCCCTGGTGGACCTCAGAGAACGCGCTGGAGTGCTTTAATATCGTCGGCCTCCTGGTTCTCGCCTCCTTTGCCTGGATCGTCGTCCTTCGCCACCGCGTGGCGCTGCAGACGCGCGCCCTTCGCGGCAGCGAGGAGCGCCTCCGTCACCTGTCGGAGCACGACGCGCTCACCGGCCTGCCCAATCGCCTTCTCTTGAACGACCGCTGTCAAACCTCGCTCAAGCGCGCCGTTCGCTTTCAAACCTGCCTGGGCCTGCTCATGGTCGATGCCGACGAGTTCAAGATTGTCAACGACGCACTCGGCCATCAGGCCGGCGACAAATTGCTCTGCAAATTAGCCGAACGCCTCTGCGACTGCGTCCGCTCGACCGACACCGTGGCTCGCATCGGCGGGGATGAGTTCATCGTCCTGCTTCCCGACCTGCGCATTCCCGCTGAAGCCGAATCCATCGCCGCGAAAATCGTTGCTGCCGTCGGCCTTCCTTATCAGATCGATCATACGCATGCGGTTATCACGGTCAGCGTTGGCGTTGTCACCTATCCTGAAGCGGGCAGCGATCTGGAAACATTGATGCACTGTGCCGACGAAGCCATGTATGCGGCGAAAGAAAAGGGCAAGAACAGCTTTGAAGTGTTCCGGGGGGCGACTACGCAGGTCGGCGGAGGCGGTGGCAATTCTCTGTTGCACCCTCCCCACATCCCGCTGCCAACCGGCGGCGCGTGATTCTTGGTTCGGCGAGCGGGGCCAGGACTCTTCGCCTGAAGGTTGAGAGACAGCCCTCACCGCACCCGGCGTGCAAGGCGCTGTTGATCGAGGGCCTGCCTCAAAAGCGATTTGATCACCGCCTGGCGGCTGATATTGAGTGCGCGCGCAGCTTCGTCCAGCTCTCGAAGCATCGGAACGGCAAAATCCACATTCACGCGCTGGATGGGCTGCACCATCTTTCCGCTATTGGTAAAGAATCGAGAGACACTCTCTCCGCGATCTGCCATCTCGGCGATTTCGTCGGCAGGAATTGGCTTCCGCACTTTAACTGTTGTCGGCATAAAGTCTCTTCTCTTCGCGGGTAGACTTCCAAAGCGTAACCATGTGGAAATAATCTCCTTGCTCGTCTTCGCGAACCTCGAAAATAAGCGAGTAGAGCCGATCACCAACAAAGCCGATGGCCCGGTATTGCTCGGGAAGGTCGGACCGCTGATCCTGGTAATAAGGCCGGGCAAAAATCTCTACGGCCTCTTCAAAACCAATGCCTCGCTGTGGATTCCTCCTCAACCTCTCACTCTTGCGTGGATCGAAGTCGAACCGCATTTATATAACAGTTATACCACATTGAGTCGACCGCCGCAAGAGCGGCTTTTCGAGTTCTGCTACTCCGCTCCAGTCAGCAGCCCGCGCTGGCGCATCTCCGTCATCACCCGCTCCACTTTCCAGTCGAGCGCTCCCGTGCCATCGACGACCAGGTCGGCGTTCGCCGCGGAAGGCCGCACATAGGCCACGCTGGTTGGCCGCACCGTCCGGTCGTATTGCTCGCGCACCAATTCGGGCGTGCGTCCACGCTCTTCGATGTCGCGCTTTAGCCGCCGCTCGAAGCACAGACCGTCGGGAGTGTCCACATACACGCGCAGGTTGTAATAGGGGAGCAGTTCCTTGTAGTAGAGCGCGAAGAGCCCCTCGACGATGAGGAACGGACCGGCCGTCACTTGCTGGCTGCGGCCCCGGACGCGCGTGTAGG
>CAZANC010000266.1:0-4883 GCA_964486495.1 uncultured Occallatibacter sp.
AGTTTGTCCGTCACAACGCCGTCGATCTTCTCTGTGCCGAGGTATTTAATGTCCCATTTTTCGGCAAGCTGGCTGCCGCTGGCGCCGAAGCCGAGCGTCACATAGCTCTCGTATTTTCCCGCCTGGGTGTAGGTCTTGGCATCGGACTCTTTCCCGGTTTCTGAGATGCGGAAAACTCCGCGCGAGAATATATAAATCTTGTCACTCGGATGATTGTTGTGCTCGGTGAGATGACCTGCCATCTGGAAGGTTGTTCCGCTGCGCTGATAGTACGCGGTGCCCTGCTGCACATCCGTGTCGGGAATCGGATCGGTCTGGATGGTGTCGAATTCGACGGTGGCGGTGGTGGTGTGAAAGTCTTTGGCGGCGACGTCGAGCCTTGCGAGGACACTGGCAAGGTTGTCGGCACGCGCCGGCTGGGTCGGCAGCAAAGCCATCAAAAGAACCGCAGAAAAGGCAAACTTTACAGTCCGATGCATGATTTTCCTTTTCTTATTTGACTCGAGTTCCGGGGCTGAAGATTCGTGAATTGAGGTTAACGATGCGCCCAGACCTTCCAGACAAGATTTCCCTGAGTGTCGGTGGCGGTTTCCCAATGCTCGACATAGACGTCGTCTCCGGTGACGGGCTCGACGGCTTTGCGCAGGATCCTCTTCACTTCAAAATACGAAGCGCCCGAGGGAATGTTCACATCGGAGGCCTGCACGGTGATGATGACGCCGCGGCCGCTGCCGACAACCTGGAAAGGATGACCGGTGGCGGCAAATGACGATGGCTTGGCGCCAAAGTCCCACAAGTGCGGAGTGATGAAGATGAAGAGCAGAATCAGCGTGACCATGATGTCGTAATGAAACGACCCGCGGGAATAGGTCCAGTAGAAGTAACTGCTCAGGATCTGTTTGAAGCCGCGTTTGGGTTGGGCGGCTGCGCCGCTGGAAGATTCCATTATGGCTCCCTGACAATTCTATCCATTCCACCCATGTAGGGACGGAGGGATTCAGGAATGAGCACGGAGCCGTCGGCTTGCTGGTAGTTTTCGAGGATCGCCAGCCAAGTGCGGCCGACGGCCAGGCCGCTGCCGTTGATCGTGTGCACAAACTCAGGCTTGGCCTTGGCGCCCTGCGCAGCAGACGGCCGGTAGCGGATGTTGGCGCGGCGCGCCTGAAAGGCGTCGAAGTTTGAGCAGGAAGAAATCTCACGATAGAGATTCTGTCCGGGCAGCCAGACCTCGAGGTCGTAGGTCTTTGCAGAAGAGAAGCCGGTGTCGCCGGTGCAGAGGAGGACGCGGCGATACGGCAGGCCGAGCGTTTCGAGAATCTCTTCTGCATCGCGCGTGAGGCGCTCGTGCTGCGCATCGGATTCGTCGGGGCGCGTGAACTTGACCAGCTCAACCTTTTGGAACTGGTGCTGGCGGATGATGCCGCGCGTGTCTTTGCCGGCCGCACCGGCCTCGGCGCGGAAGCACGGCGTATAGGCGGTGAATGAGATGGGCAGGCGCGCGTCGTCAAGAATTTCGTCGCGATAGAGATTGGTGACGGGGACTTCGGCGGTTGGGATCAGCCAGTGGTCGCTGTCTTTATAGTCGCCGCGCGTGACCGCATCAACGTCGGCATCGGAACAGCGAAAAAGGTCTTCGGCGAACTTGGGCAACTGGCCGGTGCCGAAGAGCGACTTTGAATTGACCATGAAGGGCGGAAGCACTTCAGTGTAGCCGTGCTTGCGCGTGTGCAAGTCGAGCATGAAGCTGATGAGAGCGCGTTCGAGGCGTGCGCCAGCGCCGATGTAAACGGCAAAGCGAGCGCCGCTTAGCTTGGCCGCCCGCTCGAGGTCGAGGATGCCGAGCGCTTCGCCTATCTCCCAGTGGGGCTTCGGCTGGAAATCGAATTGCTTCAGCTCACCCCAGGTTTTGAAGGTTTTGTTGTCGGCTTCTGAGACGCCGACGGGGACTTCGTCGCGGGTGAGGTTGGGAACGCGGGCGAGGGATTGACGCAACTGCTCGTCGAGCTCGGCAGCGGTTTTGTCCAACTCGTCGAGTTTCTCTTTCAGGGCGCGCGTCTCTTCCATGACGGCCGCCGCTTCGTCGTTCTTACCGGCCTTCTTGAGTGCGCCCACCTGCTGGCTGAGCTCGTTGCGGCGGGCTTTGCACTGCTCGGCCAGAGTGATGGCGTCGCGGCGGCTCTTATCGAGGGCGCGAAAATCTCCCAGCAGTGCGGCGGGGTCGGCGCCACGGGCGCGCAACTTTTCTTCAACCAACTCCAGGTTGGCGCGGACGAATCCTAAGTCGAGCATTCTATTCCCAGTTTACTCGACGAGCTACGATGCGGCCTGTGTGTTTGCCTTTGCCGGACCAGCTTCGGTTTGCTCCGTCCAACCGGGCAGGGTCTGGTCGCCAGTAATGAGCCGGGCGCCACGCGTGAAGGTGAAGTAGGTCCAGGCCCAGGCGGCGATGACGGAGAGCCGGTTGCGGAAGCCAATGAGAAAGAAGATGTGGATGGTGACCCATATGAACCAAGCTGGAAAACCACTCATGTGTGCCTTGAAGGGCCACTCGACGTTGCCGATGGCGGACATGCGGCCGATGGTGGCCATGTCGCCTTTGTCGAAATAGCGGAAAGCAGGGCGCGGCTTTCCGGCGAGGTCTGCGGAGATCATTTTGGCGACGTGATCGCCCATCTGCATGGCGGGCTGGGCGACGCCGGGGATCTGATGGCCGTCCTGCTCGAAGTGAGCCAGGTCGCCGAGAACGAAGACATTGCGTAGACCGGAGGGATTGAGCTTGTCGTCGACGATGACGCAGCCGCGGCGGTCGAATTTTACCTCGGGGTTGACGTTGGGCGGCGCGCCGAGCATCTTTCCGAGGGGCGACGCCAGAACGCCGGCGGCCCAGAGCGTGACGGCGGCGTCAATTCGTTGGCCCTGCGCTTCAACCCAACCAGGGCCGACGCCCGTGACCTGCGTATTGGTGTGTACTTCGACGCCCAGCCGCTTGAGAGTGGCTTCAGCTTTGGCCGAGAGATCCTCAGGGTATGTGGCGAGCACTCGCGGCCCGCTGTCGAGGAGGAGCACGCGGCTCTTGGCAGGGTCGATGTGTCGAAAGTCGTGGCGCATATAGAGCTGGGCGATGTCGCTTATGGCGCCGGCCAGCTCAACTCCGGTGGGTCCGCCGCCGATGACGACGAAGTTGAGTGGAGGGTGCCAGCCCTGCTCAAGCATCTGGCGCTCGGCCAGCTCAAAGGCAAGCAATACGCGGCGGCGAATCTCGACAGCATCTTCGATGGATTTGAGGCCAGGCGCGAGGGGTTCCCATTCGTCGTGGCCGAAGTAGGAGTGGGTGGCGCCGGTCGAGAGAACGAGGTAGTCGTAGTCGAGGCTCGCCCCACTGGTCATGGAGATGTGCTGAGCGGAGGTATCGATGCCGACGACTTCATCCATCACGACCTGGGTGTTGCGCTGATGGCGGAGGATGGAGCGGATGGGCTGAGCGATGTCGGCCGGGGAAAGAACCGCGAGCGCGACTTGGTAGAGCAGCGGCTGAAAAGTGTAATGATTGCGGCGATCGACTACCGTGACGTCGACGGCCAAGTGTGCGAGTCCTTTGGCGGCGTTGAGGCCGGCAAAGCCTGCGCCGACGATGACCACGGAAGCCCGGTGAGCAGGCGGCGCGGCGCCGGCGGGTGCGGGTTCGGCTTGATGCTGCTCGGTCGCATCGGTCGTCGATTCGGTCGTCGATTGGGTCGTCGATTGGGTCAAGGAACGCCTTTCCGCCGCAGATTCAGCTTCAATGCTACTTCCTTAAGGATGCGCGAACGCGCGCGAAGGTGGCAGCGAATGATTGCGGAGTAGCCGACATGCGAGCCTTTCGGCGACCGTTTGCGGCTGGCCGGCTCGCTTGCGCGATGATCCTGCGGCCGTGCTGTAGCATCCAGCTATGATTGCGGGCGCGACGATTGCGGGCGAATCTTGGGCATGGTGGGTGGGTTTTCACGCGGTGGTGGCCGCGGCGCTGCTCGCGGACTCGCTTCTGCCCGGCCATCGGCGCGAGTCGCGCCACGCGCAGGCGTTCGTATGGCTTGGGACGGCTGGGTTGGCGTTGGCTGCGGCGGGATTTGCGTGCTGGATCGCCGTGACAATGGGCCGGCAAACCGCGCTTGAGTTCGTGGCCGGATATACGATCGAGACCTCGCTGAGCATCGACAATCTGTTCGTCTTCATGGTGCTCTTTGAGGGGTTCCGGATCAGCGCGCAGCGCCAGCACACGGCATTGCAGTGGGGCGTGTGGGGCGCGTTTGTGCTGCGTGCGGCGTTCATTGCGGTGGGCGTGACGCTGTTGCAGCGGTTCGAATGGGTGACGTGGGGCTTCGGAGCGATTTTGTTGTACGCGGCGTGGCGGCTGGTGCGCGGCGGCTCGGCGCGGGCGGCAATTCCGGAGTGGATCGTGCGGCTGCAGCCGGCAAAGGGATCGCTGCTGCCAGTGATTCTGGCCGTCGAGGTGACCGATCTGCTGTTCGCTACGGATTCCATTCCCGCGGTGCTCTCGATTACGCACAATCCGTTTGTGGCGTATACGTCGAATGTGGCGGCGATTCTGGGACTGCGCTCGATCTACTTTGGATTGGCAGCGATGCTTGAGCGCTTCAAGTACCTGCACTATGGGCTGGGCGCGCTGCTGGCCTTTGCGGCGCTGAAGATGCTCGCGGCGCGTTGGATCGATGTCCCGGTGACGCTTTCACTGGCGGTGATCGGCGTGATTCTGGCGGCGATGGCGGCGGTGTCGTGGAGCGCAGGATCGAAGGAGCGGCGTGCAGAGAGCAGTGGACAGTGAACAGTGGACAGAGAACAGAGAACAGAGAACAGAGAACAGAGAACAGAGAACAGAGAACAGA
>CAZANC010000267.1:0-4875 GCA_964486495.1 uncultured Occallatibacter sp.
TGATGGCCGAGTCGCCATTCGGCTACTTTCGCGGCGCGGCGCCGGTGATGGCCGCCGACCTGGCGCAGCTTCCGTCGACCGGCATCGTGAGCCAGCTGTGCGGCGACGCGCATGTGCGCAACCTGGGCGCATTTGCTGCGCCCGATGGACGGCTGGTCTTTGACCTCAACGACTTCGATGAAACCATTCGGGGCCCGTTCGAATGGGACCTGAAGCGCATGGCGGCTTCGCTCGTGCTGGCCGGGCGCGCCGCGGGGAACAAAGAAAGCTCCGCGCGCAAAGCCGCCGCGGCCTGCATCGAGCGTTATGCCGAGCAAATGCGCGCATTTGCCCGCATGCCGCAGTTAGAAGTGAATCGCTTCCTGGTGCACCGCATCGATCTGGCCAAACCGGTGCACGATGCGCTCTCGAAGGCCGAGCGCGCCACGCCGCTGCACGCCTTTGAGAAGCTGACCATGTCGGTTTCGTCCCGGCCCATTTCTTCGGGGTCAAGCGCGCAACGCCGCTTCAAGGAAATGAAACCGATGCTCTGGCGCGTTACCGGAGGCCGCGCCGCTGCCGTGGTTGCGTCGCTGGGGCCCTATCGCGAAATGCTGGAGCCGCAGCGGCAACACCTGCTCGACTTTTACCGGCCAGTCGACGTTGCCTTCAAGGTAGTCGGCACCGGCTCAGTGGGCCTGCGCGATTACGTGATCCATTTGGAAGGCAACGGCCCGGGCGATCCGTTGTTTCTGCAAATTAAGGAAGAGGTCGCGTCGGCCTATGCGCAATATCTGCCTGACGCACATCCCGCGGCGCACAACGGCAAGCGCACAGCCGAGGGGCAACGCTTTATGCAGATCCAGACCGATCCGTTTCTGGGCTGGACGCACATCGGCAGCCGCCAGTATCTTGTGCGCCAGCTCAACGACCATAAAGGATCGATCGCGATCGAGGACCTGGCCGGAGCCAATCTCAAGGCTTACGCAGAAGTCTGCGGCGAACTGCTCGCCCGCGGCCACGGGCGCTCGGGTGACGCGCAAACGATCTCGGGCTACATCGGCACCGGCGACGCGTTCGCTGAAGCGATTGCTGAATTCGGCATCGTATACGCCGACCAGACGAAAAAAGATTGGGAAGAACTGAGGCGTTCGGGCAGGGCGAAGAAGAAAGCGTAGCCCGCGCGAAGATCGCTGCTAGCGCCGGTATACGTCGTATCCGCGCAAGCGCGCGGCCAGCGTGAATTCGCCCATCAGCGCTTGCATGGTTGCGGCGCGGTTCGGCGTCGTGTCCACCTTGATCTGCAGATCGCGCTTTACGATCAGCCACCGGATGTTTTGCGAGCGAACCAGCGCGGCCGCCTCGGCGGGCGAATAGGGATCGGTCGTGGGATCGAAGAGCAGCACCGGGAAGCGCGGCACTCGACCCGTGGCAAAGTAGAAGGGATCCTCACCCGGAATCAGGATCAGCCCGTCATCCTCGGGAATATTCGCCGCGGCGTAGCGCAGCAGCTCGTCGAGTTGCGGGAGATATGGCCCCGGCGTGGCCATGCCTGCAAGCTCGGGAAACGCCGAGTGCTCGACCGGCGCATCGGGCAAATTGATATAGGAAAGCCGATCCTCGCTGGCCGTGTAGAAGCCTCCGCAGATGAGTAGCGTTATGGAGATGAGGGCGGCGAGCGCGGGCACGAACCATTGCGGTGCAGCGCGGGCCGCAAAGCGATCGAGATCAGCAAGCATCTCAGCCACGAGCAGCGCGAGCAACGGCCAGATGGCGTATGTGGAGCCCCAAAGCTGTTGCGACATAAAGGCGCCGCCGATAGCGGCGAGGATGATGAGCGGAAAGAGCGCGCGCAGCGAGGGCTCTCGCCACAAGCGAAGGAGATTCATGATGGCCACGGCGGCAGCAAGCAGGAGCAGCAGCGGCCAAAGCGCGAGCAGGCTGTCGCCGCGCTCGTCGGCATCGTCGTAGATGACGAGCGAGGCAAGCGTTAAGAGAAACGGCGCGGCCAGGAGGGCGAAGGCCCCAATGAGAATCGACGCGCGCCCAGCGGAGTTTTCGCGGCGCGCCAGGCGCAAGAGCAACAGAGCAGCTGCAACGCAGGGCAGCATCCACAGGAGCGACGGATCATGAAAAATTGCGAGCATCGCGCCGAACCCCGGCAAGCGGCGTTCGCCGGCGAAGCGGATGGTCCAGTAAACGTAAGTGCGGATGCCGACGCTCCGATGCAGCACCAGAGCGGCTGCGAACAGAGTGGCACACGCGGCGGCCAGAACGGAGAGTAGCGTGAGCGCTTGGGGCGCCGCAGCCGAAGCTTGCGCGTTCCGCATGTGAATGAGCGCGAGTGCGAGGACGAGCAAAATCGCGCCGGCGGCCGCCGCCAGAAATGGCAGCCCCATGTTCTGCTTGCAAAAGAGCGGCACGCATAGTCCCACTCCGGCTGCAAGGCCGACCGCAATACTTCTTTTTGCGGCGGCTCGCTCGAAAAGCCATAACGCAACCAGAATCCAGAAGGTGCAGTCGCCGTCGTATTCGGGGATGGGGATGATGCTGTAGATGCCGAGGACGGCGAGCGGCGCGGCCACGAGCAGTGCGACTGTCCATGCTCCGGAGACGCGCCCGCGCAACGATTCGAGCGCTAGCCGCCACGTGAGAACCGTTCCCAGCCCGCCCACCGCCGCGGCGTAGAGCACGTGATGAAAGAAGACGCGGCCGGTGAAGCGGATGATCGCGGCCTGAATGAGGAAGGTGAGCGGTGGATGAACAAACGGAAAGTGACGGTAGGGCGCTTGTCCGTGTGCGAATCGTACCGCGCTGTCGAGCACGTAGCTCGTGTCCCACAGAATCGCGACCTGCGCGTCTTGCCAAAGCACCACGCACGCCGTTGCCAGGAAAAGCCCGAGGCCCGCGGACAAGTCTCGTAATCCAAAGCGCGGCTTCAGCTGCTCGGACCTCGAGGGCCTGGCCGCAGTCCTCACCATCCGCGACGGTAGTAGTAGGGGGCGCAGTAGGGCATCGAGAAGATGGCCATCAGCAGCGCGACAAACCAGCCGATCAGGGTCCAGCCAAGGAAGAGGTTCAGCAACAGGATTCCCATGGAGTTGTGCGTGTGCCGCACCGCCGCGATGATTGCAGGAAGGAAATAAAGGCCGATGCCGAAGATCAGGAAGTGCATAGAATCTCCCGCTTGTGTTCAAACAGTTCTACGCAGAGTTTAACGCCGAAGTTCCCGAATTTCGCGCGATAAAAGCTCTAATCCTATGAAAACGCGAAGCATATTTTGGTTGCGCGCCGGTTTTCCCGTGCGTATACTCTCGTCGTCTCTCAAAATCCCCCAAGGAGCGCATCATGGGAAAGATCAACGTGGGCCGCCTGATCCTGGGCGGAATTGTCGCCGGAATTGCCATCGACCTACTGGATTATTTAGTGGATGGCGTTTGGCTTGCGCAGCGCTGGGCCGATGGCATGGCCCTGCTCGGCCATCCCGGATTCTCGCAGATCCAGATTGTTTTGTTCAACGTCATTGGCCTTCTGACCGGGCTGGTGGCCATCTGGGTTTATGCAGCGATCCGGCCGCGATTCGGTGCGGGCATCAAGACGGCGATTTATGCCGGGCTGGCAGTGTGGATTTTGACAGTTCTGTTCCCGAACGCCGCTTTCATGCACGTTTCGCACCTGTTCCCGAATCACCTGACGCTGTACACGACGCTCGGCGGGCTGGTTGAAGTCGTTTTCGGGACCGTTGCCGGAGCATCGGTTTACAAGGAAACCTAGCCCAGCAATCGAGGTCGAAGCGAAGCTGCCGCAGGCCGCGCGGGCCTTTCAAGGGCCTGCGCACACTTGGCTTGTGTCCAATCATCGGCATGGCTTGGGGACGGCTGTGTTCTTTTCCGAGCTCTTGGCCTTTAGCTGTTAGCCTTTAGCTTTTCCTGCGCGGACCCTGAATACTTTCGTTCCCGCAAGTTCGAGCTAGAAGCTAATAGCCCAGGGCCAAAAGCTGTTCCGCCGGCCAGGGCATAGGGTTGCCCGCGGGAAGTCACCCCGCATGCCGGTCGCGGGCGCCGTGTCCCTCTACAATGATCCGGTATGCCGACCATTGTCCGATCGCACGCGAAGGTCAATCTGGGGCTTTTCCTTGGGGCCCCGAGGCCGGACGGCTTCCACGCGCTCGCGACCGTCTATCAAACGCTGGAAATGCATGATTTGGTGACGGTTACGGCCAAGTTGGCCGAGGTGAGCTCGCTCCAGATCAGCTCGAACGATCCTCGCGTGCCAACCGACAGTTCAAATACCGCCTGGAAGATGATTTCCCTGGCTTTGGAGCAGCTTGGAGTCCAGGCAAGGGTTGAAGTCCATATTGACAAACGACTTCCGGTGCAGGGCGGCCTCGGCGCCGGGTCGGGCAACGCTGTCGCGGCGCTCATAGGACTGGAAAAAGAACTGGGCGCTTCGGCCCTTCAGGATTTGTTCACACGGCGTCTGGAGCTTGCCGCCCGGGTCGGCTCCGACGTGCCGCTGTTTCTAGTCGGCGGAACGGTTCTGGGCGTCGATCGCGGGCAGGAAGTCTATCCGCTCAACGACATTGAGCCGACGTGGTGCGTGGTCGCCGTGCCTGAAATCGGCGTCTCCACGCCGCAGGCCTTTCGCGACTGGGATGCGCTCTGCGCTGCGGAAGGTTTGACCGCTGAGGCCGGTACCGCTAGACTAGAGAAGTTGAGCCGAAACTACGCCAGCGCCTTTCGGGGAGAGATTCCCGAGGGCGGGTTTGGACGAGGCTCCTCCGGTGTCTTCTCTTTGGGAGAAGACCTGGCCGGACCGCAAGAGACGAAACAGGGGTCTGGGCTTGTCCGCACCGGGATCATGAGCTGGATCGAGAACGACTTCGAACGTGTGGTC
>CAZANC010000268.1:0-4862 GCA_964486495.1 uncultured Occallatibacter sp.
TCCGCCCGAATTAACGCACTTCATAAAATTCGACAAAAACGCGTTGCCGCTTGACACAGCGCCTAACTAAGGCGGCAAACAAGGGTATTGGTGCAGTTTTCCGATTGCCCGCAAGCCATTGGGAACCCCTGGAACGGCAGCCCGATGGGTTGGGTGAGCGCATAGGCCTGTTGGCGTCAAGCGAGAAACTTACGGAGTCCGAACAGCAGACATCGGCCGACTTAACAGGACTTATCTCGCAATTCTCCGGCAACGAAACATTCCAGGATATTTAGAGTGACTGATTTCTCGCGCCATTCGGTTTACCACTGGTACAGGAGGAATCCGACAGCTAAGAATTTGCGCCACCGAGCGAGACCGCCAAAAGCATTCTGAGCAGAGCTTTTCGAAGGCCAACGGTCGGCGAGCGATTTTTCATATTTACAACCATTTGGAAATGGACTATAAGGGATACTCAATCTGCGGCGCCCCGCAACAATTCGCCGCGGAATCTCCACTTAGCTGAGCAGCAAAATTCGCCATGAATCTCGCAGGCGAAAACTCCACAGGAGAGCTGTGATCTCGGTCAGATAGGGAGGGCGCTTGACGAATCACGATGAGAGCCTCAAGGGCGATGGCAGCTACTTATCGGAACTTGCGGTTCGAGCCGTCACTGGGGCCATACCAAGCGACCTCGTGGTCGATCAAAAGGAATATGAGAGCGTGCGCGAGGAAGCTAAGAAGCCAGGCAAACTCGACACGATGGTTGACTATCTCGCCATTCGACCCCGACTACAGGAGCAATTAGCCTTCTTCCTCGATTTCGTTCCGAGTAAGTGGCTGCTCAGCCAGGAGATTCCGTCAGTCATTGAGAGGCGACAGATTCATGAAATGCCTTTTAACAATTACAAGCCCGGTGGCGATCCCTACGTCTGGGCCATGGGGAACAAACTCCAGGGTATCTGTTTGTCAGGCGGGGGAATACGTAGCGCGACATTCAACCTCGGAATCCTGCAGGGACTGGCAGAGCTGGGAATACTCCATAAGTTCGACTATCTGTCCAGCGTGTCGGGCGGCGGATACATCCACGAGTGGCTGGCAGCCTGGATAAAACGGGAAGAGAAAAACAGCGAGTTGGACAAGAAAAACAGCGTGGTGGACGAATGTGAGACCGATCTCCCAGAGGACGGTGCGCCTGCTGCTCGGGCCGGCTTAAGAAGGGTGCAAAACAGATTGAAGCCATTGCCTTCGAGCGGCAAACTGCCTTTTCAGCCCGCTCCG
The DNA here is from genome assembly GCA_964486495.1 of uncultured Occallatibacter sp. Lineage (GTDB taxonomy): Bacteria > Acidobacteriota > Terriglobia > Terriglobales > Acidobacteriaceae > Telmatobacter. The sequence goes on from CAZANC010000268.1 coordinate 1,261, forward strand.
ATCCGCTGGCTGCGACGCTATAGCAACTACTTGACGCCGCAGAAGGGGCTTTTCACCGCCGACACCTGGGTCGCCATTGCAATCTGGTTCCGCAACACATTTCTCAATCAGTTGATTCTGGTTTCCGGACTTTTCTTCCTGATGCTGATACCACACCTGCTGAGTCCGGTCCTCCAGGGAATTCCTTCCTCGGCAGCGTGGCTGGGCGCTACTGTCCTCTTCGCAATTGCCACGGGTGCGATGTGGGTCGCCCTTCACCGTGAATACGAACGGGTGCGCTATCTCGACATGTACGGCGAGTCGCCCGCACAAAAGCCGCGTAAGTTTGGCGGTGAGAAGTCGGTACAAAGATCGATTGTGCTTCCCCTCTTGTTAGCGTCGACATTGTTCTTGATCGCGATCCTTCCCGGCTGCGATGCGGTATTGCCGACACTGGCGGTTTTTCTTTTGTTGACCGTAATGCTGGCCGGCATCGCCTTTGCCGGAGGCGTTGTTCGCTCCTACAAGGCCAATCACGGCATGATTTTCGCTTACGACAAGCAGACTAAGCAGACTGTTCCCGCTACCGATACTACCGTTACTACCGTCTGGCAGCGAGTTGTGGGTTGCTGGAACCGCATTTGCTCTTTTGCCGTCGGATCCGCACAACTGTTGGCCCGAATTGCTGGAGGAGGGAAGAAGCTTCGGTCCGCGGATGAGCGGAGTGCGTACAGGGCTTGGAGTGTATTGATCAGCGCCGTTTTATCTTCGGCCGTGATCAACGCGGTAATCGCGGCGGCATGCGGCGTAGTTATATTGATCGCCGTTGGTACATTGCTCGGAATACCCGCATTTCAGCTCGGCAATATTGCCCCATGGCATATCCCCGCGTGGTTTCACTCGACTCCCGAAAGCTTGGCCAAGTGGCGGGTGCAACTTACATTTGGACCGCCTCTGCTCCTCTTCGTTCCTTTCATGGGCATCGTTTTGGCGGCCGGACTGGTAGGGCGAAACTATCCTGACTGGCTTCGCGAGTGGCTGGCCAGGGTGCGAGCCTGGAGCCTTCTCTTCGGACTCGGCTGGCTCATATATATTGGGATTTCTTTACTCGGACCGTCTGTCTTTGACTGGCTCAAAACAACTGAGTATAAGACACTCGCCGCGTCGATCAAGTGGTCCGCAGTTATTGCCTGGTTGGCTACCACGGCAGGCTCCGTCCTTGCCGGCAAAAGCCAAAAGGTTACCGGCACGCCGAAGGACTCTTCCTTCGCTTTGGACCTCATCGCAAGGATTGGCCCCTATGTATATATCCTGGGGTTGCTGGTGATCTTATCTTCAATTGCAGACTGGGGCTTTCATTCAGCCTATGGCGACTCCGGCGCGCTCGCTCTTCTCATACTGCTTCCGCTGGCAATCTTCTTGTTATTTGGATGGCGCGTCGACATCAACGATTTCTCGATGAACCCGTTCTATCGTGACAGGCTGACGCGTTGCTATCTTGGCGCCACGAATGCACAGCGCGATCCCAATCCGCTCACTGGCTTCGACGACCGCGACACCAGGGGAATGCAGATTTCACAACTAAAGCCGGACCCCTCTAACCCCAGCGAGGGATACAGTGGGCCTCTTCCCATTATCTGTGCAACGATCAACCTCACCTTTGGTGAAGATCTTGCCTGGCAGGAACGTAAAGCGGCGTCCTTTGCCTTTTCTCCGCTCTTCTCTGGTTACACCGTGGGATGGACCTCCGGCGAAGTCGGCAAGCGGCTCAGTTTTAATGGATTTGTTCCTACAGATACATATGTCAATTCTGGCGGAGGCATTAACATTGCGACCGCCGTTGCCATTTCGGGAGCCGCCGCTAGTCCTAACTGGGGATACCACACAAATCCGGCTACTGCATTCCTAATGACGATGTTCAATGTGAGGCTGGGATGGTGGATCTTTAACCCACGGAAGTCGAGGCTCGCAGGGTGTCTCCCCCGCCCCCCCGGCACCCCGAACGAAGAGCATGAGTGGCCTTCGCCGCGATTTGCTCCTCTGCAGCTTGCCAACGAGATGCTGGGAAGAGCGGACGACAATTCGAACTTCGTGTACCTCAGCGACGGGGGGCACTTCGATAACATGGGGCTTTACGAACTCGTACGCCGGCGTTGTTACCGGATTGTGATCTGCGACGCGGAAGCGGATGAAAACTACACCTTTGAAGGCCTTGGCATGTCCATTCGCAAGTGCCGGATAGATTTTGGTGTAGAGATCACGCTTGAAACGATCGGCGATCTGCGTTCCGATTTGACAAGCGGTAATTGCAAAGCACATTTTGCGCTCGGCACCATTCGTTACCCCGAGACACCCGATTCGGAGGAGAAGATAGGAAAGATCCTATACATCAAGTCCTCTGTGACGGGGAGACTCGAGTGGGAAATTGCTAAGGGGAAAATAGTTACGCTAAGCCCAGAGCCGTCGGACATTTTGAACTACAAGTTACAACACGCCAGCTTTCCTCATGACTCAACCGCCAACCAGTGGTTCACGGAATCGCAGTTCGAAAGCTATCGCCGCCTGGGCCAGCACGTCGTTGAGGAAGTCGAGAGTTGTGGCAAGTGGATCGATTTTCGCTAAGCCGGGAAGGTTGCATGACGATCTCGTCTCGACTGAGGTTATGCCCTCTCTGGGAAGCTGCATTGATGCGGTGCGCTCAATCCCTTCCCATCAATCCCTTGCCTTCACGGGCGAAGTAAACTGAGCGGCATCTGTGTGGAAGAACTGCGAATAGAATGGCGCTGAATGCGGGCGGACCCCGGGGCTTGTCTTAGGTACCGGGAAACGCCCATGTCGCCCGGGGGGTTCTGGCTTCTCGCTGAATCGCCGAAGCACTCGGCGGGAGCTCTCGTTCGGAGGCCGGCAGCAGAATCCCGGATGATGCGGCCGGATGGCCGCCGGGCGGCAGTCGGACTGGGAACTGCGCGACTAACACTGACCGCTCGTGCGCAGGCAAGAAGGTGAGAGTGCCGGCGTGATATTCTTTCGGGTTCGCGATTACGGCGGCCTTTGCTGCCACCAATATTGATAGCCGTTGCGGATTGCAGCGGATGGAGAAAGTCTATGAAGACTGGTTTGATTATGAAGAGGGGCTTGATTCTGGCTTGGGTGATTTCCTTTGGATTCGGTTGCGACCTTTGTGCGCAGGTTGCAGCGCCCGTGGACACGACGGTATGCGATGTGGTGAAGAAGCCGGAGGTGTTGAACGGCAAGATTGTTCGGATCAAGGGCACGGTGGTCGCCGGGTTTGACGAGTTCGTGATCAAGGACTCGACGGATCCCAATTGCGGATATCCCGTGAACTCGATCTGGCTTGCCTATCCACCAGGAACGAAGGGCAAGGCAGGTCCCGCGGCCATGCTGGTGATCCAGCCCGCGAGGAACTTTGCCGGAAAGTTGACGCCTGCGGAGCGTACACCTGTAACGCTGGACAAGAGCAAGGACTTCAAGCAATTCGATTCGCTTTTGGCGCAGAAACACGAGAAGGGCGCGGACATGTGCCTGGGCTGCACGCGCTACGAGGTGTCGGCGACGCTGGTGGGCAGGCTGGACAGCGTGGCCGATGCGACACTCGGGCGCGA
>CAZANC010000269.1:0-4842 GCA_964486495.1 uncultured Occallatibacter sp.
ACTTCATCGGAATTGGCGGCATCGGCATGAGCGGCATCGCCGAGATCATGCTCAACCTGGGCATCAAGGTCTCGGGCTCTGATCTGAAGCGCAGCGCAGTCACTGACCGGCTGGCGCAACTTGGCGCCACCGTCTATGAGGGGCATTTCGCGGCCAACGTCGCCGGCGCAACCGTGGTTATCACCAGCTCTGCCGTCAACGCAAGCAATCCCGAGGTGCGCGAGGCGCACGCGCTGAAGATTCCCGTGATTCAGCGCGCGGAGATGCTGGCCGAGTTGATGCGGCTCAAGTACGGCATCGCCATCGCCGGCATGCACGGCAAGACGACGACCACGTCGATGGTGGCGGCGGTGCTCTCGGCAGGCGGCCTCGATCCGACGGTCGTTGTCGGCGGGCGCGTGGATGCGCTGGGCTCGAATGCGCGCCTGGGCACAACGCAGTACCTAGTCGCCGAGGCCGACGAAAGCGATCGCACATTCCTCAAACTGTCGCCCATTCTCGCGGTCGTCACCAATCTCGATCGCGAGCACATGGACTGCTACCACGACATGGCTGATGTGGAGCGAGCCTTTGTCGACTTCATGGATCGCGTGCCGTTCTACGGCGCGGTTACGGCCTGCATCGACAATGCGCTGCTCAAGGGGATTTTGCCGCGCGTGCGAAGGCGCGTGTTCACCTACGGCATGGCCGCCGAGGCCGACTACCGGCTCGAGCTGCTGGACGCGGGATCACAGCTGGGACGGTGGACCGACGCGGGCGCAGGGCAGGGAAGCGGCTTTTCTCGCTTTCAGGTGCACACCTCTTCGGGGCCTCTCGGTCCGTTCGAACTGCACGTGCCTGGGCGGCACAATGTGTTGAACGCCACGGCGGCCGTGGCTATTGCACGGCAGCTTGAAGTCCATCCGGGAAAGATTGCCGAGGGGCTGGCCAACTTTCGTGGCGTGGACCGGCGCTTCCAAAAACGAGGCGAAGCGTGCGGAGTCACGGTGGTTGACGACTACGGCCACCATCCCACCGAGATTCGCGCCACACTCGCCGCGGCGCGAGAGTGCGCGCGCGGCCGCATCCACGTGGTCTTCCAGCCGCACCGGTACTCGCGAACTTTTGACCTTTTGGACGAGTTCTCGGGCGCATTCACTGACGCCGACACCGTGATTGTGCTGCCCATCTATGCGGCCAGCGAAGAGCCGATTCCCGGCGTGACCGCGGAGCGGCTCGCCGAACGCATTCAAGGGCCGCGTGTCGAATTTGCGCCCGACTTTGCCGCTGCAATTTGCGTCGCCGCTTCCTCGGCGCACGAGGGCGACCTGATCCTCACCCTCGGCGCAGGCAGCGTGAGCCAGCTCGCCCTGCAGATTCTGGCCGCGCTGGAAGGCAGGGAATAACGAGGCGCTCTTGACGCCGAAGAGTCCCGTAGATACAATATTGTATATACGCTGGGTTGAACCTTGCGCTGGACGTGGGATCCCGGGAAGGCGAAGAAAAACCTTGAGAAACACAAGGTTAGCTTCGAGCTCGCCGAACGCGCGCTTGGCGATCCTTTTTCGATTACGGTTCCTGATCCGTACGCAGATGAGGAACGGTGGAGAACGTTAGGTTCGCCCAGCGCGGATGGAGTCGTGATTCTCTATGTTGTCCACACGTGGCCCAGCGGCCAGGAAGAAATCGGCAGGATCATCAGCGCGCGGCGCGCGACTGCGCAGGAAAGATCGGACTATGAGCAAAGGTAACCCAGAGCCACTTACGCCGAAACTGCGAGCTGAGCTTGGGGCGCTGGCCATAATGCCGGACAAATCGATCGACACAACCGATATGCCGCCGATCACGGATTGGAGCCGAGCAGTGCGCGGCGCGTTCTACCGTCCAGTCAAAAGGCCTCTCTCTCTAAGGGTCGATGTGGACGTCATCGATTGGTTCCAGCGCGAGGGCCATGGCTACCAGACGCGGATAAACGCTGCCCTGCGGGACTACGTCGAGCGGCACCGCAAGCGCGCTTAAGACACCAAATTCCGAAGCCTAAGGAAATTGGCCAATTTTTTCTCTGCTTCACCCCGTAACCCCACGGATACCCCCGCCCATCTCACGGAAAACTCGCATCTCAGCGCGGGCTATAGTGAAATCTGGCGACTCTCACGACCCGGCTCAGGCGTGGCGAATCACTTGGCGAATCAGGGAAATACGACAAATCGGCCCACTTTATGGGAGGACGATCCCCCCGTGGAGATTCGTTCGCGACGAACGCGGGACGATTCTCCCTTGGCAGGGCTTTTCCGTCCCGGCGCGGCGGGCAGGCGCGGTCCGGGAATGCCGCTGGAGTTTGACGATCCGGATGGCGACGGAAATGTGCGCCCGGCAACGGGTCGCTTTGGGGATCGCTTCGGCAAATCCAAACGGCCCTGGTGGCGGCCGGCAAGCACAGTGGGCCGCGTGTTTCTCTCCGCTGGAGCTCTGCTCGTGCTGGGCGCTTTCACTACTGCTTGCCTTCTGGTGCGCCACTCTCTCGAACGCGACGCGCGCTTCCGCATTGCAGGCACCGAGGACATTCAGGCCACCGGCCTCACTGAAGTCAGCCGCTCGGAGATGATGCCCGTCTTCGGCGAAGACATCGGCCGCAACATTTTCTTCGTTCCCATCGACCAACGGCGCCGCGCTCTCGAGCAGATTCCCTGGATTGAGCGGGCAACGGTGATGCGCGTGTTGCCAGACCAGATTCGCGTCGCGGTTGTGGAGCGGCAGCCGGTCGCCTTTACGCGGCACGGCGAGCAAATCGGACTTGTAGACGCAAACGGGGTTCTGCTCGGCATGGCGCCGGCAACCATGGCCAAGCACCACTACTCGTTCCCCGTATTGACGGGAATCGATGCCGGCGATTCTGCCGACTCGCGCAAGGCGCGCATGGATGTCTACCTGCGCATGATGGCGGAGCTGGACGCCGACGGCAAGCACAACTCCGAGCAGATTTCAGAGATTGATTTGACCGATCCCGAAGACGCGCGCGTGCTGATGCCAGAACAGGGCGCCGACGTTCTGGCGCACTTTGGCGAGGATCATTTCCTTGAGCGCTACCAGCGCTACCAGGCGCACATCGCGGATTGGCGCCAGCAGTATCCGCACCTCGCGGCAGTGGATCTGCGCTACGACAACCAGGTCGTGCTGGAGATGGTCTCGGGCAAAGAGACTGCCGAGACCTCAAGCGGCGATGCGGCGACGCCGAACCCTGACGCCAAGCCCGCGTCAGATGCAAAACCGTCCAGCGCGAAACCGGCGGGCACGAAAATATCGAGCGCGAAACCATTGGCCGCGAAAACGTCCGGCGCGAAAACGTCGAATGCATCCGCGCCGAACAAGAGCAAGCCGGCGCAGGACAAGAAACACGCGGCTCCGCCAAAACGCGCCGCCGAGCAGAGCACAACGAAGCGGAACTCCGCTTCCACAACTCATCCGGCAACGACGACCCAGGGCAGCAAAGATCGCCCTCAACGTAGTACCGCTGCGATCGTCGCGCAGGGCGGGTAAACGATTATGGGCCAGAAGCAGGACAACCTGATTGTGGTGCTCGACATCGGCAGCGCGTGGACGCGCGTTCTGGCGGCCGATGTGAACGAGAGTGTGTTGCGCTATCGCGGGCACGGCTTGGCGCCGTCGGCGGGAATGCGCAAGGGGCTGATTGCCGAGCTTGGTCCCGCAGCCAAAGCGGTGCGCGCGGCCAACGAGCAGGCCGAACGCGTAGCCCGCGCCAACATTGACGAGTGCGTGGTGGGCATCGGCGGTCCGCACGTTCGCGGCGTCAACACCAATGGCGGATTCCAGTTGAGCCGCGGCATGCGCGAAATTACGGGCGAGGACGTGCGCGCCGCCATTGGCCGCGCCCGCGCCATCGAGCTGCCCGCCGACCGAGAGATTCTTCATCTGCTGCCGCGGCAGTTCATCCTTGACGAGCAGCCCGGCATCTTCGATCCGGTGGGCATGGTGGGCGCGCGGCTTGAAGTCGAGTTGCACATCGCCACCTGTGGCGGAAGCGCGCTGCAAAGCACGGTCACATGCGCCAATCGCGCTGGGCTTGAGGTATCGGAGGCGGTGCTGGAGTCGATCGCCGCCGCCGAGTGCACGCTTTCGGCAGACGAGCGCGAACTGGGCGTGTGCGTGATCGAAATCGGCGCTCATTCCAGCGATCTCGCAGTCTTTTTCGAGGGTGCAGTCGCTTACACTGCGTCGGTCCCCATTGGCGGTGCACACTTCACCAACGACCTCGCCATTGGATTGCAATTGCCGATGGCGCAGGCCGAGGATCTGAAGCGGCAGTATGGCAACGCTCAAGTCACGGCGGTTCCGCAACTGGCGGAGGTGGAGATCACCACGCCGCAGGGCGCGCCGGCCTCGTTGTCCATCCGCACCATGGCCGAGATTCTGGAGCCGCGCGCGCGCGAGCTCATGCACTACGTGAAAGAAAGCCTCCGCTATGGCGGCGTGGTGGATGCGCTGGGCGCGGGCTGCGTGCTGACCGGCGGAGGCGCAATGCTGCCCGGCATGCTCGACGTGACCGAGAGCCAGTTGCGCGTTCCGGCGCGCATCGGTTTGCCCGTGCGTTTGTCGCACATGCCTCAGGATCTGAATCATCCCGCCTGGGCCGTGGGCATCGGGATGGTCCTTTACGCGCATCGCACCCGGATGACACGCGAAGCCGAGGACAGCACTGGCAGTTTGCGCGACAGGTTGCGCGCCATGTTTGCAGCGAGTTTTTAAGTACAGAGATCAGAGAACAGGGATCAGAAAAACGGTAGCGGGGTGAGGTCGAAAACGGTGAGGAAACAGATAAAAATCGAGGAGAGCGGAGACCCAATG
>CAZANC010000270.1:0-4824 GCA_964486495.1 uncultured Occallatibacter sp.
AACTCATGGCCGAACCCGGCTTGATGCCGCGGGACCACCAGGCGCAGATTCCCACGGAGGGACTGGCCCGCACTGTGGCGGACTACATTGCCGGAATGACCGACAGCTACATTGTGCAGTTGTGGTCGCGGCGCTAGGGGACGGTAGCTGTTTCCCGATTGACCGACAATTTCGCCGGAAGAAACTCAATCCGGGCAAGGTTATCTACGGTTTTGAATCCGAAATCCGCGGTCACCAGCACGTGATCCGGCGAATCCATCGCGAGCTCTAGAGCGAAGCAGTCAGCATAGGCGAGCTTGTGATCGACGCGGAGTTCAGCTGCACGCACCGCCTGTTCGCCGTTCACGGGGATGATTCTGACCTCGCTCGGCAGAAGGCTGCTCAGGATCCGCTCTTCGTGAGGCGCACCCATGCGTTTGCGGATGTTGCCCGCGATCTCACCCCATTGCACAGCCGAAATCCAAACTTCGACTCGCCGCTTCACGCACTCTTTCAATATTTCCTTTACGCGGTCGCCGCCCGGTTCACGGTCAATGTAGCGAATCAACGCCGAGGAGTCGAGCACGTAAATGGTCATTTGCGGCCTTACCAGCCTTCTTCCGCCAACTCCCGCTCGCGCTCAATGCGCCGCTCCTCGAGCAATAGATCGGTTCCAGATCCATGGCCGGCAGCTGACCCGTGCATCTCGTCAATCAAGCGCAACTTTGCCGCCATGGTCTCCGGATCGAGAATCACTCGCGCTCCTTCCCGTCGAATCGCTATCCGAGTTCCAGGCTCGATCCCAAGCGCCTCCCGAATCGGGGCGGGAATCACAAGCTGTCCTTTCGTGCTCACAGTGGCATAAACCTGATCTCTGGATTGGTGGTGAAGCGACTTCATGGCTTACAGAATAGCAGAAGTAAGACGGAAACACAAATGTAAGAGCGTGGGTGCTGTCTTACCTACTGCACTTTGCCTTGCGGGCGGATTCGACGAAGGTCGACGGCGCACAGCACGGCATTCTGCGCATGAATGCGCAGGTTGTCGGCCGCGGCCCAAAGCCATAGTCGCGAAGCCAGATTGGAGTTGCGGCCTTCGGGTTCCGGCCGCAGCCGAACCAGAATGTCATTCTGCCCAGTGGCGGCGAGGTTTGACGGCGAATCCGTATCTTCGAGCACCAAATCGACGTGTTCGCCGGTCAATGCATCTTCGAGGGCGCCAATCTCGACTGCCCGCTCCAGTTCCACGGCAATGGAGAATGTGTGACCGTGGAAGACGGGGGCATGGATCACCTGCACGGCCAGCGACGGGCCGCGCCCGCCGGTTATCACCTGGTAGTGGCGGCGAATGCGCGCTTCCACCTCCGGCAGACTCACAGTGGAGCTTTCACCCATGCCGCAAAGCAGGTTGTACGCCACTTGCGCGTCATAAACTGCGCGCGGCAGGGACTGGAAGCTGAGCAAGCTTACTGTCTGCTGGTGCAACTCATCCATAGCTACGCGTCCGAAATCGCTGGCCGGCTCAAGCACGGTAGCGGCGGCGAATCGTACCGGCGCGGCTTGTTGCAACCGTTGCAGCAGCAGCGCAAGCGTGACAACGGCAGGATGGGCTGGCACCACAGCCGGCGTAAAGAGATCAACGCTCGCCGCGTCCGTCTGCAGCCAGGGTGCACGAACCACCACACCAGCCTCCCGGTCCAGAGCCGCTGAAAGATCCAGGACCGTCGATCCAGCGCGCAAGGCGTGCTGCCAGTGACGGCGCGTCAGGCTCTCAGTTCCGCAGAAGAATGTGAAGTCCACGTGGTCGAAGGCGTCGGCGCGAATTGCCTGGATAAAAGTGACTTCATCGCCCACCTGGTCTAACTGGCCCTGCGCGTCCTCTTCGTCGAGCAGAACAAAGCTGGCCGAGGCCAGCGGCGACTCTGAGAGAGCCTCCTTCAACTCCCGGCCCACGAGGCTTGAAGCGCCGGCAATAGCAATTTTGTACACAGGCGTCCTTTGGCTTGCTTTGACTTATGGCTAGGGTCTTCCGGCGCCGGGTTCGGCCGCGACTGGCGAGTGGGTGGGCGGATCAAGCGGCTTTCTGCGTCGCCGCCTCGACCAGCCATATGCCGCGCGCGCCCAAATCCCCGAAAACATGTATACCAATGCGACCGGGAACATGACCACATTTGAATAGCGCAGCGCGATGTAGGCGATCAACGCCAGCAGAACCAGCAACTGGAAGGGATGACGGCGGGAAAAGTTGATTTCTTTTGCCGACCAGAACCGCCAGGTGCTGACCATCAAAAATGCCGTCAGCCCGACAAGAATGAGCCAGGGAACGGCGACCCACCATTCCTCGACCGGATAGGCGTTGAAGAAGTGGACGGTGGCAGCCAGCAGGCCAGCCGCGGCGGGAATCGGCATGCCGACAAAGTACTTTCTGTCGGCGCGTCCAGGATTCCGCGGCTGCGGGTCGTGGCTGATGTTGAACCGAGCCAGCCGCGAGGCTCCGCTAAGAAGAAAAAGAAAGCAGATGAATGCGCCGGCTTGCATCAAGTGAAGCCGCATTTGCGCATTCATCGAATCGGGAAGGAAATGGAATTCGGGAAGGAAACGGAATCCCCAGACGAACGCCAGCAGGCTCGGCGCCATGCCAAAGGTTATGACATCGGCAAGCGAGTCCAGCTCCCTGCCAAAGTCGGTGGTGGTGTTGGTCAAGCGGGCGATACGGCCATCGAGCGCGTCGAAGGGAATGGCAAACAGAATGGCGATCGCTGCCCAGTCCAGGTGCATGTGTGCCTGGCCGCTTCCATCCAGCGCTCCAATGGTCTGCGTGATGGAGAAGTAACCGGCTCCCAGGCTGCCTGCGGTGAATAGCGAAGGGAGCAGGTACATGCCTCGCCGCAGACGCGGATGAGGCTTTCCTTTTGCCCGTTGAAAATCAAACGAATTCACGAGCTCTCTCCCCGCGGCATCGAGGCCAGCACACTGGCGCCGCCCTTGACGCGCTCTCCGACTTTCACCAGCAGCGCTGCGCTTGATGGAATGACAACATCGACTCTGGAACCGAATTTGATGAGGCCGACACGCTGGCCACGCTCCACCGACTGCCCCTGATTGCAGCGAAAGACGATGCGCCTCGCCAGCAGTCCGGCAATCTGTTTAAAAGTGACCTCAAATCCCGCATCTGCTCCCTGGCCGCGTACCGTGACCGTGTTCTGCTCGTTGCGCTCGGCCGAGGCCGGATTCATGGCGTTCAGAAACTGGCCCTTGTGATAGCGCACCTGGCTGAGAACGCCGCCAATAGGCGCGCGGTTCACATGGACGTCAAAGACACTTAGAAAAATGCTGATCCGCTGGCGGGACCCTTCAGGAGTCATGATGGAGGCCGCCTCGGTCACCCGGCCGTCGCCAGGCGAAACGATCAGGCCTTCGCCAATTGGAATGGTGCGCTGGGGATCACGGAAAAACCACAGGAAAAACGCCGCGAGCAGGACCGGCGCCAGGCCCCAAACCCAATATCCTGTAAGCCATCTGAGCGCTGCAGCAACCGCCAGCAGACTGATCCCGTAGATGTAACCGTCGCGAACCATCGTTCCCAACGATTATACGGTGATTGAAGGGACAAACCACTGAAACAGGGTGGCGCGGGGACACGCTGAAACACCTCACACTGCCAAGCCGCCAAGCTCGGACCGTGAGCCACAAAAGCCCAATACCTCAAAACTTACGCCACGGCGAGAACGCGGCGTTCCAGCGCGAAAATCAGGTCCTTGGCGTGCAGCTTGAGCTTCTTCAAGCGCACTTCTTCAAGCTGTTCATCTTCGGAAAGGTATGGCTTTTGAAGCAACTCTTCCAAACGCTGAGCGTAGCGGCGATGTTCTGCGTGCAGGCGATCGATCTCTTCGCTCAGCATGGAACCTTGTCCTTCGTCCATCAAGCACCCCCGGTTCGGCGGTTTAGTTAGAGGATACCTCGCCGCCGTTTTTATTAGAACATTTACATATATCGCCGTTTCGGGTAAATCGGCAAGCCAGAAATCCGCTGATGGTAACGGCCCTGTGAATATCCAGCGGAATGTCGGTTGGAGGCGTTGCCATCGAGAGCTCAGGTGAAATGAAGCCGCATGAGCAGTGCATCTTCAATAGGATCAATGTAGTAGGCCCTGCGAAGACCGGCTTGGCCAAAGCCGGCGGACCGATAAAAGGCCAGTGCCGGGCGGTTCGATGCCCGCACTTCGAGAATAATTTCAAGGACACCTGCCGCGCGCAGATCGTTCACCAGGGCCTCGAAGAGCAGGCGGCCCAAGCCGCGCTGCTGGCTCCCGGCGGCCACGGCAATCGATTCCAGTTCCGCCTGCGGAGGCAATAAGCTGGCCACGGTAAAGCCCTGGACGCTCCCGGGCCCAGGCTCGGCGGCGACCAGGGCGATACGGCTGGGCGACGATTCCGGATTCAGGGCGGTCAGGTAGGCCGCCTCCAGCCACTGGGGCGCCTCCGGCAGACTCGCGGCAATTTCCAGGACTCGAGTCACGTCAGCCACGGTCATGGGCCGAATCTGCACGTTCTCTGCAAGGGGCTTCATGTACGTTATGAAGCCGCCACTGCGGACTTGTCCCCGACTTCCGCGCCAAATATCTCAGCGCCAAAAATCTCCGCATCCGACCGTCGCAGGTAATGGCCGTCGAGCAAAGCCAGATCGGCGAAAACACCGGCAGTAAGGCGCGCCTCACCGAGGCGGAGCGCATCCGCCGCAACCGGCGCAGGCACCGCTATCAGTTGCGCGCTCGGCCACACGGCCGCCAGCACCGCCGCTGCGCCGTCGTCGCACACGGCGACGCGAAGCGGCGCGGGATGGATCG
>CAZANC010000271.1:0-4812 GCA_964486495.1 uncultured Occallatibacter sp.
CCTACGCCACGCAGGAAGGCGAGATCAGCTTCTGCGCTTACAACACCGGCGTGGGATGGCGCAACATCATCGAGAAGATGCACATGACGGCCACCCTCACCAAGTGGTATGAGGAGCACGGCCGCCACGAGATCTTCGCCGGCGGCAAAAAAGTGGGCATGAACCACGTTGGCCACGACCTCAATGTCAACATGGAGCACGTGAACGCTGAAGCCAACCACACTCTCGACAACCTCGGCATCGCCAAGAACGCACGCGAAGAAAAAATCCGCGCGCGCGCCAAGACGAACGAGGACAAGATGAAGCAGGAAGCCGAGAACGCCAAGATGGCCAAACTCTACCGCGAGCACGTCCTCGGTGAAAAGCCTCCTGCGGGCGGCCTGGTCTCGCTCGGTGACATCAAGCCTGCCTCAAACAATGCCACCTCACCCATCAACAGGCATCGCGAGGGCGAGAGACGGCAAGAGGGCGAGCTCGTCTCCGGCGACTGAGAGTTGGCCGTCCGGGCTGAGTTCACTGGCACCTTGGTTCTCTCAACACGAAGGCCGTCCGCGCTTGCGGACGGCCTTCGTGTTTCTAAAATCTAGCATGAGGCTGAGCGTAGCAAGTGAGTCGGCTACTCACCACACTTCCAGCTTGAAATCCCGATGCTCCCGAATCAACTCAAAGTCCGCGCGGTTTGACGTGATCAGCCGCGCGCCATGCGACCGCGCCGTCAGCGCAATCAGCACATCGAAATGTAGATCGCGGAGCTTTTCCGCTGCGAACCCTCGATCGTCCCTGATCTTTGCCAAAATCTGTCCGGACTCAAGCCAGTTATTCGTCGTGGGCGTCAGAACGGGGCGGTTTGCCTCGAGCATTTCAATGGCTTTGCGGTCCACCCGGGACGATGCGCCGCGCCATAGTTCGGCAAGGACCACCGATGAAACGCGGATCAGGCCGTCCACCTGCCGTATTCGGTCCAGATGCCGGTTCGTGCGAATCTGGTCGATCAGCACTGAGCTGTCGAAGAGGACGATCTCATTCATCGCTGCCGGCGAAAGAACCCTTACCGCCGTACCGCTCCATTGTCTTCTTGAATACCTTCAGCTTCACGATTTCTTCGAGCGCCCGATGCACCGCCTCCGTGCGCGTCTTCACGCCCAAGGCTCGCTTCGCTTCATCCGCCAGCTTGGTGTCCAGCCGAATTGAGGTCAAAGTCACAGCCATATCCGCTCCTCTATATATACAAATTATGCATCCGGTATATACACTTGTCAAACTATGTCAATGCCGACTGCTCATCGATCGCTATTAGCCATCCCAAAGTCGGATCACTCACCGATCATGATCGGCTACCATGGCATCATGAACCCCGAAACTGGCGGGAAGGGCCTGAGCATGGCTCGCGCCTGTGTGCCTGAATCTCTCAGATCGGGCATTGTAAAGCTCCGCGATAAGACCGCCGTGCACCTCCCCGGTAGGTCTTGTTGCCTGAGGCGATTTGCATTCACAGCATTTCTCGTCTTCTCCATCTCATCGCAAGCTCAGCCGGCAGCGGCTCCGGTCGCCTGGCAGGGCTCCCTCAGCGATGCCGCGGGTTCGCCGATCGCGCAAGCCATCATCCGGCTGAAGGGTAACGGAACCTCCGCCGATGCATTAACCGGCGCAGATGGCAGTTTCCGGTTTGCAACGCTGCGGCCGGGGCAATACAAACTCACCGTTGAAGCTCGCGGCCGCAAGGTTGAATATCCCTCATCGATCGAGATCATGCCGGTCGCTCCGCTTGCTGTGCTTACCCTCTCAGGCAGTGGCCAGCTCTCGGTCTCTGCTTCGCAACAGACCAACGCCACCGGCGGCGAGCAGCTCTCCAGCGCCGCCGTCAGCGAACTCCCGCTGAACAAGCGAGATTTCAGCCAGTTGCTTCTCCTCGCGGCCGGCACCATGACGGACGCCAACGGCGCTACAAACTTCACGCAGCAGTTCGCCATCAACGGCCAGCGCGGCGTCGAAGCGACCTTCGCCATGGACGGAGCCGACATCAGCGACCCGGAAATGGGCGGATCCACCTTCTCGAACTTCAACGTCGATGCCGTCGAAGAGATTCAATCCAGCTCCGGCTGGATGCCCGCCGAGATCGGACGCGGCGCATCCGGTTTCACTAACATCGTCACCCGCTCCGGCTCTGCCGGTTTTCACGGGTCGTTCTTCGAGTTCGTGCGTAATTCCGCCTTCGACGCGCGCAATTACTTTGACCACGCCACTCCCGTCTATCCCGGCCGCATCCCGCCTTTCCGCCGCAATGAATTTGGATTTACCAACGGCGGTGCCGTGTTCCTCCCCCATCTCTATGACGGCCGCAAGCGCACCTTCTACTTCACGCAATACCAGGGCTTCCGCCAGATCCTCGGCACCACGCAGGTCATGTCTGTGCCCACCGCCGACGAACGCGCCGGGCTCGACACCACCGCGTTTCCTGGCGACACGCTTCAGGTTCCCGTCGATCCCGGTATTGCTGCTGTCCTCAAGCGCTACCCTTTGCCCAACTACTCGGCGGGTTCCTTTGGAGCGCACACCTACGCAACCCCCTCCAACGTCATCACCAACGCCAATCAGTTTTCCCTCCGTCTCGACAACGCCTTGAGCGCTAAAGACCAGTTCCTCGCGCGCTTCAATATCGATAATCTGACCGGCCCCACTACGAATCCCGATCAGACGGCCATTGATCCGTCCTTTGGCACCACGTACATCGACCGGCAGCGCAATGTCATCGGCGCCTGGACGCGCAACGTCTCGTCCCGCCTCATTCTCGTGTCTTCTCTCAGCATTACCCGCTCCACACCCGGATTTCCCACAACCAATCGCACCGATCCAGCGATCAAGTTCGTCGATGGCCTCTTCGAGCCGTTCGACGCCGCCGCCGGCTCGGTGATGCAGGCCTATGGAAACCTCTTTCAGGGCCGCCAGCTCGTCATTTTCTCGCGGGGCCGCCACTCGTTCAAGGCCGGAGTCGAGGCACGGCTCAATCGAGACACGACCTACTTCGGCATCAGCCCGAACGGCGAATACGACTTTGGCGGCGGGGCAGCATATGCCATCGAATTCATCCCCTCGCAGAGCGGCACGCACGACATTCATCCCGGGGATCTATTGCCGGATACGCTCTCAAGCTTTCTCTCCGGCAGCCCATTCAGCTATACCGTGGGCATCGCCCCTCCGTATTTCTCCAACGGCGCGCACATCGGTCCTGCAGCCATCAATCGCAACAACGTCAGCTCCTTCGTGCAGGATGCTTTCAAGGTCACCAGCCACCTGACCCTCGATTACGGCATTCGCTGGGATCTCTACACGCCGATCAGCGAGCGCGCACATCGCACATCCACGGTCATCACTGCCAACGGGGCGCAACAGTATGTCATCAACCCGCAGCCCGGCTACAAAACCTCCTGGCACGCGTGGCAGCCGCGCCTGCAAATCTCCTGGCAAGCCACACCGAGGCTGCTGGCGCGCGCCGGCGCGAGCATCATGACCATCCCGCCCAACATCTGGCAGGACAACTTCCTTACCGGCTCCACGCCCTTTGCCGTCTATCCGCGCTTGCTCTCTGCTCCCGCCGCGCCCATTCATTATGGGTTTCAGATTACTCCCACTGAAGTTCCCCCCGTCTACTCGACCTCCAGCGCAAACATCTTTCCTGCCGACAGTTCCAAACTGGTCGCTCCCAACACGGTGATGGATGTCAACCGCTATGAACAGGAACTCGCCGCAATCACGCCCGGTGGTCCGGTAAGCGATTTGTCCCTCAGCGGCATCGACCCCCCATTTGGAAACGCCACGCTCTACACCTGGACGGCCGGCGTAGAGCGCAAAATGGGCGGCCTCACTGCCGATGCAACCTATGTGGGCACGGCCAGCGAAAAGCTCCCTGCCATCAGTTTTCCCAACGCCTATTCCGGCGCCAGCCCCGCCTTCGCCCGCTATACAACGTTTGACGCCGCCGGCAATGTCACCGGCGGCTTCGGAACGGAAAACGTCATCGTGGCAACGGCGCACTCCACTTATCACGCTCTTCAGGTTTCGCTCTCGGGGACGATCGCAAAGGTCGGACCGGGCGTTCAGGCCGGCTTTACGTGGGGCAAATCGATCGACGATAGCAGCGGCGTTATCGCGGGTGGCTCAACGCCCCAGAATCCCTTTGACTATCACCCCGAAAAAGGCCCGTCGACCTTCGACGCGACCACCTCCTTCGGTCTCAGTGCAGCGCAGAACCTTCATCTCGATCGAGTGGCCCTGCTTCGTTTTGCCGGCAGCGAAATTACATCCGGCTGGGAACTTTTGAGCATCGCTTCCGTCTCGTCGGGCTCGCCCTTCACTGTTTACTCCGGGATCCAGCAAACCGGCGCGGGTTCCAATGGCGTCGACCGGCCCGATCAAATCGCCACTCCGCATTTCTCTACCGCACGCAAGGTCCGCGAGGACTATTTCGGCGAGGGTGTGAACAATGCCGCCGATTTCTTCTCCATTCCCATCCACGTCAGCGGAGGCACGGGGCCGAATCAAGGGCGATTCGGGACGCTCGGCCGCAACACCTTCCGCGGGCCGGCGTTCTACGACCTCGATCTGGCGGCGATCAAGGACACGCCGTTTGGCTCGCGAAAAAACGGGGCAGAACTGGTTGATCTCCAGTTCCGTGCGGAGTTCTTCAATATCTTCAACATTGTCGACATGGGACTACCGGCAAACATCATTTCCGGCGCCGGCTTCGGCGAAATCAGCAGAACCGCCGGCAACTCCCGCCAGATTCAGTTCTCGCTTAAGCTTATTTATTGAGTC
>CAZANC010000272.1:0-4789 GCA_964486495.1 uncultured Occallatibacter sp.
AGCGATGTTCGAGCTCGGCTTCAACTTTACCGCCGTCGGCAACGACGTGACCCTGTTGGCGAGCATGGCCGACAATCTCGCCGCCCGCTTCCGCAAGAAATAAAGATCGATTCTGGGCGTCCCATGTCCCGATTTTGGGACGTGGAAAGAATGGGTGCCCCCGGTCCCTCGCAGTTGGGGACCGGGGATCGCACGAACCCAACCCCGCCCGTGGCCCACTCTTACTAATCCTCAGAAAAATGGGTGCCCCATCCTTCGCCTTTTTTCTGGCGAAGGGTGGGAAAGCACGAACCCGCACGAGGTCTTAGCTGAAAGCTGGCAGCTCCGCCCCTCCAACCGCGCGAAGCGCGGCTAACTCGCTAACTCGGTCCCTCGTTCCCTTGGTCTCCTGGCGCCTGCTCTATCCCCCGACCACTACCGTCGTTCCCGCCGGCGTCGCCGCCGTCTTCACGTTCACCACGTGATAAATCGCCGGCTCCGTCCCCACATTCCTGAATCCATGCACTTGGTTTGACCCGTTGAAAATCACCGATCCCGGTCCCACGCGGATCCACTCCCCGTTCGACAGCGCCTCCACCGTTCCCTGCCGCACGATGACCAGCTCCTCGTTGGGATGCTTGTGCGGCGGATGCGGCATCATTCCCGGGTTCAGCGTCGAGATGTGGATCTCGAGATTCTCGAGCGTCGCCGTCGGCGACGAGCAAACCGACCGTACCGAACCGGTCTTCGTTGGCTTGTCGACCATCGAGTTCCAGTCGAACACCTTCGATCCCATCACGGGCGCGGCTGCGGGAGTTGTGTCGGCAAAAGCCAGCGCTTCGCCGGCCACGGCAGTTGCGGCCAAAGCCGCGAACATCTCTCTGCGATTCATCGTTGTTTTCCTCTTTTGTCAGTTGCCAGCAAACCAGCCAGAGCCGCCGGCACGCACAAATCCGCCCGGCTCCCGGCTCGCTTTCGCACATAGCTCGCTGTTACTTATAGTGGACCGCGCCAACGCTTGCAACCCTGCTGGCGCGCGGCTCTCACGCTTGAACCACCCTCAACCAACAAATCTGGGGTGCCCCAAGTCTCGCATACACTCCAAATTGAATAACATGAACGCCCTGAAGAATCGCGCTTGGATTCTGTGTTAGTCCTCAAGGGTGCGGTCCAGCGTCAATTTTGGTTACTGCGAAGTAACTGCCGGGTAGGCGGTAATTCGGGCGGAACTGTAAGAATGGCTTCGAACGAAGTCGACGAGTGCATTGAGCTGTTGGCGAAAGTTGACATCTAATCCGGTCGCACATCCCCAAGCGAAAAACCGATCTCTGAGAATTGATTTCTTCCGGATATGGGATTTGGCCGCGTCCCCACTTCTTTTGGATGTCGCGTCTTAAGAAGTCTTCAGCCGCCGGTTCGCGCGGGCTCTCGCAGTAGAATGCGGACGAGGTCGGTCGAATGGATTAGATTGAGGGCGATGGACGATCGCGGGCGCTCGCTACAAACCGAAGAGCCAGATCGCTGGCTGCGCCGATCGCACGCTGGCTCGATTGAGTTCTGTATTCGGAGAAAACGAACCATGCATCTATGCAGAAAAATCACAGCCTCGAAATCGCTTTCATTGATTCTCAACCTGCTTATTGTTCCTTTGCTCGCCTCGCCGGCTTTGGGTGTATCCCAGGCACGCACGATCCATGCCACCATTGATGCTTCGAAAACCGGCGCTCCCATTTCGAAGTACATCTACGGCCAGTTTCTCGAACACGGTGGCGACATTGTCAACACCGGCGTCTGGTCCGAGATGCTCGTCGATCGCAAGTTCTTCTACCCGATCGCCGCCAGTGCGCCTACGCCTCCTCCGGTCCTGGGTAACGCCGGAGGTAACCCGCGCTTTCGCCGCACACCTACACGCTGGTGGGCTCCGATCGGCGGCGACGACGTTGTCATCATGGACACCAAGGCGCCCTATACCGGCGATCACACCCCGCTGGTAAAGCTCGCGGCAAAGGAACCCCACGGCTTCAGCCAGTTCGGTATCGCTATACGCAAAGGCAACGCCTATACCGGACGCATTGTGCTGGCGGGCTCTCCGGGCGCTGTGGTCAAGGTCACGCTCATGTGGGGCAAGGATTCAGCCGATCGCCGGACCGTCGCCATCGGCACGCTCGGTGCGGCATACCGCAAGTTCCCGCTGCGCTACACCGCCGCAGCCGATACCGATGACGCAACTCTCGAAATCACCGGCACGGGCACCGGATCCTTCCGTGTCGGCGCGATATCACTCATGCCCGCCGACAACATCGAGGGCTTCCGCCCCGAGGTCATCGCCGCGCTCAAGCAGTTGCGCTTTGGCGTTCTCCGCTTTCCCGGCGGCAATTTTGTCTCCGCGTATGAGTGGCGCTACGGTGTCGGAGAGATAGACAAGCGCCCACCCATCTTTGACCCCGTTTGGCACGCCATGCAGCCCAACGACGTGGGCACAGATGAATTCCTCACGCTTTGCCGCCTTCTCGGCGTCGATCCCTACATCACTGTCAACGCAGGTTTCGGAGATGCCTGGTCAGCGCGTGAACTCGTCGAATACACCAATGGCGCTGTAACCACCCCCATGGGCGAATGGCGCGCCGAGAACGGCCATCCCGAGCCGTATCACGTAAAGTTCTGGGGAATTGGCAACGAGCCATGGGGCGATTATCAGATGGGCGCCATGTCACTTCCGCAATTCGAATTGAAGCACAATCTCTTCGCCAAAGAAATGCGTGAGGTTGATCCGTCCATCAAGCTCATCGCAGGCGGCGCCATGCCCGACGTGATGGAGGGCGCCGACCAGGCGAGACGAATCAACGGCCAATATGTTCCCGACTATCTTTCGGCAGCCGACTGGACCGGCCAGATGCTCCTCAACTGCCTCGACAACATTGACATGGTGAGCGAGCACTACTACGCATCCGGTACCGAGCATACCGACATGAAGCTCGAGAAGAAGGTGCCGATCGATCCCCCTCTGTCGCTGATCGAGTGGGAACGCGCGCCGGCCGTCCAGGTGCGCGCGAAATATGAGCATTACCAGGAATACCTCAAGCGCATTCCCGCACTTCGTGCAAAGCCAGTTCCAATCGCCATCGACGAGTGGGCTTACTTTGGAGGCAATCGGGACTCCTACAAAGTCGTTCCAGCCTACGCATGGGCCTTCCACGAAATGTTCCGCCACTCTGATATCTTCCAAATGGGCGCATTCACCTTCGCAACCGCGATGATGAGTTCCAACCGTACTGAGGCTGTGCTCAACCCCACTGGAATGCTCTTCAAGATGTACCGCGATCACTTCGGCACCATTCCCGTCGATGTGACCGGAGACTCACCGCAACCGAAGCCGACGTTTCCGGCCGGCGGCGACCAACCCGCGGTCAATCCCGGCAGCGATACTTATCCGCTTGATTTGAGCGCCGCGCTTAGCGAGGACCGCAAGACCCTCGCGATTGCCATACTCAATCCATCGGAATCCGAACAGAGCATCAGGATCGCGATCGACGGAGCGAAGCTCGCCAATGCAGGCAAATTGTGGCATATGGCTCCCGATTCAATCGACGCTACAGTGCAAGTGGGCAAAAAGCCCGAAGTTCAGGTCGAAGAACAGACGCTGGGCGCATTGCCCGACATTATCACCGTGCGCCCCTTCAGCGTGAACATCTATTCATACCCCGTTCAGTAGCCAAGTGTTCCAGAGGGTCCAGATGAAACCAAAGAAGCTGTTCATTGTGTGCGCAATTACATTGGCCATCGCGACCGGATCGTGGCTCACGGCGCAGGTGCAGACGAACGTTCCCGACGTCGTCCCCGGCGCTAAGCCCGTCACGGTTGAGCACATTCAGATCCACAGCGCAGCCCTCGAAGGCAATCTCGATGGCGACGCCGTTGATCGCGATGTCATCGTCTTTCTGCCGCCCAGTTACCAGAAAGATAAGAAGCGCCGCTATCCCGTCGTCTACGCGCTGCACGGTTACTCAATTGGCGCTGAGCAGTGGACACACGAGATCCAAGTCCCGCAAACGATCGAAGGCGCATTCGCGAAAGGGTCGCAGGAGATGATCGTGGTCCTGCCCGATTCCAAAACCATCTACAACGGCTCGATGTACTCAAGCTCCGCCACTACCGGCGATTTCGAAAAGTTTATTTATCACGATGTCGTCGCCTACATCGATACACACTACCGCACCATTCCAGAACGAACGAGCCGCGGCCTGGTGGGCCACTCCATGGGCGGCTATGGTGCTTCGCGCATCGGCATGAAGCATCCTGACGTCTTCGGTGCTCTCTACATCATGAGTCCCTGCTGCATGTCTCCAATGGCTGGCGGCGGGACAGGCCCCGCCGATCAAATGAAGGAGCGCGCGATTGCCAGCGAGAAGAAGGTTGCGGAGGCCAAGTCCCCAGCCGACCTCGCGGCACAGTCGCCCGGCTTCGGCGCTGCCCAGTATGCAACTGCAGCGGCGTGGGCGCCGGATCCTAAGAACCCTCCGCTGTACTTCGACCTGCCAACCAAGGATGGTGTTCCGGTGCCGGAGATCGTGGCGAAGTTCACGGCCAACTCACCGCTGGCCTTTGTCGATCAGTACATTGGAAACCTGAAGCAGTATCGCGCCATCGCCATGGACGTGGGCGATCAGGACGGCTTACGCATCGATGCCGGCAAATTGCACGATATCTTCGACAAGTACGGAATTGCGAACAGCTTTGAGATCTATCCCGGCACGCACACGAGCGCCGTCGCAGATCGATTTCAGAATCACGTGCTGCTATTCTTCAGCGA
>CAZANC010000273.1:0-4767 GCA_964486495.1 uncultured Occallatibacter sp.
CAGGGCATCAGCGACATCATCACCATTCCCGGCATCATCAACCGCGACTTCGCCGACGTGAAGACCACCATGGCGGGCATGGGCCACGCCGTGATGGGCACGGCGGTTCGTTCGGGCTCGAACCGTGCAGTGGAAGCGGCGCAGGCAGCCATGGCGTCGCCGCTGCTTGACGCCGGCGCAATCGACGGCGCGCGCGGAATCCTGATCAACATCACCGGGTCAAGCTCGCTCAAACTCTCTGAGGTGAACGAAGCGTCGTCGCTGATCGAGTCGGCTGCGCACGAAGACGCCAACATTATCTTCGGCGCGGTGCTCGACGAGAAGATGGGCGAAGAAGTGAAGATCACCGTCATCGCTACCGGCTTCCGCGATCAAATGCCGGAGCGGCGCGCGCGCATGCTGAATGTGGAGGAGGCGCTGGTGGTCTCGGTGCCGGTTGTGTCGACCGGCAACTGGATGCGCGAGCGCTCGACGGAGCCCGCCGCTGCTCCGGCGCGCTTCATGAGTGAAGAAGACGATGCGGCGACGGAGAACGCGGACGATGGATTCTTTTTTGCCGCGGCTGCGCCGGGAGTGGCCACCACGGTGACGGTTTCTTCGCCCGCGAAGCAGGCTGCCGGCCACGCAATGGAATTTGCGACGAACGGTGAGAGCGCGCCGTCGACCGGGCAGCAATCCGAGGGCACGGCATCGGAGTCTGACAAGCAGCCCCGGGACTTTGCTCCGGAGTTCGCCGCGACCCCGCGCGATGGAGCGGAGCCGGGCGCTGACACCGGAGCGTCGCTCTTTGCCGGTCCGGCTGAGCAACCTGAGCGAGATTTGGATGTCCCCACATTTCTGCGTCGGCTGAAGTTCTAAAGATCCATTGCATCGAATGGACTTGGCCCCCATGCCGAGTCGGGAAAGGTTCCAAAACGGGCGCGAAACGGGTACAATAAGTACAACGCCACGAAAGTTGTATGGGTTGTGATGTCCGATCGAGGGACACTACTGTCTCCGGGGTTATTTTCAAAACTGAAGAACCTGGTTGGCGGCGAATCTCGCGATTGCGGAGTTGGATTGTCGCACCCCACTGGAGCCGGCAACATCATTTTGCCGGGCTCACGGCACAAAAGCTGGGCGCGTCAAAGCTTGAAAGCACAAAGTGCGGGCCCAAGGGCGAACGCGGCACGAGATCCAAGAGTTGAGAGGTTGTTAACTGGATGAAGAAGTTGCGCGTTGGGCCTATTTATTTTTGTACTTTCATCTTTGGCATGAGCGCCGCCTGTGCTTGGGCGCTGGATGCTCCGCAACCTCTGCATCACTCGAAATCCAAAACCGAGTCGCACGTCACCACGACGCGGCACACGACCACATCCAGGACTTCCACAGCGCGCACTTCAACCGTTCAACGCAGGTATACGCATAGGTCTTCTGCCCGCGCCGCCGCAAGAACCACCACGGCCAGCCGGCTCAATGCCACGGCGGGAGCGCAGTTGCGCGGCGCCTCCTATCACCGCCGCCATCATTATTACGAGCGCTTCACGGCCAGTTCATTCATTCATGGGGATGTTGGTGCAGGCGACAACACCGCCGGCGAGGATCCAGTGGTGCGCCAGGCGGCCATCGATGCCCTGGGCGACATGAACGGCACCGCGGTGGTGATCAATCCCGCCAACGGCCGCATTCTTGCCATGGTCAACCAGAAACTAGCGCTCTCGCCGGGCGCTGAACCCTGCTCCACCATCAAGCTGACAGTGGCGTTGGCTGCGCTTTCAGAATCGCTGGTCACCAGCAACACCATGGTGCAGCTCTCGGGCTTCCGCATGGATATGACCCAGGCGCTGGCCAAAAGCAACAATCTCTACTTTGAGGAGCTGGGTCGCGAACTGGGCTTCGAGCGCGTGCGCCATTACGCCACGCAGTTTGGCCTCGGCGAGCTGGCCGGCTACAACATTGCCGGCGAGCAGTTGGGTGTCTATCCCGATCAGGCGATTCCCGAGGCCGAGGGCGGTGTGGCCCGGATGTGCAGCTTTGGCCAAGGCGTCTCGCTTACTCCGCTGCAATTGGGCGCATTTGTTGCCGCCATCGCCAACGGCGGTACCCTCTATTATTTGCAGCACCCCACGACGCCGGAAGATATCGCTTCATTCCAGCCCATGATCAAGCGCACGCTTGACATCGGCCGCTACCTTCCCGACCTCGAAGACGGCATGGCCGGGGCGGTGGAGTATGGAACCGCGCGGCGCCTGCGCGCCAACTTCCGCGAGCTGCCCATCTTCGGCAAGACCGGAACCTGCTCCGACAACGGAACGCGCTTCGGCTGGTTCGCCGCATACTCTGAGTCGCCTCAAGGCGGCTTGGTGACAGTCTTTTTCCTCGAGGGCGGCAGAGCCACATTCGGACCGCGCGCCGCCGAACTGACTGGCGCGTTTTACGCGGATCTCTGGGATCACGACTACTTCGGAGAGAAAAACCAGGATGCGCAATCCGCGCCCGCGCAAGGCGGAGTGGCTCCGGCGCAGGCAACGTCCGGCGCTGCAGGCCCTGAGCAGTAACACCGCAGCCCTCCCAAATTCATTTCGTGATCAAGCCGCCTGCGGGCGGCTTTTTTCAGGCCGATGGCGTTGCTCGAATTTATTCTGGTCTGACTTTTTCCGGCCTCGATTAATATGGAACAGACATGAGTATCGTCAACTGGGTTGTCGCCGGCATCGGCGACATTGCGCGAAAGCGCGTCATTCCCGCGATTCAAGCTGAGCCGCGCAGCAGGCTCTACGGCTTTGTCACGCGCACTCCGGCCAAAGCCGCGACGTATCCCGGCGCGCGATCGTGGGCGAGCCTCGAGGATGCCGTCGCCGATCCTGCCGTCGACGCCGTTTACGTTGCATTGCCCGTGGCCTTTCATGCCGGGGCCGCGATCGCGGCGCTGCGCGCCGGCAAGCATGTGCTCTGCGAGAAGCCCATGGCGATGAACTTCGCCGAGGCAGAGAGGATGGTCGCAGAAGGCCGCGCGGCGAGTCATGCTTCGGGCCGCCTGTTCGGCGTCTCGTATTACCGCCGGCTTTACCCCAAGCTGATCCGCGCCAAACAGTTGATCGCCGACGGCGCCATCGGCCGGCCCCTGCTGGCCGAGGCCAATTGCCATAGCTGGTTCGAGATCGAGGGCCGCGAATGGCTTGCCGATCCCGCGCTCTCTGGCGGCGGCCCGCTCTACGACATCGGGTCGCACCGCATCGACCTCATGAATTTCCTCTTCGGCAAACCGGACCGCGCATGCGGCCTCCTGTCGAATGCCGTGCATCGAATCGGCGTCGAAGATTCGGCGACCGTGTTGATGGGTTTTTCCGCCGGCGTTCATGCAGTCGTCGACGTGCGCTGGAATTCGCGCGTGGCGCGGGACCAATTTCGGATCATCGGCGAGGCGGGCGAGATCAAACTCGATCCTCTCAACGCACCGGAGCTGCGCATCGACACCGGCGCCGGGCCCAGCACAGAAATGCTGCCACCTCACGCAAACCTTCATTTTCCCATCGTCGAGAACTTTGTCGATGCCATTCTGGCCAATGATCCTGGCCGCCTGGCCTGTCCGGCAGAGCAGGGCGCCTGGGTCGACTGGGTCATTGAACAGGTGGTTTCGGGGCCGGCCGGGCGTAGCTGACCCGCGACCCGCAGTTTTTCTTGATTCTTCTGAAACGAACTTCATTTAGATTCATCTCATAAGGTGAGGCCGCTTTTCCCCGCGGAATCCAGCCCAAAGGGCCAAGCGGTCTGATTCCCCAACACGCCGCACTTCGGGTCTAATCATGGCGCTACCGACCGGCATTCTTTTGGCGTACGGCTATCTGTTGCTGTTTGCCTGGGTTCTGGTTGAGCAGCTTGGCCTTCCCCTGCCGTCGGCGCCAGTGCTGCTCGCCGCCGGCGCGCTCTCCGCCCAAAGTCAAATCAGCTTTCCCCTGGCCCTCGGAGTAGGAGTAGCCGCGTCACTCATCGCCGACAGCGTCTGGTTCCGCATCGGGCGCACGCAGGGCCATCGCGTGCTGCGCCTGCTTTGCAAGCTTTCGCTGGAGCCGACTATCTGCGTCCGTCGCACGCAGGACTCCTTCGGCCGCCGCCGCGGCACCATGCTCATGTTCGCCAAGTTCGTTCCCGGCCTGTCAACGCTGGCGCCGCCCGTTGCTGGACAGAACGGCATGAGGTATGGCACGTTCCTGCTCTATGACGGGATCGGCGCCACATTGTGGGTGGGCGTACTGCTCACCTGCGGTAGATTCTTTGGCGACCTGATCAAACGCAATCCCAGCGTGCTCAACTGGGTCGGCCGCTTCTCGGGCGCACTGCTGATTCTGGGCATCGTAGCATTCTTCATTGGGCGACTCGTTCGCCGCCGCATGGTGCTGAAAGAGCTCGTTGCCTCGCGCCTCGAGCCCGAGGAGCTGAAGCGCCAGCTCGACGCTGGCGAGCAGGTCTGCATCATCGACCTGCGCCACCCTCTTGAACTGGTGCCCGATCCCTTCACGCTGCCCGGCGCCGTCCATTTCTCGCCCGATGCCATCACCGCGCGCCACCTTGAGATTCCCCGCGATCGCGATGTGGTGCTTTACTGCACCTGCCCCAGCGAGGCCACCGCGGCCAAGACCGCCATGCAACTGCACAAGCTGGGCATTGAGCGCGTGCGCCCGCTGCGCGGCGGCTTCGACGAGTGGAAGCGCCTCGGCTATCCGATGGACGCAATTCCGCCGGTTATACCGCTCGTTCCCGCTATCGAGCCGGCACGCTAACCACTCA
>CAZANC010000274.1:0-4750 GCA_964486495.1 uncultured Occallatibacter sp.
TTTCCTACGGCCAACGGCATGCGTGGGAGTTGCAGGCCGCAAAGCGCGTCGCTGCTTCAGTCGGAGTCGCCGAGCATCGTACCGTCGCATTTGACCTGCGCGCCTTTGGCGGCTCGGCGCTCACGGCCGACATCGCGGTTCCCAAGGGCCGCACAACCGAGGAGATGAACGGCAGCATCCCGATTACGTACGTTCCTGCGCGCAACACGATCTTCCTCGCCTTTGCGCTGGCCTGGGCCGAGGTGTTGGGCGCGAGCGATATCTTTTTGGGCGTGAATGCGCTCGACTACTCCGGCTACCCCGACTGCCGTCCTGAATATATCGTTGCATTCGAAGCGATGGCCAATCTCGCAACGAAAGCCGGTGTGGAAGGCCGCCAGGTGCTGAAGATTCACACGCCGCTCATCGCACTTTCTAAAGCGGAGATTATCCGTCTGGGGCGCGGCTTGGGCGTCGATTACAGTTTGACCAGCAGTTGCTACGATCCCTCCCCCGTGGGCGTGCCGTGCGGCCAGTGCGACTCCTGCCTTCTGAGGCAAAAAGGCTTTCGCGAAAATGGGATCGAAGACCCGCTGCTGAAAACGAGCTGATAGCCTTCAGCCGTCAGCCCTCAGCCAGGTTTGTTCTGAGTTGACGCGCGAGGCCGTAACGGGATGAGCTGATAGCTGAAGGCTGAGGGCTGAGAGCTGTTCTATGAGCTACGCAGTGAAGGAAATTTTCTACACCCTCCAGGGTGAAGGCGCGCAGACGGGCCGGCCGGCAGTCTTTTGCCGATTTGCCGGATGCAATCTTTGGTCGGGGCGCGAGCAGGATCGCGCGTCGGCGACCTGCAAATTCTGCGACACCGATTTTGCCGATACCAATGGCCGTGGCGGTGGGAACTTCGTCATCGCCGAGATCCTGGCCGCGGCCATCAATCACAAATGGCCCTCAACCACCGCTCCCGGCAATCGATTTGTGGTTTGCACCGGCGGCGAACCGCTTCTGCAACTCGACAAGGAGCTGATCGATGCTCTCCACGCCTGCAACTTTGAGATTGCTGTCGAGACCAACGGAACCATTGCGGCTCCGGCGGGACTGGATTGGATCTGCGTAAGCCCGAAGGCCGGCGCCGAGTTCAAGCAGCGGAGCGGTGACGAGCTGAAGCTGATCTATCCGCAGCCTGGAGCTGAGCCAGAGCAATTTGAGGAGCTTTCGTTCCGGCATTTTTTCCTGCAGCCCATGGATGGACCAAACCGCGAGTTGAACACGACGCTGGCTTTGGCGTATTGCCTCGATCATCCGCGCTGGCGGCTGAGCCTGCAAACCCACAAGCTGCTTGGAATTCCGTAGAGCCGGCGTATTGAGCAAATCGGCGAGTCTGCAATGTAAGTCCGATCGCTCAATCGCGGTTTTCTTGTTTCCCTGTTCCCTCGTTCCCTGCCGGGGTCCCCGGCGGCTTCGCCGCTGGGGTGGCTTGGCCCCTGCTTTTTTCCGCTTCGGCAAGCCATCCGCGCCGCAGCTTGTCCGATGGAATGCTGGAGAGATACGGCTTGATGTCGAGCACCGGCGTTCCATCCAGCATGTCCACGCCGCGCACATGGAGCGACGGACCTTCGCGGCGCAGCAACTCGACAACTGTGAGGCCAATCGGATTCGGCCGGCGCGGTGATCGCGTGGCAAAGACGCCGTGAGGCTGGCCCGCATCGGCCGGCGGATGAGCGATCAGATCGAATCCATCGGCCCGGTCGAATTGCCAAAGGATGAACAGGTGTGAAAAGCCCTCGATGTCAGCCAGTCCCGGTTCGAACTCGCGCAGAAGCTCGATCACGCCTTCGGCATCGTGCCTGGCGCCAAGGCCTTTGGGAATCGCCGAGGATTCACGGTAAGGGCTATGAATGAAGCCGATCGGATGGGCGGAAAACATGACCAGACGCCTCCGCCTTTCATCCTATGCGCCCGACTGAGAGAATCGAAACCGCAAGACGTCGAATCGGAAGCTGATAGTCAGTGATCCCCGGAGGTGAGTTCGATGCAAGCAGCCGTCGTAAACGTTCGAGGCAAGGCGCCGAAGTACCAATCCTTTGCCGACCCGGTTGCCGAAGAAGGCGAGGCGCTGCTCCGCGTGCGCGCCGCCGGACTGCACCCGATCGTCAAGTCGCTGGCCAGCGGCTCGCACTACGCCAGCGCCGGCGAGGGTCCCTCCGTTCCGGGAGTGGACGGCGTGGGAGTTCTCGAAGACGGCAGCCGCGTCTACTTTTTGTTTGTGCGCAAGCCATGGGGAACGATGGCCGAGCGGGCGGCAGCTCCGCGAAAGTCGTGCATTCCCGTACCCGACGGTCTGGACGACGTGGTAGCCGCTGCTATTGCCAATCCGGGCATGTCGGCCTGGGTCACGCTGAAAGAGCGTGCTCGTCTCGAGCAAGGAGAAACAGTGCTGATTATGGGGGCGACAGGCGTCGCGGGGCAGCTCGCCATTCAAGCGGCGCGGCTATTGGGAGCGAAGCGCGTGATCGCCGCCGGACGCAACCTGGAAGCAATCGCAGCCGCCGACGTGGATCGAGTGATTGCGCTCAGCCAGCCGGAGGACGCCGTCCGCGAGGCCCTTGCCGCCGAAGCCGCCGCAGGTATCGATGTGGTCGTCGATTATCTTTGGGGACGGCCCACGGAGTTGCTGCTGGAGGCTCTCGCCAAAGGCTTCAAAGCGACGGCCACTCACAAGACGCGCCTGGTCGAGGTAGGCTCCAGCGCTGGCCAGACGATTACCTTGCCCGGCGCAACGCTGCGCAGCATCGACTTGACGCTCCTTGGCAGTGGATTTGGCTCCGCCCCTCTCAAGCTGATTCTTGCCACCATTCCCACTCTCTTTGAGAAGGCCGCATCCGGCAGCTTGAAGATCGCCGTCGAGCCGATTCCGCTGGCCGAGGTTGAGACTGCTTGGGACCGCGTCGAAAAAGGCCGCAGAATCGTCTTTACGGTCTGACTAACTCGTTGAACCCATCAACAAAGTTTTCGTGCCGCGAAAACCCAACCCGAAAGTGAGTGGGAACACTTCAACAGCCCCCGGTGTCTAACAAGGATAGGCGCATGGGTCATATTGCGGTACGCCAGCGCCGACGCGGTCAGGGCCAGTAACGCGCTTCCAGGGGCTCACCGGCCGCTGGAGGCGTCAGCAAGTGGTTTTGAATGATCGGTTCAGCTCGGAAACCCATAGCCCGGCGTGATGGGCGCACGTGCAGACGATGGCTGATATGGGGTAATGTGGGAGGACACAGAATTGCAGGCGGACCTCACCATGGGCAATCTTGCCAGCGCCAATCTTGCCGGGGCATCGACGCTCCAATCCGACGAGGCGGCTCTCGTTGAAGAGTTGCGATCCGGCTCCGAAGAGGCGTTTGCCTGGCTGATTGCTCGCTACCACCAGCCAATCTACTCATTGCTTGCGCGCACGGTGCGCAATCCTGCTGACGCTGCCGATCTGACCCAGGAAGTCTTCGTCAAGGTCTTCCGCGGAATTCGCGGATTTCACGGCGAGTCTTCCTTGCGTACCTGGATATACCGCATCGCTTTGCGCGAAGCGTCGAACCAGCGTCGCTGGTGGAAGAGGCATCAACAGCAGGAGATTCCGATGGAGCAGGAGATGGCGCAGGGAGATTGCGGCCGGCCAGTGCAACTGAAGGACATGCTCGTGGACCCCGCCGAGTCGCCCTATGACGCGGCCCTGCACGAGGAGAACCGGGCGCGTGTGGAGCAGGCGCTGCGCCAGGTACCGGAGCCATTCCGCACCACGCTGGTCCTGCGCGATATCGAAGGATTCGTCTACGAGGAAGTGGCGGCCATGCAGGGGGTCAATCTGGGAACGGTCAAATCGCGGCTGGTGCGCGGGCGCTCTTGCCTAAAGGCGTTGCTGACCGTTGAGCGGTCGGGTTCGCGGCCCACCGCGCTGGCTGAGATGAAGATTTCCCTGGGAGAGGGGGCGCGATGAACGGCTGCAATGAAGTACAGGCTGGCTTGATGGATTATCTGGATGGCCGGTTGAGCGGACGCGAGATGCAGGAGATCGATGCCCATTTTCTTGAGTGCAGCGATTGCGCGCGGGAGGGGAAATCTCTCCGCGAATTGCAGGCTTCGCTGGCCGCCCTGGGCCCCGTGCCGGAGCCGCCCGATCTGCCTTTGCGAATTCGTGTCGCGGTAAGCCAGGAGGGAGCGCGCAGCCGCCGCAGGATCATTACTGCGTGGGAACTCGCGTGGAAGAACACCGTGGGACCGTTTCTGCTGCAGGCGGGTGCGGGATTTGCCAGCGCGGTCCTTCTATTGGGAACAATCGTCGTTCTGGTCACCGTGCTGGCCCAGCCGGAAGCAGCCCAGGCTACGCCTGACGAGCCTTTGGGCAATGCAACCGCTCCTCGTCTGCTCTACTTCTCGAACGCTCAGGGCAATGATGAAACGGACGCTATCTCCAGCCCGGTTACGGTCGAAGCGTACGTCAACGGCCAAGGCGAGGTCTACGACTATCGCATTGTTTCCGGCCCCACCGACGCCGTGACTCGCTCGCAGGTGGAGAACCTGCTCTTGTTCAGCCGCTTTGAGCCCGCCCGTTTCTTTGGTCAGCCCGTCCGCGGCCTGGCGGTGCTGTCTTTTTCCGGCGTTTCAGTGCGGGGGTAAGAGCAGCTAGCCGCTCGAATCGAGTTCTTCCCTCCCGTTTGACCCTGCCGTTGCGTCTAACTAGACTTGCATGCAGGGTTTCCTCATGACGCGTCGATTGCATTCT
>CAZANC010000275.1:0-4696 GCA_964486495.1 uncultured Occallatibacter sp.
TGACCCATACCTCTCAAATTGCCGTGGCCAGCGTGGTGCTTGAAGATGGGCGGCACAGCCCTTCCGCGGCTACCGGCTCCTGAAGCCATGGTTGCCAAGTGGATTTTTCCTTAGACCGGGGTCCCCACAGACAGGTCTACGTCTGTGGGGCGGAAGTAAAATCCACCCTGCACCGAGGCGGGAAACGGCTATAACGACTCCAGAACCGCTCTAAGAGCGCCCATTCTGGTATTCTCAAGGCGCCGACCCCCTCGGCTCCTCAAGAGGAGTGAAGTGCCAAGCCGCAAAGAGATTCAGTGGTCGCAACTGAAGGTGGGAGCGCTGGTCCTGGTCTCCCTCATTGTGCTGGTCGCGCTCATGTTTCTCATGACCGCCTCTTCTGGCGGTCTCTTCGCCCATAGGATCGTGCTGCGTTGCTACTTTCCCAATGCCGGCGGGCTGAAGGATGGCGCCGTCGTTACGCTTGAAGGCGTCACAATTGGTAATGTTTTGCACTTGCGCGTGGTGCCTGATCGGAATCCCAATCCCGTCGAGGTGACCATGCAGGTTGGCGAAAGGTACCTGTACGACCTGCACACAGATTCGCTGGCGTCCATCCAGGCGGCAGGCGTTCTGGGCGACAGCTATGTCGATATCGACTCTACCCACGCAATAGGGCCCCGCCCCTCCAACGGCTCTGAGTTGATGCAGTCCGGTTCTCCAACCATTCAGTCGGTCATTAATACCAGTCAGGTCTCCATCCAGGAAGTCAACGTGCTGGTGCACAAAATTGAGACCCTCGTTGACACTCTCAATAAGGGACACGGCACGGCGGGCGAGTTCCTTAATGATCCGGGTCTGGCCAGAAAAATTGTATCCATCGCAGACAATCTCCAGACCGTTACGGAGGCCATCGCCCAGGGCAAAGGATCGATTGGCGAACTGGTCAACGACAACACGCTGTACACCAAGCTGAACTCGGCGGCGGACCATCTGAACGCGATTACTGCCGATCTTGACGCCGGCAAAGGCACCGCGGGCAAGTTGCTAAAGGACGAGACGCTCTATAACAACCTGAACGCCGCCACTGCCAATCTCAATCAGGTGGCAGCCGAGATCAACTCTGGCAAAGGCTCGCTGGGCAAGCTGGTTAAGGATCCGGAATTCGCTAAGAAACTGGACGATACGTTGACCAACCTCGACGAAATCTCAAAAGGTATCAATTCGGGCCAAGGCACGGCTGGCCAGTTGGTGAAAAATCGCGCGCTCTATGATCACCTGGACCAGACCGCGGACGAGGCGCACCAGCTCATCAAGAGCATGCGCGAGGACCCGAAAAAGTATCTTGTCATCCAGTTGAAGGTGTTCTAGCCGGCCGGGCACGCGACGATAACGTGTAGCAGCAATCCCACGGAACCCTTGATCGAGATATCTCGCATATCTCTCGCATGAGAGGTCATATGTTTCCCAAATTCTCCACCGTCGCAGGGGCTGCCTTCCTCCTCGCTGCTGCGTGCGCATTCCTCGCAGCCCACCGCCCTTCCCCCTCCGTCGTGGCTGCTGCCTCGGATGCATCACCCGCCTACGCCGCCAGCGGGGACATGCTGCCCCCCGCAAATTATCGCGAATGGATCTACCTTTCCTCCGGGTTCGGCATGAGCTACACAGCCGACCCGGCAGGCATGACCATGTTCGACAACGTTTTCGTCAATTCCGAGGCATATCGCAGTTTTATGGCCACAGGAACGTGGCCTGATAAGACCGTGATGGTGCTGGAGTCCCGTGAAGCCAGGGACAAAGGATCGATCAACCTGCATGGCGACTTCCAGGGCACTTCGCTGATGGGACTTTCAGCGCATGTAAAGGATGTCGCGCGATATCCCGGTGGATGGGCATTCTTTAACTTCGCATCGCCGACCGCGAATGGGAAGCTGTTTCCTCCGGTTGCTGCATGCTACTCGTGTCACCAGGAGCACGGGGCAGTCGACACCACATTTGTGCAGTTTTATCCGACCTTGCTGCCGATTGCGCGCGACAAGAAGACGCTAAGCGAGGCCTTCCTGAAAGAAGAGGCAGCGCAGTCGTCGGGCAAGTAGCTCACGCGGCGGCGGAGCAGGGCGGGTCTCCGTCGCTAGCGGCAGAACCTCGACTGTAGACGCTCCAAGGCCATCGGTTCGTATCGAAGCCGCTTATCGATTGAACTTAACTCCATACTTCTCACAAATCGACTTGGCGTCCTGCCATTTTCCAAATGCGCCATATTGACGGGGATGATCCATCATCTGTGCGGGCAGCCTGCCCACCACGACGTTTTTGGCAAGCCACTGTGCAAACGAAACTCCGCCCATCTTTGCACCCAGTCTCATCGGGACCGTTCCGACATCGCCCTCTCCCAACCTGAGGAAAAACGCATCCAACACCAGTTCTTTCACGGTCTCGATCTTGAATCTTCCGCTCTTGGCAATCGTTTCAGCCGTTCTTTCGAGGGTCTCAATATAACCGCCTTTGTTGCTCTTCATTTGCTCATGAATCGTCACGATGAGTTCTGCTTTTGAGCCCGACTTGGCTCCCCCTCCGAAAAGCCGATGCCATAATCCGACCTTCGGCGCCGTCCCGGTGCTAGATTCCTCCACCACACCGCTGTGCTCCAACTTCTCTTGCCGAGGAGCTGGAGCAGCCTGAGGATTGCTCACAAAAAAGTCGGGAAGAGTGCGTTTGATTTGTATCCTGCACACAACACAGGTAGCGTAGCCGGGAGAGGCGGTCAGAGGAAGTTTTGGATAACAGCCGTCGCAATAGAGCAAACCACATTTGGGACAGAAATAGAAATCGTTGCCTGCGCCCAATTGCAGAGACGCGCTGGTGGCATGCCTGCCGCAGCTCTTGCAACTTCCGTTCAATATGTGTTCGGCGTTAAGGGGAAACAGGGTGGCGCGGCCGTCGTAAAGGACTTCAACGTCGTGGCAATAAGGACTTGTCATATAGCCACGAATCTCCGCTTCTGTTCTACATAAGCCGAAATCCGTGAAATCTTTACCCGCTGCCGAGCTCTTGTAGCGGACCACGGCTATATAGCCGCTCTTTTCCGCCAGCGCCGCTGCAATTTCTGAATCGCCCTTCCCAGGGTACTCCTCGCGGGTCGAGGAAATGCGAACCGAAGCCATGTTTCCGGGCCTGCCTCTGTTTTGGGAATCGAGGGATAAGCCAGACTAACATTGAGCAATCGGATGTCAAGAAGAAACGATAAGGAGCAGGGATCGCCTTGCATCTCAGTTGGAACCCGATCTCGATTCCGAGGAGCCTGCTTGCCCGACCCAGTTACAATTCTCGCTCGTTCCTGAAGATGCGCCAGAATTCCACGAACGCCTTGAGCCGCACCACCTGAAAGAAGTCATTCGCGACAAGAAAAAAGACGCACGATGTGGCCGCAACGAAATGCATGGCGCCGGGACCCAATTCGTCGCTGAATGGCAGAGGCGCCGCTGAGAAGACCATTGCCACCACCAGCAGCGCCAGTTTGACGATCCCCAGAACCAAGTTGATCTCGGCGAGCTTGCTGGAAAAAGCCCCTCCCAGCCTCAAAGCTCGTCCAAAACCCGAAAGCACGGAGTGCCGTTCCAGCAGAACAAGAATCGGCGCAATCGTCAGAACCCAACTGGTCAGCGCAAATGCCGTAAAGAAGGCGAGCGCCAGAATGATTGCCCAAATGAAATAGCCGACTAGATCCGGCTCAGCGCCCGAAGTGATGTGCGTGGCCGCCGCCCATTGCATCGAGTGGACCCAGCCCCACAGCATGAAACCAAACCACGCGAGCCGTGCTCCCTGCAACACGATCATCGCGACGGGCCGAAACGGCACCCGGGGCTCCATGCGCATCAGCAGGAGATTTCGTCCCAGGCCCGAAACGATCGCCCAGGTCAGCGCGCCGGCCGGCAACAGCCAACGCAGAACAGCAAGCACGTGCGGCTCATAGAACGCGGCGAGGTTGCAGAGTTGCACAGCGGCGATCCACGGATTCTGCAAGTCGAGCGAGCTCGCGCCCGACGATTCAAGCGGAAACGCTGCGAGAATCTGTTGCCCTTGCGTCCAGCAGACAAAAAGAAATGAAATTCCGAAGAGCCAGCGCCAGGCGATCTCAATAGCTACGAGCGAAGGACGCCGGAAGACGTCGCCCATGTGCTCGACCAGCAATTGCGTTCCGCGCACCGGAGCGTTGCCGCGAACATTCGCCACGGAAGCGACCCTCACTTCACGACCAGGTTGACAGCTCTGCCCGGCACAACAATCACCTTCATGACGTTCTTGCTCGACGTCCGCTCGCGCACCTTTTCATTCGCCAGCGCCGCATCCTCAATGGTTTTTGGATCGGCCTCTGCCGCCACGCGCACCACCGCGACCAGCTTGCCGTTGATTTGCACCGGAATCTCGATCTCGTCTTCCTTGGCCAGCTCGGGATCGCTTTTTGGCCATGGAGCGCGCAAGATTGCACCCTTCTCGCCCAGTACTTCCCACAATTCTGCGGCAAGAAACGGCGCAAAAGGCGCCAGCAGAAGCACCAACGACCGCAGCAATTCACGCACTATCGGCGCGGAAACCTCGCCCGCAGCGAATTGCGCATCCGCATCCTGAATCTCGTTAACGAGCTCCATAATCGCCGCCACATCCGTATTGAAGTGCCAGCGACCCTCAAAATCCTGCGTGATCTTGGCGATCGTCT
>CAZANC010000276.1:0-4686 GCA_964486495.1 uncultured Occallatibacter sp.
CGAAGAAACAAAACTTCACCCATCTCATAACGACCTCCGATGAGTCTTAAACGTAAGGTAGATTATTGGGGGAGGTGATCCACACGCATTATACCTATCATCTCGAATGCATGGTCAACGGAAATATCGAAATCTTTGATTCGCCGACTACCCGACTAGGGACTTAAATTCCACAGTGTAGTAAACATTCGACAGCGAATTCAGCGCAGAGGATTGTTTCCGTTCGGAAATTTAGCTTCAGCGGGGTGCACTTTCAGCGGCCCCTGTCTCCTATCCCCGTGG
The DNA here is from genome assembly GCA_964486495.1 of uncultured Occallatibacter sp. Classification (GTDB taxonomy): domain Bacteria; phylum Acidobacteriota; class Terriglobia; order Terriglobales; family Acidobacteriaceae; genus Telmatobacter. Next base: position 283 of record CAZANC010000276.1, read on the forward strand.
GCGTTTGACCCACCCCGCAAATTCCCGTAGACTTAGAGATTGCGAGGCGCGCAGCTCGAACGAGTCAGGCTCGAGCTGGCCTCTACCCCGCATCATTTTTCCTGAAGACAGGACCACCCCTCGAATTCAGGCTTTGGAGATGGAAGCACAACCATGGCAAACCATGTATCGGCGCTCAAGCGCGCTCGCCAGACCGTAACCCGCACTGAAGTGAATCGCGCCAACCGCAGCCGCGTGCGCTCGAGCCTGCGCTCCCTGCGCGAAGCTTTGGTCAAGGGCGATGTGAAAGAAGCGCAGACGCAATACCGGGCAACGGTTTCGGCCCTCGACAAGAGCGTGCAAAAGGGCGTTCTGCACTCGAACACCGTTTCTCGTTACAAGAGCCGCTTGAACACGCGCCTGAAAGCGCTGGCAACCGCGGGTAAAAAGTAATCCTCTTCGCTCCCTGTTTCAAAATCGCAGCCTGCCTTCCGCCGCCCTGGAGATTACCTGCGTTGGCGCAGAGCGCGACCGGTGCAATCAGAACCGGTACCGCGCGCTGAAGGAAGGGAAACGTCCGATCTGATCCACTTTTGCGATGGGCAATCCTTCGGCGTTTGTGCAAGGCAGACCGGCCGTGCAATTCTCGAGCCACACGTTGCCCAGCAAGTTGCCGCGATTGAGGATGTTCTCCGCGCCGCCTTGTATCACCAATTCTCCCTTTGCGATCTTGAATTGCCGCTCCAGTTCTACGTCCAACCGGTTATAGACCGGCCCCCGGAGCGCATTGATCCGGGACAGATCGTAGATGCCCCGCATCTGGGCCAGCGAATCAGGCAAGTCGAAGGGGCAGTACACGCGTCCGCTCGCAAACGACTCCCTGCTGTTGAGCGTGATTCCCAGCGGCAACTGAATGCTGTCCACTGCGTTGATCATCACCGGCGTATCGTAACTCCCTTTTCGCCGAATGCCGTCCAGAGCGCGGTACTCCGACTGCGAACGCGTAGCCGACAGCATCAGGTTCGCGTGCCGGCCCCAGTGACTGCGCAAGACCGCCTCCAGGCCGCGCGAGCTGGCCGTGCCAGCGTCCGTGAGCGGCAGCCACACGAACGACTGCCCCAGTGTGTCGACCATGTTGAACAGCATCAATTGCGGAAACTCCGTGGAGACGGGCTCGCGCCAGTATTGCTTGGAGTACGCCGCGGCGTCCAGCGTGCCCCAGCGGCCCTGCCACACTCGCAAGCCCAGCGTGGCCTGCCGCACTTCGATCGGCCGCAGTTGATGATTCCCGGGATAGCTCAGCAGATCCATCGTCGGCGGAAGCTGCGCCGCCGCGTTCCACGAGGCGTTGAAACTCTGGCGATCGTTCAGCCTGTAGACAACCGAAACGCGCGGCTCGAGCGCGTAGGTCCCATCCAGGGCGAAGCCCTCGGCGCGCAGGCCTGCCATCAGATTCCATCGTTTGTCCGTTGCGCTTTCGGCCTGAATAAAGCCTGCTTCCTGGCCGGCCGCGATATGGCGATGAAAGCTTACCGCATCGGTGGCCGTTGTGCTGGCCGAGAACGGCGAAAGCTGACCCAGGGGCTGGTCGACAGCATCGTTCGGCATCATGAGCCCGCCGTCAGCGCCAGCCGACAGCAGCCATCCGCGGAAGCCGGCCCTCACCGTGAAGTTGACGCGCGGCAGCCCGTTGCGCGAATTCTCCATGTACGTCGGGGTCGTTGTGATCGGAGTGCAGGTCTTGATATTGCCTGACCAAACGTAGCCGATCTGTTGCTGTTGGTCGATATTCTGCTGGGCGATCGAGTACTCCGCAGTAAGCTCTGAAGCGACCTTAGCGTCGAACGCGTGCTTCCAGGTCAGCGCTCCTGTATCTCTCCATCCTCTGTATTGAGTCCGGTAGCTACTGGTCACTTCCCAGTCTCCTGCGCAGGGGGTCATCTTGATCGAATCGACCCCACCGAGACTGAGAATGGTCACGGTGTCGCGGCTATCCGGCGCCAACTCCAGCCGAGTAAGAAGGTTGCTGTAGATGGGAACGCCATTGATGCCGATGTCGTTGGTGACGAGATTCAGGATGCTGCGATGAGCCGAGACCAAAAGCATTCCGCTCTTGGGCAGTGTGCGCTGGTAGAGCCCGCCGATGCCCGAGATACCAAGCGAAACGCTCCGCTCCTCGGGCGCCTCGCCCAGTTGGCGCGTGCGCAACTCGATAAGCGACGAAAGCCGGCTGGAATAGGATGCGTCGACGACTCCCGGCCGCATCTCCATGCTGCCAACGGCCGTTGAGTCGATCATTGACGTGAATCCGCCCGTGGTTCCCGACAATGCCAGATGACTGATGCCCGGAAATTCAACGCCGTCGATGACAAAAAGATTCTCCTCCGGATGGCCATTCCGGACGAGCACGTCGTTCGATAAGTCCGAACTCCACGCCACGCCAGGCAGCGACTGGATGTAGCGGGAGACGTCGCCATAACTTCCCGCAGCCGAACGAATCTCTTCGCCGCCGATCTGTGGAACCGGCGCCAACGCCGTGTGCAGGTCCTCGAAAGTGGCCGTTACTTCAATCGTCGTGGAGGCGGCGGGAGCAGGAGCGAAAGGCGCGTGCGCTGGAACGGCAGGCGATTCTCCGCCGTCAACAGTGTTGGCTGCAATCTGCATTGCCTGCTGTGTGTGAACGGGGGAAGAGAATGCAGCGAAACAAAGCGTCAATGCCGCTGCCACAGCCGTCTTTGGCATGGGATCTCCGGATTTGTGCGGAGGCAACCCTGACGCGCAGGTTGGAGGCGGGAGAGGAATACCGGATCCGCGAATTCGATCGCCGGGTTGCGCGTGCAACCTGCAATCTTTCGCGATTATGAGTGATCCCTAAGAATTCGAACATATATCGACCGTTCGCCTCAAAGTAATAGTGTGTATCGTTTTGCGACAGTTGGGGTAACGCTGATGCTTCAGACCGAATTCAATCGCCGAGGACGCGCACGACTCCGCGCCTCGAGCGCATCTTGCGTCGCTGTTCACGGGCCCTTGTGCAGCAACGGCTTGAGCACGGGAAAGAGTGTGCCGGCGATGATCGCGGAGCCTTTGGCAGTGGGATGGATGCCATCGCCCTGAATGGTTCCCGGAACGTGAACCAGGTCCTTATAGAGCATGGGCACGACCGCTATGTGGTGCTTTGCTGCGAGATTGAGGAAGATTTTGTCGAACGACAGGATGTAGTCCTGTCCGTAATCCGGCGGAAGCGTGATGCCGGCGAGCAGAATCTTTACGTGAGCCTTCTCCAGGCCTGCGAGCACCTGGTCGAGATTGCTGCGCGTCTGGTCGACAGGCAGTCCGCGTAGCCCGTCATTTCCGCCAAACTCCACGATCACGATGGCAGGGTGCAGATGAAGCACGTAGGGCAGGCCGTCGAGCGCATCCTTGGTGGTGGCGCCGCTCGTTCCCTGGTTGATGACTTTGTAGGCGTAGCCTCGCTCGTCGAGCAGCTTCTGCAGGAAGTCGGGATAGGCCTCGCCGTCAGGCAGGCCCAACCCCGCGGTGATGCTGTCGCCATAGCAAACCAGAATTGGCCGACCGGAAACCGGCCGGTCAAAATTTGGCGGACCGGCGGCAGAGAGCAGCCCTGCCGGCAATAACAGCAGGCAACATGCGACAAGAACCGCGCGCCGAACGTTCACGTATCAAGTGTAGCTGGCGCGAGAGTATGCCGTGGTCCCCGACTGCGATGACCGGCCATTTACACTGCGAATGACGGGAGAGCGAGTTGATTCAAGTCAAGAATGCGAAGAAATGGATCCAGAATGGCGCGCGGCGCGTGGAGATCCTGCAGGGCATATCCCTGGACATTCCCGCCGGACAGTTTGTCGCCATCGTAGGCGCGAGCGGGAGCGGCAAGAGCACGCTGCTTGGCCTGCTTGCAGGCCTCGATTCGCCTAGCGAAGGAGAGATCTGGCTCGACGGAGTTCCGATCCACAACCTCGCAGAGACCGAGTTGGCGGCGGTGCGCGGGCGCAAAATCGGCTTCGTCTTTCAGTCGTACCAGTTGATCCAAACGCTCACCGCTCTCGAGAACGTATTGCTCCCTTACGAGCTCAACCTGGAAGGTAATGGCGTGGCGCAGGCACGCCGGCTGCTCGATGAAGTGGGTCTGAAGGAGCGCGTGGATCACTATCCCGTGCAGCTTTCCGGCGGCGAGCAGCAGCGCGTGGCGTTGGCGCGGGCCTTTGTGGTCGAGCCGCCCATTGTGATGGCCGATGAGCCGACGGGAAACCTGGATTCAGCGAATGGACGGCTGGTGTTGGATCTGCTGCTGGAGAGGAACAAAAAGGCGGGCACGACGCTGGTGCTGGTCACGCACGACCCTGAAGTCGCCAGCCGCGCCGACCGCAGGATCGTGCTCAAGGACGGGCGCATCGTTGAAGA
>CAZANC010000277.1:0-4652 GCA_964486495.1 uncultured Occallatibacter sp.
GGGTCATCTCCGGACAGGAACACGCCATCCAGGCCCTCGAGGGCTACATCACCGGTGCCTATCCGGGATAAAAGCGCATGTGCCGCAACATCAAAATGCTTTTCAACTTCGACCCTCCTGTCACGGACGAGGAGGTGCGTGCCGCGTCGCTACAGTACGTGCGCAAAGTGAGCGGCTTCAACAAACCGTCGAAGGCGAACGAGGCAGCGTTTAATGCCGCGGTCGCTGAGATCGCAACAGCATCGATGCGGTTACTCAGCCAGCTTGAGACACAGGCACCGCCGCGCAATCGCGAAGAAGTAGCAGCGAAGGCGAAGCTGCGGAGTATGGCGCGGTTTGGCTCGTGAAACAACTGGAGACGTTTGTCTCCTAAGAATCCGGGGTAAGCCGCTCGACATGACTTGTGATTCGAGTTAACCTTGAATTGCTTCGCAGGCGTGCTCAGTTCATCGAGCATTGGATTTTTCTGAAGACCCCGGGCCACAAGCCGGGGTTTTTCGTTTCTTCGAATCTTTTCCGGAGACCTTTCCTTTCGCAGTTTCGCGAACGAGAGCGCTCGTCCACCCACACTAGCGAAACATGCGCTCGTCATACCGGAACGGTTTCGCGGGTCCAGCTTTGACCTTGCCGAAGTCCGGATGCTTCGGATTCAGCAGCACGTTCCAATCCCCGTCCACCACAGCCGACGGCACCTTGAGCGCCACTGACCGCAGGCTTTGAGCCCACTCGGAACCAATTGTGCGGCAGCGCTGGTTGTTCAGTCCCCGCCAGTTGCGCGGAAGAATGTAGAGTCCAATTGCCTCGACGCATGCATCGGGAACCGTAGCCTCGGCCATCAGCAGATCGTCCGGCGCCTCGATCGGCTCCAAATTGACGAAGAACTCCAGCGCCGCGAGCGCCCGCGAGGTCGCTGTGTAAACCATCGGCGTTCCCAAATGGTTCCACCGTCTCGCGGCGTAAAGCCCGCCCACCCCGGTAAATGCCGAATCCCGGAAGCGCGTAGGGAAGAGCCTCCAGACGTGCATCAGCTGTACATTCCGTAAGCGATGCCGTACAAGACCTCTTCGACCGATCGAACGCCAGGCTCGGTATCTAGCTGGTCGAACGGCCTCCTGCCTCCCAGCGCACGGTTTGGATTGCTCATCCAGTGCGACGCCTTCTCATCCGATCCCAGAACCTCCTGTGCCAGCGCCACCACTCTCGCCATCCGCAGGGTCCGGTCCGATTCGTCGTGCGTCAGGCGCGATTTCAGCTTGAGGCGCCGGCTCAGTGTCCGCGAAGGAATGTTCAGCCGCTCGGCCATCTGCGCCCGCTCGACCGCCAATGTTGCGGCCAGGAGCGCCACGGTCGACGCCGGAAGCCCGGAGCGCACCAGTTGCGCCAAGTCGTCCGTGCTTTTGACCGCCCGCTTGAAGGTCTTCCTGCCGCCGAGAACTTCCACGATCTCTGCTGTGCCCATCATCGCCACCTGGCATAATTATTGCGCCATTTGGCGCAAGAGTCAAACTGATTCAGGAAACGAGCAGCCATTTCAGACTTGCGCGGCCAAACGCTGCCTACCCCAGAAAAATCCCCGCAATTGACGCCGAGATCAGGTTCGCCATCGTCCCCGCCAGCATCGCCCGCACGCCCAGCCGCGCCAGGTCGTTGCGCCGCTCAGGAACCAGCGCCCCGATGCCGCCGATCTGCATCCCGATCGATCCCAGATTCGCAAATCCGCACAGCGCAAACGTGGCGATCGTGAATGACCGCGGCAGCAGTGTTGCCTTCTGCGCGCCCAGGGAAATGTACGCGATCACTTCGTTCAGCGCCATGCGCGTGCCCAGCAGCGTCCCGATCGCGCTGCAATCCTGCCACGGCACGCCGATCAGCCATGCCACCGGCCGGAACAGGAATCCCAGAATCAGCCCCAGGCCTGGTGGAACCCAATGCATGTAGCTCAGCCCGTGCACCCAGCCCAGCATCATGTCGAGCAGCGCCACCAGCGCCAGAAAGCTGATGAGCATGATGGCCACATTCAACGCCAGCTTGCCGCCGTCGATCGTCCCGCGCGCAATCGCCCCGATAAAATTCTCGTCCGCGTGCAGCTCGTCCTTGGGAATGACGACCTTACCCTCCGTCGCTGGCACTTCGGTCTCCGGCACCAGCATTTTGGCCAGCAGGATCGTTCCGGGCGAAGTCATGATCACCGCTGACAGCAGATGCCGCGCCTCCACGCCCTGCGCGATGTACATGGCCATGATGCCGCCTGAAACGTGCGCCATCCCGCTGGTCATAATCGTCATCAACTCACTGCGCGTCGCCTTCGACAAAAACGGCCTGATAGTCAGCGGTGCTTCTGTCTGCCCCATGAAGATGCTGGCTGCCACATTCATGCTCTCCGCGCCGGAGATGCGCATCGTTTTCAGCATGATCCACGCCATGCCGCGAATGATGATCTGCATCAATCCAATGTGATAGAGCACTGCGAAAAAAGCCGAGATAAAGATGATCGTCGGCAGCACCTGAAACGCAAAGATGGCGCCCTTGTTCCCGCCCAGCATATTGCCGAACGCGCCGGAGTTCGGCAGTCCGAGCTGCCCGAACAACACCTGCGTCCCCGCAAATGTCGCCGACAGCATACTGGTCACTACGCCGCCCGCCCACGTCATGAACCGCGATCCCCAATCGGATCGCAGCACAATGAACGCAAAGGTAATCTGCAAGCCCAGTCCCCAGGCAATCGTGCGCCAGCGTATGCGCCTGCGGTCGGTGGAGAATAGCCACGCGGCCAAGAGCACCGCCAGAATCCCCAGCACGCCTGTGAATCGAGCCAATGCGGTACCTCCTCGGTCGGATATTGACCGGAAAAGCGGCCTTTGAGAGGCTTTCGATAACCTTACATCATCATGGGGACGGCTAAGAATGCGAGAATCGGCTCGACCGCGGGAATTCCTGGAGACAATCTGGAGGGATTTATGGACAACGCAGCTCTTCACTCGTTTATGGCACGCTTTCGCTACGGAGTTGTATCAAGCACGTCGAAAGCCGGAGCTCCCCAGTCGGCGCTCGTCGGCATCGCCACAACTCCCGACCTCGAAATCGTCTTCGACACAGTGAAGTCGTCGCGAAAGTATTCCAATCTGATCGAGAGGCCCGCCTGCTCCTTCGTCGTCGGTGGCTGGGAGGCAGAGCAGACCGTTCAGTTCGAAGGGCTCGCCTTCGAACCCGAGGGCGAAGAGCTTCGCCGCTATCAGCAGGCCTACTTCGCCGTCTGGCCCGACGGGCCTTCGCGCATGAGCTGGCCCGGAATTGCCTACTTCGTCGTGCGCCCGCGCTGGATTCGCTTCAGCGACTTCGACTGCAACCCGCCGCTGATTGAAGAGAAGATTTTTCCGGTCTGACTTTCGCTTTGAGCGCTCGCCGAGCTACGAACGCGGCGTCGAGCTACGAACGCTGGGCCAAACTCAAATGCGTCTCAGCGTTTTCGCGCGTGAACACGCGCCCCACCAACGGCACTGGTTCCGGCGGAGATTTCGCGAACCGAATCGCCCTCTTCAGAATCGCCACCGGCTCGGCCAGCAACTCCCGCTTCGTCGCGAACACTGTCGCCAGCGGCTCGCCGCGCTCCACTTTCGCCCCGCGCCGCGCATGAAACAGAATCCCTGCATGCGGATCGACGGGTTCGCCCGCCTTCTCGCGCCCCGCGCCTGTGCGCTGCACCGCCCAGCCCAGCGCCGTTGTATCCATCTCGGCGACGAACCCGCTCTCCCAAGCGGCAACGATCTCCGTTGCTCCCGGCTTGTGAAATTTCCCCATATCATCGAAGACACTCACATCGCCGCCTTGCGCGTCGACCATCTTCATAAACGCAGCCAGCGCCGCCCCATCCGTCAGCGCCGCCTCCGCCAGCGAATAGCCGGTCTTCGCCGATTCCGCTTTCCCGCCCAAATAAATCATCCATCCGGCCAGAATCAGCGACAGCTCGCGTAAATCGAAATTCGTCTCCGGGCTCCGCGCCGGCCGCTCGCCGCGCAGCAGCTCCACGCACTCCGCCAGCTCAATCCAATTTCCCGCCGCGCGCCCCAGCGGCTGGCTCATATCGGTCAGCAGCGCCACTGTCCGCGTCCCCGCAGCCTCGGCCGTCGCAACCATCAACGCCGCCAGAAACTCCGCGTCCTCTTGCTTGCGCAGGAACGCGCCCGATCCCGTCTTCACATCGAGTACTAGTCCGTTCAACCCCGCCGCCAGTTTCTTGCTCAAAATCGACGCGCAGATCAGCCCCGGATTCTCGACCGTCCCCGTGCGATCGCGCAGCGCGTAAAGCTTGCGGTCCGCGGGCGCAAGTTCATCCGTCTGTCCGATGATCGATGCGCCACACTTCTTGATAACCGCCTCGAACTCGGCCAGCGTTAGCGCCGTCCGGTATCCGGGAATCGCCTCGAGCTTATCCAGCGTCCCGCCCGTGTGCCCCAGCGCGCGCCCGCTGATCATGGGGACAGCCACGCCGCACGCCGCCGCCAGCGGAGCCACCAGGAAACTCGTCTTGTCGCCCACCCCGCCAGACGAATGTTTGTCCACCGTCCGTCTGCCCAGGCCCGTCGGCGAAAACTTCACACCCGAGTCGCGCATCGCCAGCGTCAGCGCGCGCGTCTCATCGAGCGACAGCCCCT
>CAZANC010000278.1:0-4651 GCA_964486495.1 uncultured Occallatibacter sp.
AGAAGGCTATCCACCGCCTCCGGGCACGCCCTGGCAGAACACGACGCCGGGGACGGTCCAGAGCGCGGGGCAGGGCGCGCAGCCAACGCCGGGCACGGCGACCGTGCCACAAGAAACGCATGACTTTGGGGATGAGATTCATGGAGGGCAGTCATGAGCAGCGTACCTCCGCAAATGCCTCCGGGCGGCGGGGCGCCTCCGCCGTACGATCCGAAGATGCAGTGGCGCGTTTATCGCGAGCAGCAGCGGGCCGCGTGGCGCGCGCAACGTGACGCATGGCGGGCACAGCGCCGCGCCTGGAAGGGGAACTACGTGGGCGTCTACGGGCCGCGCGTGCCTTCCGTCGTGGGTCCGGTGATTCTGATTTGCGTGGGCGTGATTGCCCTGCTGATGGTAACCGGTCATATCGATTCCGGCTCGTTCTGGTCGTGGTACGGGCGGTGGTGGCCGCTGCTGCTGATCGCGGCGGGGTTGGGGCTGCTTGGCGAGTGGGCGCTGGACATGCGGCGGCCGACTCCCGTGCACCGCAGCGGCAGCTTTGTCGGGATCCTCTTTCTGGTTGCGTTCCTGGGCCTTTGCGCGGCGGGATGGCACCACATGCAGCCGTTTGTGGGCGGATGGAATGGCGACAACGACTTCTTTAACTTCTGGGGCCAACCTGAGCACGACAGCGATCAGCCGGTGGATAGTCGGCCAATCCCCGCGAACGCGTCGATTCAAATTACCAATCCGCGCGGGGACGTGAGCATTACCGCGGGCGACCAGCCCAGCCTGGAAGTGCAGGCGCACGAGATGGCCTACGCCGACTCGGACTCCGGGGCGAAGAAGATCTTTGATAGCGAAGCCGCGAAGGTGACGGTGAGCGGAACCGCGGTGCTGGTGCAATCGAATGGCAACGACCATGGCCGTGTGAACCTGACGGTGACGGTGCCGCGGACTGCGACAGTGACAGTGAATGCGGGCAAAGGGGATGTGACTGCTTCAGGGATGGGCGCGGGAATCGATGTGACCGCCGGGCACGGAGATACGCACCTTGACTCGATTACGGGCTCGGTGACGATGCACTTCTCCAATGACAAACACGATTTTTCGGCGCACCAGATCAACGGCGACGTGAATGCCACCGGCAACTGCAACGACATAACTCTTTCAGAGATTCAGGGGAAGATCTCACTGAACGGCGAGCTCTACGGCGAGACACACATTGAAAATGCCGGGGCGCAGATCAGCCTTCATACGCCGTATACGGACCTGCAGATTGCGGGCCTTCCCGGCGACATGACCCTGGATTCAGACAACCTGCGCGTGAGCGATGCCAAGGGGCCGGTGCACTTGGTGACGCGCTCAAAGGACATCGACCTGAGCGAGATTTACGGCGATACCTACGTCGAAAACAGCAACGGAACCATCAGCGTAGAGCCAGCCGGAGCTTACGGCGTCGACGCCAAGAACAACAAAGGCGACGTGGAGCTGACGCTGCCTCCCGATGCCTCGGCCACAGTGGACGGGCAGACGCACAATGGAGACATTGTGACGGACTACGGGCTGACGGTGAGCGGCGATGAAGACAAAACGCTGAGCGGGAAGATTGGATCTGGCGCGGCGCACATCGTGCTGAACACAAGTAACGGTGATCTGCACATCAAGAAGGGATCGGCGTTCCCGGCAGCGGCGCCCGCGGCGCCGAATGCGGCAAATGCACCCGGCGCGCCCAAGGCTCCGCACCTGAAGAGCAATAAAGCATTGCCGCAGCAGCCGGTGGCGCAGTAGGGCAGATAACAAAAAGTAGAGACAGCAAGCGGGCGCGGGAGGGCGAAACCTCTTGCGCCTGTTTGGTTTTTTAGGACTTGTGGAGTTATGCTCCTCGGCAGGGGGTGCTTTCCCCGGGGGGTCAATCGCGGTGATGGTGCATGCGCCGGTGAGGGTGATCACCGTGGAGCGTGAGTACGGTTCGCGCGGTGGCGAATTTGCGCACGATCTGGCCAAGCATCTGGGCTGGCGGCTGCTGGACTCGGAGCTGGTAGCGGGCGCAGCGCGCATGGCCGGTGCGGATCCAAAGCTGGCGGCGAAGCTCGATGAGCGGCTGGACCCCTGGTACTACCGCTACGGCAAGATGTTCTGGCAGGATCCGGTGTATGCGCCCGCGCCCACTGGAGAGGAACACATTCTTGACTCTGCCCGCATGCTGGAGCTGATCCGGAAGGAGATTCTGGATGCAGCGCACGAAGGCAACTGCGTGCTGGTTGGTCGCGGTGCCGCGTGTGTGCTCGCCGGGAAGCCGGGCTGCTTTCATATTTTTGTGTATGCCACGGCCAGCGCCAAGAAGGATTGGTTCGCGCATAAATTTCCGGATCAGGCGCAAGAGGCGGAGGAAAAACTGGCGGCGTTCGACCGGCGGCGCGCGGCGGTGATCCGCAAGTTCTACCAGCAGGAGTGGTGCTCGCGCGGCCTCTACCACATGCTGCTGAATTCCTGCATCGGGACCCGGGCGATGATCGACGCGGTACAGTGCGCGGCGGGACTGTGCGCCGCGGCGCCGGAATCGGTCGCGGGCTAATTCTTCAAAATTGGGTCTTGAGCCTGAGCGCCTAGACCTACTGCTCTTACACTGAGACGCGCGGGACGCGCGGCGCGATGCGCGTGAAGACTTCCCAGGGAATCGTACCTGCTGCGTCGGCGTGGTCGAAGGCCGTTATGGTTTCGTTGCCGGATTCGGCGCCTTGCGCACCAAGAATAACGACCTCGTCGCCGGGCGCGACGCCGGGAATCTCCGTCACGTCAAGTACGATCTGGTCCATGCTGACGCGGCCGACGAGCGGCGCGCGCTGGCCCCGAACCAGCAGGCTGAAACGATTGCCGAGAGAGCGCGTGAGACCGTCGCCGTAACCGGCGGAGACGAGCGCGAGACGCATGGGCTCGGAGGCGACGAAGGTGCCGTTATAGCCGACGGTTGTACCAGCTGCGATTGAGCGGACGCTGGCGACCGAGGCTTTCCACGCGAGCACGGGTTGGAGAGCGGCGCGAGCGGCAGCGAGCGAGGGCGGCTGGGCGAGAGAGGACGGCTGGTCCGGTGGGCCGAAGGCTGGATCGAAACGCGGAACAAGGCCGTAGAGCGCGAGGCCGGGACGCAGCATGGCCTTCATGCCGTGGCGCGCGGCTAAGTCGGCGATGATGCGGGCCTGGCCGGCCAGCAGCGTAGCGGACGCGCCGACGTTGAGCCACTCGGCAAAGAGGCCGGCGGCAGAGATACGGCTCATCGATTCGTCGAGCCGCCCGAGCTGCTCCTGCGAAGCGTGGCCGTCGGCTTCGTCGGCGGCGAAGAGATGCGTCATCACTGCCTCAAGCCGGAGCGGCGAACCGGGACCGAAGCGCGCCAGAATTGCGGCAAGGTCGTTGGGGCTTGCACCCTGGCGGCTCATTCCGGTGTCGATTTCAAGATGAATGGCCACGGAGCCCGGCTGCGCTCCCGCGGTGCGTGCGGCGGAGAGAAGTTCGTCGAGCTGCCAGGGCTCCCACGCGACGGGTGTCAACTGGAATTGAATGGCCGCCGCGGCCTGACCGGGAAAGACGCCGCCGATGATGAGCACGCGGGCGTCAGGGCACAAAGCGCGGGCGACGATGCCTTCTTCGACGCTGGTGACGCCGAGCCACTTTGCGCCGGCGCGCACAACGGCGGGAGCGCAGAGAGCGAGCGAATGGCCGTAAGCGTTGGCTTTGACGATGGCGAGCAATTCGGCGTGAGGCGAGGCGAGGCCGGCAAGAAAACGGAAGTTCGCTTCGAGAGCGCGGGTGCGAATCTCAACCCAGCAAGGGCGTGTTGTCATGGGGGACGGCAAAGATCAGTCTATCGCGGAGACGGTTCACTTGATGAGCGCAAAGGCGACAACGGTTTCGTCTTTCGATCCGATTGCTTCAAGCAGTTCGGCTTCGAGTGAGTGCGGGACGGGCATCTCGCAGGCGGCGACCTGCTCCGGAGTCGCGCCGATGAAGCAAAGCTCGCAGTGGCCGAGGCCTTCGGCGCCGTTTTCGCCCGCTGCCCGGACGGGCGGGCCAAAGACGCGGCAGGTCATGGGACGCCAGTCGTAAACGTCGCAGCGGCCGGTGGCGGGGTCGAGTGCGGGACAAGCGGCGTCATTGGCGAAGTCTTCAAAACGAGCCTGGTCGGCGGCCGATGTGCCGAGAACGCCGGTCTCCTGATCGCCGGGAAAACCGGAGCCATGCTCGCCGAGCCATGCGCGGGCGCGAAGCTCGATTGCGTCGGCGAGCGCGGGATTTGTGGCGCACAAAGTGGACATCCCCTCGCGGAGGCGCGCGGCATCGAGAGCATTGATGGCGAAGGCGCCGTGGCAGCACTGCGTGCAACCGATGCGGCAGGCGAGGAGGTCCCCGGCGCGTCGGGCGGCATCGGCGAGCGAGGCGTCAATACTCTGGAGAAGCTTGGCTTCGCGGATCTGCACGAGCTGGGCGTCGCGCGCGGGGAGAGGCATGGACAGAGGATAATTTGCCGGGATGAGCCGTGCTTGATGAAGCAGCTAGAATCAAACAATGTCGATTTTGCCGGAGGCCCGCACTGCGATTCTACGGACTTCTGTGATGGCCACAGTTGCTCTTCTGTGCATCGTGGGCGCAATCCGCGCTCATCGCCGCTGGG
>CAZANC010000279.1:0-4648 GCA_964486495.1 uncultured Occallatibacter sp.
CCGCCCAGAATGTCGATCGCATTTCCGCTGATGCGCAACCTTGGGCCCGGAATGATTCCCTGATTGATAGCGTTGCGCACGGCGGTGTCGGCCGAGCCTGCGCCCTCCGTGCCCATGTCCCGCTCCGCAGTGAAACCCGCCATCAGGTCTGCCTTCGCGGCCTGTTCGGCGAGAATCGTGCGCCATGGAACCGACTCCTCAACCGTCTGCAAGTCCTCAGCGCCGGGATGCAGAAACAGATGCACATGCGCGTCAATCAGGCCGGGCAGTAAAGTTGTGTCGCCGAGGTCGATCACCCTCGCGCCCTCTGGACGGTCAACCGAAACGCCCACTGCTTTGATGCGTTCGCCCTCGACCAGAACCTCACCGGGCCGAAGGATGCTTCCCGTATCGACGTCAAGCAGCCGCGCCGCATGCAACACGATGGGCGCGCTCGCCGATTGCTGGGCGGGGGCCGATGCTGCATTCAAGGCCGCAAGGGCGAAAACGAAAAGTGCGGGAAGCAGACACCAACGAAGGTTTGGCATGGCTAAAGAATATGCCAGGTTCTCAAGTTGAGATCAACTAGGTTGCCCGCGATCGACGGATCAGCAAGTATGCCCCAAGAAATCCAAGCGGATAACAAATTGCCGCAATTACAAATGAGGGCAAAAGGTCGAGTGCGACGAAGAACGCCGCGCTTTCATCTACACTCAATTTCGTGACATAGAACGCATCAGATGCGCTTCCGAGCCGATGATATTGCGTTAGTCCGTACCACGCCAGATACGCGACAAAGCTGCATACGTGCGAAACCAACAGGATCGACACGAAATACAAAGAGGCTTTCCAGAATCGGGCGCTAGGGCGGGTCAGACGGACGAAGAACGGGTAAGAAATGGACGAGATGAGCCACAACCACTGGCGTTGACCAGAGTGTTCCGCAGGCGACATAGAGAGAAATGAAAGGGCTCCAGCGCACAACACGAGATATGCGAGATTTACCTTGCTCAACACATTCGTTCCTGATGCAGTTTCTAGGTCGCAGAATTCTTAGGAGCCATTATAGGCGCGTGCCCGCTTCTCAGTACGCCCCGATCCCCGTCAGGTTCTGTCCCAGGATCAACGTGTGAATATCGTGCGTTCCCTCGTAGGTCTTCACCGATTCCAAATTCATGCTGTGCCGCATGATCGGATAGTCCTCGGTGACTCCATTTGCGCCGAGGATGTCGCGGGCCAGCCGCGCACATTCGAGCGCCATCCACACGTTATTTCTTTTTGCCATCGAAATGTGCTGGTGCCCGGCCTTCCCGGCGTCCTTCAGCCGGCCCACATGCAGCGAGAGCAACTGCGCCTTGGAGATTTCGCTCGCCATCCACACCAGCTTTTCCTGCACAAGCTGATGACTGGCGATCGGTTGATCGTGGAATTGTTTTCTGGTTTTGGAGTAGTTGAGTGCCGTCGAATAACAATCCATCGCAGCGCCAATCGCGCCCCAACTGATGCCGTAGCGCGCCTGGTTCAGGCACATGAGTGCGGCTTTCAGGCTATCGGCGCCGGGCAGCAGTTGGTCCGCAGACACGCGCACGTCCTCAAGGGAAAGGCTACTGGTGACCGAAGCGCGCAGCGACCATTTGCCGTGAATATCGCTGGAAGTGAAGCCGGGCCGGTCGGTCTCCACGAGAAATCCGCGCACCTGGGTGTCGTCATCCTCCAGTTTGGCCCAGATGATGGCCACATCGGCAATCGATCCTGACGTGATCCACATCTTTTCGCCGTTCAGGATGAACTCATCGCCCGATTTGCGCGCGCGAGTGGTCATGCCGGCTGGATTCGACCCGAAGCCCGGCTCGGTGAGACCGAAACAGCCCAGCTTTTCGCCCGTGGCCAAAGCCGGAAGCCATGCGTTCTTTTGTTCCTCTGACCCGAAGGCGAAAATCGGATACATCACCAGAGCCGACTGCACGCTGACAAAACTGCGCAGTCCAGAGTCGCCGCGCTCCAGCTCCTGCATCACCAGGCCGTATTCAACATTCGACATACCCGCGCAACCATAACCTTCGAGGTTGGCGCCGTAAAACCCCAGTCCCCCCATCGCCGCAACAAGCTCGCGCGGAAATCGCCCCTCGCGAAAACAGCCTTCGATGATCGGGATCACGTTTGCGTCGACGAAGTCGCGCGTAGTGCGCCGGACGAGAAGTTCCTCTTCCGTCAGGCTCGAATCGAGATGGAGAAAATCGAAACCCTGGAATTTGAAAGCCATGGTCGCACCTGCCGTCTCGGCGGATCACCGGGACAGATGAGAGTACCAGCCCATGGCCCTCTTTTCAACGTGGGTCGGAATCGGGTTTCAAGCGGGGCGCTGCATCGGCTTTTCGTGAATGACCATCCAATTCACTCCGAACTTGTCGCGGAACTGCCCAAACCGGTGAGCGAAGAACGTCTCGCCCATCTTCATAAAGACCTCGCCGCCGTCGGTAAGCACATAATAAATCCGCTCTGCCTCGGCATCGCTGTCGACAGAAAGGGTGAGATAAGCGCTGCGCATGGGTTCCACATTCGGGCCGTCGCTCGCCATCACAGTGGTGTCGCCCAGAGTGAAGCGCGCGTGCAGAATGCCCTCCCGGTCCAGGCCCGGCGGCAAATTTTGTGGTGCGCCTTGCGCGCTCATTTCCGCGAATGTCGATTTCATCAGGATTTTAGCGCCCAAATGTTTCTCAATGAAAACTATAGCTTCCAGACAATTGCCGGGAAATTCAAATACGTATTTACCTTCATCGCTTCAGTTTTCCTTTCGGGGAATCGGATTTCAATCTCGAGCTGAAAATTATTCGGGGAATGAGCGCGGGGGTGTTTCTCCTTGTACACCCTGGCCACGAAGGCATCCTACAAACTTCACTTGCATCTTGCAATCTCCAAATGGTAGCAATGGAAATCGGCCGCTGGGGCCGCCCAAGGCCGCCAATGCCAAGATCAGGTGATCCCTTGAATGCCCTCGCAAGCAATCCGCGCATTACGCCATTTCTCTGGTTTGACTCGAACGCCGAGGAAGCCGCCGATTTCTACTGCAGCATCTTCCCGAATTCGCGCCGCCTGAGCGAATTGCGCAATACGGGCGACGCGCGTGGCCCCAAGGGAAGCGTACTGACCGTCTCCTTTGAGATTGACGGCCTGAATTTCACTGCACTCAATGGCGGCTCGGTGGAGCAGTTCACCCACGCCATCTCATTCGTCGTGCGCTGCGAAACGCAGCAGGAGATCGACAACTACTGGGCGAAACTGACCTCCGGCGGCAAAGAGATTCAGTGCGGCTGGCTTGTGGATAAGTTTGGCGTCTCCTGGCAGGTCGTTTCGGCGCGCCTGCCCGAACTCATCAAGGATCCCAAAGCGATGAAGGCGATGATGAAGATGAAGAAGCTCGACATCGTCGAGTTGGAGCGCGCCGCACGCGAAGGTTGAGTCCGGCCTGCATTTTGCGCCTGCTTGCGGCGGGAGCTTTCCGCAACAGGCCTCTCATGATGAAATGGCAGAGTCACTGGAGGCCGTGGAATGAGCAGCCGGCGAGAATTCGTGAAGGGATCGGCACTTGCTGCAACAGGATGTCTCTTGCCCGTGGGTGCAGCGAGCGATGTTTACGCAGCGGGCGAGGCTGCACTGGCCCAAACCGGAACAGGCGACTGGTACAACCGGCCCATGCGTTGGGCACAGCTCGCCTTTGTCGAGGACGACCCCGGCAATTACGACCAACAGTTCTGGCTTGATTACTTCCGCAGCGTTCATGCCGACGCGGCCTGCCTGAGCGCCGGCGGCGTGGTCGCGTTTTATCCCACTCAGATTCCGCTGCAGCAGCGCAGCGCGTGGCTCGGCGGTCGCGACACCTTCGGCGACCTGTTGGCCGGCTGCCGAGCGATGGGCATGAACGTGGTGGCGCGCACAGATTCGCACGCATGCTGGCAGAAGGTGTATGACGCGCACCCTGACTGGATCAGGGTGGACGCAAGCGGCCAGCCCATTCGCCATCCCTCAGATCCGCGCTACTGGGAGACCTGCGCGCTCGGTCCCTACAATTTCGAGTTCATGACCGCTGTGCACGAAGAGATCATGCGCATGTACAAGCCTGACGGCATCTTCACCAACCGCTGGGCGGGCAGCGGCATGTGCTATTGCGAACACTGCGAGCAGAATTTCCGCGCCGCATCGGGCCTGGACCTGCCGCGCACAGACGACCCGCAAAACCCGGCGCGAAAGCAATTCATCGTCTGGCGCCAGCAACGGCTCTTTGATCTCTGGCGCTTGTGGAACGAGAAGGTCAGAGCGATCAATCCAGGAGCGAGCTACATTGCCAACGCCGGCGGAGGTGCGCTCAGCGATCTGGATATGAAGACCATCGGCGAGCTATCTCCCACTCTGTTTGCCGACCGCCAGAGCCGCAAAGGTCTCATGGCTCCGTGGGCCAATGGGAAGAACGGAAAAGAATATCGCGCAACGATGGGAAACAAAGCCATCGTGGGCATCTTCAGCGTGGGCATCGACGACGAGCATCGATGGAAGGACTCAGTACAGAATGGCGACGAGATTCGCATGTGGGTCGCCGACGGCATGGCCCAGGGCCTACGTCCGTGGTTCGTCAAGTTCAATGCGAAACCGATCGACAAACGATGGATGCCGG
>CAZANC010000280.1:0-4647 GCA_964486495.1 uncultured Occallatibacter sp.
GACGCCAGCACGATGGAACTCATCTTGAGCGGAGCCTTCTTCAGATCGGGCAGCGTAACGTCTGCGATGAACGAGCCCATGCGCCCAGTCTGGTTTTCCCGCACCACGAACTTGAGCTGGTACTTGCCCGGCGGCAAATTGAAACTCGTGGTGTACTGGATGTTCTTCTGCCGCGCCTGCAGCGATGGATCGAGATTGAGCTTGACCGTATCGCGCACGCGACCCACCGGCCGCTGGGTCTGGTCGATCACTGCGCCGATGATGTCGAGCGTGGCTTTATCCTTGTCGCCGCCCTTTACGAAGGGAATCTGGGAGCCGGGGACAACCAGCGAAACGGGCATGAAGAAGCGATTTTCGTCGAGACGGAAGTACATGGCGTCCATGTAGACGGCCATGTCGGTGGCCGGCAGGTCGCTGGCCAACTGATCCTGGAGCTCCTGCTCCCGGTCTTCCTTGCCGGAGTGCTTGAAGTCAGCCGGCGCGTAGTATCCGGGCCGGTACTCGAGCTTTACGCCGGGGCGATCGATTTTGAAGGTCAGCTTGCGGTACTTGCCGTCGCGCGCGGGGTTCGTCGAGTGAAACCCGATGGCGTAGTACGCCGAGTTGTCCTTCTGCACCTGCGCAAAGGCTGGCGCAAAATCGTTCGAGTCGAAGAACGCCTTGCCGCCAGTGTCGCTGGAGAGCGTGCCCATCACTTCCTGACTGGCGAAGTTCGCATTCATGTTGGTGGTGAGCGCGCTGCCGTTAAATGCACCCTGTCCGCGCAAGCTGCCAGTGGAGGCGTCGCCCAGGGGCGCAATGGCCTGCAGGCCGCGCGTGTCCACGCTGTAAATGGCAAGATCGGCGCGTACCGCCGCGTTGATCGCGGACCGCAACGAAGCTTCGTTCTCAATGCCGTCGCGCGAGATGCCGCCAGAGAAGTAGAGCAGCGATTTTTTCTCATTGATTTTGGCGAGCGATTGCGAAATGGAGCGTAGCGCGAAAAGCTCGCGGTCGGTATTCAGGTCGTTGTATTCGCTCTCGTCGGGCGTGTAGGCGGTGGTGTCCTCGGTTTGATTGGTGTTGGAGTTGGCTCCCTGGGCAAATCCCTGGCCTTCGGTGCCGTTGTAGGCGGCCACCTCGTTGATGAGCGCGTTTTTGTCGGCGGTAAAATCCTGGTCGACGTTGAGTGTGTCGCCAAGCGAGACCAAGGCCACGAGGTCGGCCGGCTGCATTTTTGTCTTGAGAAAGGCCTGCGCCGCGTCGACGCTGCGCTCCAGGTCTTCGGGCTGCATCGAGGTGAGGTCGAAGAACATCACGATCAGCCGGTGGTTGCGCAGTTCTTCCGGCTTTGCCACCACCACGGCCTTACTGCCGCTGGGGCCGGCAGCAAGGCCGCTTACCAACGCTTCTTTGAGCGGCACCGCCATGTCCACGCTCTCAAAGTCGAAGCTGTCGATCTGCTGTTCCTTGCCGTTCTCGTAGATTTTGAAGTCGCTCTGCTTGAGGCCTGTGATCAACTCGCCGGTTTTCGCGTCGCGCGCCACCACGTTGGTGAGCACCAACTCGGCGTTTGCTTTGAGCGAAAAGCCACCTTGCGGAGTGGACGTGACCTGTGTCCCGACCGGCGGATTTTGTGGTGTTGAAGCGTTGGTGACCTGGCCTGGGGCCTGCGCGGGGATCGGGGGCGCAGCAGGCACCAGTAGCGCCATAAGCGCAGCCACCGCAACCATCCTCTGTGCCAAGTTCGTCATCCTACTCCTGTCGCGCATTGCGCGGCGAAAACCGCTAGCTTGCCGCTTAGAACCTGAAACTTGCCCGAAACTGGAACGACCGCATCTGCCCGTTGTTCGCGGTGGAGGTGACCTCGCCGAACTTGGGATCTCCGTAGGTGGTGTCGATGCCTGAGTACTGCACGGTATTAAACACGTTGTTGATAGTGGCGCGAATTTCCATACTGCGCGTTTCGCCAAGCTGCATGGTCTTCGAGAGCGACATGTTGTTCGAGACTGTTCCCGGCCCTTCAATTGAATTGCGGGGAGCGGTGCCGAAGTAGTCGCAAAAGCCTGGTGTATTGCCCGGCGCCGAGTAGGCCGCAGTGTTGAACCAGTGCAGCAGCGAGCCGCCGCCTGTTGTCACGGATTGGCCGGGCAAGGGATTGTAATTAGGCCGGAGGGCGCTTGTGTTGCCGCACTCGTCGCTCTGCGATGTTGGTTCGAATCCCGGGGAGAGCCATGATCCTGTGGCGAAGTTGAAGCTGCCGGAAACTGAAAAGCCTTCAAGGATGTGCGACCCGACACCGGTTGTCACCCATTTCGTGTCGGGCCCGAACGGCAGCTCGAAAAGATACGTGCCGCTCACCTGGTGGCGAATGTCGAGAACGGAATGGCCCTCCTCCGCAGCCGGATTCTGCCAGTCCTGAACAAGGGAGCCGCCGCTCCCGTTGACCGACGTCGCGTCGTCGATGGCATGGCCATACTGGTAGTTGGCGCCCATCGAAATGCCCTTGGAAAGGCGCTTGTTCACGCGTACCGTTCCCGCGTTCATTTTGTAATACGCTGCCGCCTCGTCGTAGTTGAACTGGATTGGCTGGTTCGTCACTGGATTGGGCGGATCGGTGCCGGGACTGTCGGGCAGTGCGCGCGGCGCGAGTTTGACATCGAGATGATTCGAACGCGAGCCGTTATAGCCGAGGTTCATCACGATGCCCCAGGGAAGCGTCTTCTGAATGTCAAGATTCCACGCCATCACATAGGGCAGCCCGTAGTGCGGGTCGAGGGCGTAGTTGCCTACTTTAGCAGCTGCGGGAAATCCGTTGGCCAGCGTGAAGCAGGTCCCGGTCTGCGCGCACGCCGACGATGCTGTGTTGCCTACGGCTTCCTGGTTGGTCTGCTCGTCAGTGAATGGCGGCTGGTGCGCCATGTTCGTGGCGAAACCGGCGTACTCGCCCACTGTGTAGTTAGTGCCAAACCCGGCGCGCACGACGGTCTGCTTGATCTTGGGGACTCGCCAGGCTAGCCCGACGCGTGGCTGGAATGCTTTGTGCCAGGGAAGGACCAGCGAATTCGGCAACCCGTTCATCCCGGCAGTCTGCTCGGTCTCGCTGGTGAATCCACCATCCGGATTTGTGGCCACGTCGGCCAAGTGCCCGTACTTCTCGGTGTAGGGCGCGAAAAACTCCCAGCGCGCGCCGTAATTGAGCGTAAGCGAAGGCAGCATCCGCCAATCGTCCGTGGCGTAGGCGTCGTAGACGTTATCGCGGAGATAACTCTTCGCCTCAGAAGAGTTGAGCGTTGTGGACTGCGGCAATCCGAGCAGAAAGTCGGCGATGGATGAACCGGTGTCCAAGTCCCCAGCGGCGTCCTCGGTGAACAAGCCGGTAAACGCGAAATTTCCCGTGGCGTTTGAGCCGGCGAGAAAGTCGCGGTGAACGCGGCGGTAGTCGCCGCCGAAACGCAGGTTGTGTTTGCCATGAATCCAGCTGAGGACCTCGCTGAACGAGATGGTCTGCGCAACGGAGAAGCTCGGCTGCGTTTCACTCAGGCCCTGGATGCCGTTGCTGAGTGAAATATTCGGCAGGCCATAGTTGAGCGGATCATTGTTGGGCACCGTTATGCCTAGCCCTTTAGGCCCCGATTCCACGTTGTCGGTGGTATTGGTGAAGAAATTGATGGTGTGGCTGTTGCTGCGATTCCAGTTGACGTTCGAGATGCTGGTGAAGCGGTGATAGCCCACCGTGTAGCCGGCCTGAAGGGAGTCTGAATCTGAAGCGCTTTTGCCGCCCAGTTGCGGAAACAGATTTACGAGGTCGGAGGCCGAGTGGGACCAGTTGTAGTTGAGATTGATGCTCTGGCGAAGGCCCTGAGTCTGCGAGCCGCCGCGCCTTCCTCCGCCTGATCCACCACGGGCACCGGGCTGCGTGGCATTTGCGCCGAGGCTGCGGTTGTAGCGAATGCCCGCGTTGGTGGAGTTGGACTGAGCGGTGGTCAGCAGGTGGTAGTTGTAGCCGTTGATGGTGGTCCCTGCCGGCAGATTCGGCTCGGGGAAATAATTCAGGAGCGCCGTCGCCTGCGGGGATATCGACTGTCCCGCTGCTCCCGTGGGCGGGATCACGTTGGGCGTGCCGCTGTAGATGAATTGCTGGCCCGTGACTGGATCGTAGATCGGCGGCAATCCGGCGGCGGAAAAATCGCCCTTACGTTCCGCGTCGGTGGGAACCGTGGCGTAAAAATCGTCCGGGGACGACGAACGCGACCCGGAAAGAGTGAGAAAAACTGTGTCCTTGCCGCTGGGCTTGGTCAGGTGCGGAATATACGGCGCGCTCATGAACGAGAGCGTAAAGTGATTGGTCCCGTTGGAGGGCTGGTTCTGCTGCTGGCCCAGCAAAGCGAATGGCTGCGCGTTGAAGATCGAGTTCGTTCCGTTCCACGCGATGGAGCCGTGCGGCTGGCCGGGATTGAAGTTGCGGAAGTTTCCACGGCCTCCGCCTCCGCCGCCTCCTCTTCCGCCGCCACCGCCACCGAAGCCGCCGCCACCGCCAAATCCGCCGCCGCCAAAG
The DNA here is from genome assembly GCA_964486495.1 of uncultured Occallatibacter sp. Classification (GTDB taxonomy): domain Bacteria; phylum Acidobacteriota; class Terriglobia; order Terriglobales; family Acidobacteriaceae; genus Telmatobacter. The sequence goes on from CAZANC010000280.1 coordinate 4,538, forward strand.
GCTCCGCCGAAACCTCCGCCGCCACCGCCAAAAAGTCCGCCCTGGCCCGAGTCCCCGCCTTGCCCGTTCAGGCCGCCTTGCACCTGGATCGATTGGATCGCATCGCGGAC
>CAZANC010000281.1:0-4598 GCA_964486495.1 uncultured Occallatibacter sp.
GACGATCACCGCATAGCGCATATCGGTGATCTTCAGGCTCGACGGGCTGGAGGCAGGGTTCACGTTCTTGATCTCCGGCTGAGCTTCCGCGACGCGCGCAACAGCGCCGCCTGCCAGTAAACCGAGTGACGACTTGAGGATGCTGCGGCGGTCGAGACGGAATCGGTTGGCGTTGGACATTTCAGACAATTCCTTCCATCGTGGTTTTTTTGAAGTCCCATCTTACTACTGCATTCCCGTGCCCGGCCCGGAGGTTCGAGTCCGAGTGGTTTCGACACAGCGAATTGGTTTGTGGAAGAATGCATAACCGGGGCTGCTGGCAGATCGAAGCCTACGGGAGTTTCCTATGATGAGATCCATGCTTTCTCGAAGAAATTTGATCAGGGCAATGGGAGCCGCCGCTGTGACGCCTATGTTGCCGCTGCGGACGGTGGCCGCAAAAGATACGCCGCAGCCCTGGTGGCTGGGCAATGGAATGCCGCAGGAGAGCGCCGCAACGCCAAAGATCGCCTGCGGAATCGATGTGCACAACGGCGTTACGGATGAGGCCATTCGCAGCGTGGTGCAAATCGGTGTCTATCATGTGTTGTTGAACGGGCCGGCGATACCGTGGACCGTGGATCAGCTTCAACCAATCGTTGACAAACTCAAAGCCGGCGGCGTCACGCTTGGGAACCTGATGATTACCGGCTTTCCCAACGTCATTTATGGGCGGCCGGGACGCGACGAGGAGATCGACAAAATCAGGCAGTCGATTCAAGCCGCCGGCCAGGCCGGAATTCCTGTCGTGGAATACAACTTCTATGCGCACCGGGCAATGGAGGGCTACTTCGAAGAGACCGGGCGGGGCGGCGCCGGATTGACCGGGGTCGATGATGACCGGATGAAGGATCTTCCGCCGCTTTCACAGGAAGGTGCGCACACGCTCGACGAAATGTGGGCCAACATTACGTACTTCCTCAAGGCCGTCATTCCCGTTGCCGAAAAAGCGAGCGTGCGCCTCGCGCTGCATCCCAACGATCCGCCCTTTCCGCTCAGCCGGGGATCGCAGCAGATCATGGCCACGCTCGCCGGATGGAAGCACCTCATTGAGATCGTGGACAGCCCGGCGAATGGAATCACCTTCGATTGCGGCGTGACGATGGAGATGGGCGAGGACCCGGTCGAGGTCTGCCGCTACTTCGGCAGCCGCGATCGCATCAACCACATGCACTATCGCAATCCGCACGTAACCGTGCCTTATCTCAAGTATGACGAAGGCTTCATCGATGAAGGCGACGTGAATATGTTCGCGGTCATGCGAGAGCTGATCAAGATGAAGTATTCGCGTGAGATTTATCCCGAGCATCCGCGCGCTATCGACTACGACCGGGAGCGCGGCCCGATTCACGGATATCCCGGGGGCGGGGGCTACGCCGGCGATCTTTACGACATCGCTTACGCGAAGGCGATGCTGCAGGCAGCGCTGATTGTCGAGCGAACCAGATGAACAGGTGTTGTGCCCTTTACAGCAGTTTCGGAATTGGTGTAGGCCGAATGCGCTCGGCAAAGTGGCATTTTCATCAAGAAAATGCCACCTTTTAATGCTCTCAAAAAGTCTACGTTAATTCCGAAACTGCTCTAAGGCTCCGGCGCGCCAGGGTTCCGGCGCTCCGGCTTCGGCTGCCTGGCTTTTGCAAGCAGAGCGTCGAACTCGCTGCGCGGCATCTTCAACTTATCGGGATGCGCGTCGATCCACTGAGCGAATGCATCGTACTTCGCCGGCGTCCATCCCCCTTCGAATTGCGCGCCGTTCTTGCCTTCGCGATTCAACTCGAAGTTATAGTCGTCGGTCAGCGCCGTAAACTCCGCGGCGCTGATGGCGTCTTCGGCCAGAATCGCGGGAATGAAGAGAACTCCCTCCGGTTTGGCCAGCACCAGGTCGCCCGGCAGCACGATGGCCCTTCCGATGCGAACCGGTACGTTGATCCCGGTCAGCTCCATGTCTGCCCAGGCAGAAGGATCGTATCCCCGATAGAACCCGTTGAAATCCGGAATCTCCCGGTTCTCTTCCTGATCGCGGATTCCCGCATCGAATACGAAGCCCGTGTGCGTATGTGCGGCCACTGCATTGCCCAGATTTGAGCCGATGAGGGTCCCTTCGATGATCTTGCCAAACCCGTCGGCAACGTACACGTCTCCAATCTGCAGTTCATTGATCGGCCAGCTATTGGTCCCGCTTACGCGGCCTTCGGCTTTGCCTTCGGCAACAATGGCCCTTTGCATATCGGGCCGCGTTGGCATGTATTGCGCGGTGAGTGCGCGGCCGGCGAAGGGCTTTTCGATATGCAGCGCCTGCCAGCCGCCCTCAAATTGGTTGCGGTACCCGTGGTCGCGCAAATATTCCCATACGTCTTCAAAGGTCATATCCAGCGCCCGCTCCAGCAGAGCATCAGGCAGCTTAGGCCGGCCATCTGAAAAACGATCGCCCTTCCACTCCGAGGTGTAGAAAAGAATTTGATCGTGCGTCATCTTCACCTGGGCGCGCGAAGGCAGAGCTACCAAGAGAGCGCAAATCGCCGCAGCCATTCCAACCGCTTTTTTCATTTGAGTATCCTTCTTTGGGCGCTGAATCCCCAGTCGCATCATCCTCGCGTCGAGCCTGTCTTTTGTCGTGCCTGTCTCTTGTCGTGCCTGTCTCTTATTTTGCGAGCCGCATGCACAAACTGCGATCGCGGAACACAGCAATTGTAGAACCTGTCGCTCGCCAGATTTTTATCCAACCCACTGAAACCGGGCGACGGCGCGCACGGTTCGAGACATTCTGCGACTGAGTGAGAGGAAGGCCTATTGCTCTCCCGCGAGTTTGCGCAGGCGAGCACTCACATTCCAAAACGCCCGGCCGTCGTGGTATCCGCCCTTCCAAATGGAGCCCTTGTCCTGTGTGATTGGCGTGCCGTCCGCCTCGGTCAGGTTATACAGGCCGCGGTATTGGCTATCGATTGTGTGGTTCTTGATGAAGTTCCACTGCTCGATGAACCTACTAAAGTAAATAGGCTCCCGCGCTCCGTATCGCTCGTGCATCATCAGCAGCGCATTCAGCCCTTCTACCTGGACCCACCATTCCTTGAGCTGGCTTTCCGGTTTGCCCGCGGCTGTGCCGTCCTGGAAAAAGCCGCCGTTACTTCGGTCCCAGCCGTAGGCAAGAGCGTGATCGACCAGCATTTTTGCCATTCGTTCCGTCTTCTCGCTCGCCTGGTGATGGAGGGCTTCGTCCGTTTCCAGCATCAAATAGGCGGTCTCAACATCGTGGCCGAAGGAATCAAGGTCGGGAATGGGCTGCCATGCATTGGTGAAATAGAGATTCATGGCGCCGGGCTCGACGCAGATTTTGTCGCGCACGATGACCAGCATTTCTTCAAGGCGCGCGCGCAGCGCCGGGTCAGGCCAGACGCGGTAAAGCTCTGTGAAGGCCTCGAGCAAATGAATGTGGGTGTTCATTGACTTGTAGCCGACAGGACCGATGGGCCCCGTAGCGACACTTCCGCCGGGCACATCCGGCTGGATTGGCGTTCCATCGCGAGCCAGCCACTCATAGTAGCCGCCATGCTCGGAGTCATGCGCGTGCTGGTCGGTCCAGAGAAAAGCTTTCTTCGCGAGTTCGAGCGCCTTGGGATCGCCGGTAGCCTGGTAGGCCGCGGCTAATCCATAGATGCAGAATGAAATGCCGTACAGATGTTTGCCGTCCTTGAATTCCGAAGTCGTGTGGCCGTCGTCATCGAGTAACCAGTAGAAACCTCCGTCCTGCTTGTCCCACATGACGTTTTCGAGATAGGAGACCCCGTCCTCGACGATGGGCAGAAACTCCGCTTTCAGCTTCGGGTCGCGCAGCACGACCTGAGCTGCAACCCAGGTCATCCGTCCTTGCATGACGGAGGCCTTGCCATCGCTGGGCGCCCACTGCCAGTCGCGGGTGAAGTGGGTGTGGAACCCGCCATGTTCATGATCTACGGATCGGGGGAACCAGACATGAATAACATCGGTGTACAGCGCATTCTGGACTTCGGCGGACAGCTTGAGATAGTCCGCGCGTGTTGGCGGCGGGACGCTGGTCAGCGCGGACTCTTTGGGTTGTTGCGACATAGACGAGCCAGAGGTTAGAAGGAGCGCGAGAGGGATGCATCTGATTTGCATCGCAAGCCCACTTCGAAAATGTCGGCCTACGATCCCAGCCATGCGCGGCTCCTCCGACAACCCCATCAACACGGACAGGCTTATACTACACCGTCGTCTTCTGAGATCCGCCGCTCAGCTCCGCGCATGCCGTGGCCTGAGTCCGAGTAATCCAGACAGCGAAACTTATCCGTGGAGAACAGGCTGTGGCTCAACGTTAAGTCCGGAGGAAATTCAGGGGCCGGGGTGGGCCTCGACTGTAATACTGACGCTTATCGCCGGCTGTTCGCGAAAGCAAGAATTGCAACGCCCGGGAGTCTGTTCCAGGCTCTCAAGACCTCGCGGACGGTGACGAGCTCATTTCCAGGCTCTGCACGGCAGCATATCCAACGCAAAATAGGAGGACAGCAAACCCCAGCGGGTCCAGGATCTCGGGCGGACTCGGG
>CAZANC010000282.1:0-4568 GCA_964486495.1 uncultured Occallatibacter sp.
CGCCCAACCTGCTCACGCTGATGCGCATCTGTTTGGCGCCGTTCCTGGTGGCCGCAATCCTCGAGGGGCACTTCCTGCTGAGCTTCATTCTCTTTGTGGCAGCGGGACTGACCGATGCGCTCGACGGCTTGCTGGCGCGATTGCTCAAGCAGCGTTCGATGCTCGGGCAGTATCTTGACCCAGTGGCCGACAAACTGCTGCTCAGCACGCTGTTTCTGGTGCTCTTTTACAAGGGATTGATACCGGGTACCGTGACGGTCCTGGTCTTCGGAAGGGACGTGGGGATCCTGCTGGTGGCAGCCATCCTTTATGCGGCTGTAGGGCGGCGCGAGTTTCACCCCAGCATCTTCGGCAAGGCCAACACGCTTGCCCAGATAAGCGCCGTCGCGGCCGTCTTGCTGCACCAGGTCACACCGTCCTGGTATTGGGTCGCAGTCACCCGTAGTGTGGCGTTGGCCGCCACCATCGGGCTGACTGTGGCGTCGGGCCTGCATTATGCTTGGCTGGTATCGCGCCGTACGGGCGCCCCTGCAGTCAACGGCGCCGCCGCCAAATAGATCGACTGCTCCTGGCCTGCGGGCGCGCGAGAAACCCCGCCGCCTGCGCGATAGGGCGTCGCAGCCTCTAGGAATCGTCCGGTTGATCTTCGGTTCCGGCTGTGTCTTCAATCTCCATATCGCGAAACTCTTCGGAATCGAAGACCTCGCCACACTCCAGGCACTCGACATACTCTGTGTCGTCGTGCCGGGAAACGATCCGGACCTTTGGGTGTCTGCAGGCGGTTGCCATCGTTCTTCTAGCCTGTTGCTTCCTCGACCACTCCAAAGCTGGAATTCCCGCCCCGGTTGGGGGGACGGCCGCCGCTCCCTTGTGGCTGCTTCCATTTGGGAGTGCTGGCTTTCGGGTATGGTTGCTCGGGAATGGCTATAGGTGCTCTTTCCGCCAGATTGTAGCCGTCTTTTGCTCGATTGCAAACCGATTTTTTGATGAATCCGGAGGCCTGACGCCCGGAACTAACCGTATTTTGAGCCGGCGAGCCTCGACTTGAAGGCGAATTCAAGCGGACGTATACTGAATACGGACCTAACCAGTCGCATATTTCATGCTAAAGCTCACCAAAAAAGCGGATTACGGGCTCATGGCGCTCAAGTACCTCGCCGAGCACCCGGAGACGCCTGCCTTGAGCGCCAAGGACGTCGCCGACGCCTACGGCATCCCGGCCCAGCTCCTGGCCAAGATTCTGCAGCGCCTCACAAAGGTTGGGCTTTTGCGCTCTCATGCCGGAATGAACGGTGGGTACGCGCTCTCCCGGGATGCGCGACAAATCTCGGCTTTCGAGGTGATCCACGCTATCGACGGGCCGTTGTTCATCACCTCCTGCTTCAAGGGCGCAAAGTCCTGCGATTTAACCCCGAGTTGCACCATCAAGGAACCCTTGGCGCGCGTCAATGAAACCATCGCCGGAGTTCTGAAAAGCATCAGTATTCAGGACCTTGCTGAGCAGGAGCATGCGGCTGGGAAAGCCCCCGATGCGCAAGGGCTGGTTTCACTGACGCTGTAAATCGTCCAAGCAATGTGCGGCAGAAGCGAACGCAGCGTCAAGAAGAATGGCATCTGGCCCAGAAGAGTAGAGTCGGAATCCATTCCAGCCGAATCAAATAAGCAGCAAGCTACGTTTGTTGAACGAAACCAAAACTATGGCAAATGTCGTCACCATCGGATCGACTCCCTCGCCGGAAGCTGCAGCCCAGCCCACAATTCCTCAGGCGCCCGCAGTGGACTTGAACCTAACCGCCAGTGCGGTGGCGCGCATCCGCGTGATTCTCGCCAAGGAAGGCATCTCGCCGGAAGAGGGCGGGCTACGCCTGGGCGTCAAAGGCGGCGGCTGCTCCGGGCTGTCTTATTCCGTGGGTTTCGACGCGCATCCTCGCGAGCGTGACCGCATTTTCACTTTTGAAGACGTCCGCGTGTTCATTGATCCCAAGAGCTTCGTCTATCTGCAGGGCATGACGCTCGACTATGAAGAAACGCTGATCCGCCAGGGTTTCAACTTCATCAATCCCAACTCCGCGCGCTCCTGCGGCTGCGGCACGTCGTTCTCCGTGTAGGGGCGCTCGTTCGAACTGCATGCCTCGGCGCGGCCCATTTTTCAGCAATCAACCAGGACGTTGGCTCGTAAAGTATTTTCTGATCCCTGATCCCTGATCCCTGATCCCTGATCCATGGTCTCTGATCTCTGACCCATGATCTCACTTTATTTCAACGCCTTCTCGATCCCTGCTTCCGCCAGCGGCGTCATGATCGCGTACCCCGCCGGCAGCGGGTGCACGCCGTCCTTGCTGAGTGTGGCTGGCAGTCCTCCGCGTTCGTCGCTCATCGCCGAGTAGTAGTCCACGTACACATAGCCTTTTTCCGCGGCTTGCTTTTTCATCCACGCGTTCACTTCCAAAACCTTGGGTGCGGGCGTCAGTCCCGGCGCCCACGGAAAATCGAACGCCGGAAGCACCGAGCACAACACGACGCGAATCCCGTTCGCCGTGGCCAGTTCGGCCATGGAAGCTATGTTTCCTTCCGTTTGCTCAAGCGTCATCGGCCCCGTGTTCCCAGCAATGTCGTTGATCCCCGCCAGAATCACAACAACCTTGGGCTTCAGATCGATCACGTCCTGCCGGAACCGCACCACCATCTGCGGAGTGGTCTGCCCGCCGATCCCGCGGTTGATATAGGGCTTGCTCGGAAACGATTCATCCAGCTTCCATCCCTGTGTGATCGAGTCGCCCATGAAGACCACTCGGTTCTCGCCCGGCTGCGGCGCAGTCAGCATTGCGTTAGCCTCCTTGAAGCGCTCAAGCCCGCCAAAGTCCGTCAGTAATTGCTTGTCGTGATCGCTCCAATAGTCATTGTTGGGGTGCCCTGACGGCGAGGTCTGCGCCGCGGGCGCTGGTTGCGCTGCAGGTGCTGGGGCCTGGGAAGGGCTTGCGGGCGCCTGGGCTTTCAGCGGGACAACGGCAAGGAACACGGCCAGGGCCGCCGCGAAAAAAGTAGTTTTGCAAAGCTTCCATCGATTCACGAGAGTGCTCCAATCGGTTCCACATCGCCGCGGACGGCTGCCAACCAATCGTCCCGCGACGCGCTTCCGATTGTAGGCAATCGCACTTGGTGAGTGCCACTCATGCCACGAAGGCCGGCGCCCGCGCGCCTCCGCGCTAAAATCCAAACATGCCCGCGACAGCCGTCCCTTCTGCCGCTCTGACGAAATTCGAGCCCGTCATCGGCCTCGAAGTGCACGTGCAGTTGCTCACGGCCACAAAGGCGTTTTGCGGTTGCGCCAATCACTTCGGTGCGGACCCGAATACCAACATCTGCCCCGTTTGCCTCGGGCTTCCAGGCGCGCTGCCTGTCCCGAATGCCAAGGCCGTCGAATTCGCCACGCTGGCTGCGCTGGCGCTTAACTGCCAGGTGCGAGAACAATCCGTCTTCGCCCGCAAGAATTATTTCTATCCCGACCTGCCCAAGGGCTACCAGATTTCTCAGTATGACAAGCCTCTGGCCGAGCACGGCTGGATCGATGTTCCCGCTGCAGGCGGTTTGACGAAGCGCATCGGCATTACCCGCCTGCACATGGAGGAGGATGCGGGCAAAAGCCTGCACGAGGGGTTCGCCGACTCGGCCACGCGCACCTATCTTGATTTGAACCGTTGCGGCACGCCGCTCATCGAAATCGTCAGTGAGCCGGACATTCGCACGCCCGACGAAGCCTTCGAATATCTCACGCGCCTCAAAGAGATCCTGCTCTACACCGGCGTCTCCGATTGCAACATGGAGGAGGGTTCGCTTCGCTGTGACGCGAACGTCAGCGTTCGTCCCGTGGGCCAGGAAAAATTTGGCACAAAAGCCGAGGTGAAAAACGTCAACAGCTTCAAGTTCGTTCGCACCGCGCTTGAATACGAGATCGAGCGCCAGGTCGAGTTGATCGAATCGGGCGGGCACGTGATGCAGGAGACCCGGCTATGGAATGCAAACGAGGGCCGCACCTACTCCATGCGCTCCAAGGAGCAGGCGCACGACTACCGCTACTTTCCCGAGCCGGATCTGCCGCCGCTGATCGTTTCGCACGAATTCCTTGAAAGAAGAGCCGCGGAGCTGCCGGAGCTGCCCGAGGCGCGGCGCAAGCGCATGATCGCCGAATACGAGTTGAGCGTGCAGGACGCGCACACGCTCACCGCCTCGCGCGAGTTTGCCGACCGCTTCGAAGCAGCGGCAAAGACAGCGCGCAGTCCGCGGCGCGTGGCCAACGTGCTCCTGAGCGAAGTAGGCGGACGCCTGAAAACATTGGGCCTCGAGCTGGATCAATCTCCGGTAACCATGGCCGGTATTGTGCGTGCCGCCGACCTGCTCGATGAAGGCAAGATCAGCTCGAAGCAATTGAAGCAGCTTTTCGATGTGAGTTTTGAAACCGGTGAAGACTTCGGCCCTGTCTATGAGCGCGAGAAACCACAGCAGATTACCGACGCCGCGGCTCTTGAAAAGCTGATTGACGAGGTGATCGCCGCCAATCCCAAACAAGT
>CAZANC010000283.1:0-4567 GCA_964486495.1 uncultured Occallatibacter sp.
CAAGGCACGAAACATGGGAAGCGAATCCGCCGCGGCGGACGTTCAAAATCCAGATTTGGGCTGGTCAGCGCGCGTGCTTTCGCACTCCCTTGGAGGAAATCCGAACCCGATGGTCTCATTCCGCCGTTTTGCAATTTTGCTGGCGCTCAGTTTGCCGGCGACGCTCGCCGTTCAGGCGCAAAGCTCGAGCAGCTCATCATCGAATCCAACGCCGTCCAGCGCGACGCCAGATCAGAACCAGACCTTGGCGCAGAATCAGCCTTCCGGCGACGCGGCCCAGGCGTCGGGCGAGACCCAGGGACAGATCAGCGTTCAAGAGCGCATTCGCCAGAGGCGCGCGCAGCGCCGCTCCACGGCCATCCACGACGCCTACGACCACAAGTGGGAATCGTACATGGACACGGGCTACCTGCGCTTCAAGCCGGGGCCATCATTGCAGCGGCTCACCTACTATGCATGGGAGACGGGCCTGACGCGATTTTCGAACGAGCGGCTGGGCTTTACGCTTGTCGGCCGCGGCTACTACGGAACAGCCTTCGTGGGCGTGAATCCCTATAGCCAAGGCCGCTTCACGCGGCCGGCCATCAGCCAGTACGACCTGATCGGCGGTCCTGTGTATCGCTTCTACCTGCAGCCGAAGTTCTCGATCGCCGGGCGCGCGATGGGCGGCTGGGCGCACGGAAATTTCTCAGGCGACACGAATGGAATTCCACCCGCCGATCTCGGCCTTTATCCAACCGCCGATACCTTCGCCGCCAGCGTGAGCGTGATCGGAGAGCTCAACGTGTCTCCGAACATCGCATTGAAACTTGCGCCTGAGTATTTCTTTACCGGCTTTGGGTCGACGGTTCAGTCAAGCCGCGGGTTCACCGGCGGCCTGGTCTACCGGTGGGGAAAGCAGTAAGAGAGACAGGGAGCAGTGATTAGGGAACAGGGATCAGTTGTCCGTGCCAGGTCTGACGTTTTTGAATTGACCGACCTGGTTGACCGGTGAAAGAAGAAAGTTCGCTATGAAAAACAGTTTTTCTCGTCGTGAATTTGTGCAGTCGGGTGCGGTTGCTGCTGGCTTTGCCGCAACAGGAGTTGTTCCGGCGCTGATGGGCGTTGCGCAAGCAGGTGCGGAAGCGATTCCGGCATCGGGCAAGTTTTCGCCGCTCAGCCTCGGCGTGGCCAGCTACACGTTTCGCAACTTCGCACGCGCCGACTTGATCGGCTTCATGAAGCAGCTCAACCTCACTGCTCTGAATTGCAAGGACGTGAAGGACCATCTTCCGATGGATCCCACGCTCGAGGCGCAGGCCTTGACCGACTACGCGGCCGCGGGCATCAAGCTCCACGCCGCCGGAACGATTGCCTTCCCCAAGGACGATGACGACGACATTCGCTCGAAGTTCGAGTACGCCAAGCGCGCGGGCATTCGCGTGATCGTGGCCGGCGATCCTGCGCCAACGACTCTGCCGCGGATCGAGAAGTTTGTGCGCGAATACGACATTCGCATTGCGATCCACAATCATGGACCCGAGGACAAGCTCTACCCGTCGCCGTTCGATGTGCTCAAGGTGGTCAGGGGCATGGATTCCCGCATCGGCTGCTGCATTGACGTGGGCCACGCCGCGCGCGCCGGAACGAACCTGGTTGAAGCGATCCACGCCGCGGGGCCGCGCCTTTACGACATGCACGTGAAGGACCTGACGAGTTTTTCGAGCAAAGAAAGCCAGGTTCCCGTGGGCGAAGGTATCCTGCCGTTCCGCGAGATGTTCGAGGCTCTGATCAAGATCGGCTACCAGGGATTCATCGATCTCGAATACGAGATTCACGCCGACGATCCGATGCCCGGTGTGATCGAGAGCTTTGCGTTCATGCGCGGTGTTTTGGATGGGATGGGGTATTTGACGCATGCGTGAGAAAGCAGCGGCGTTAGCGGAGCTAGCGGGGTTAGCGGCTAGTTAGATCGCGTGTCCGGCGACGACTCTGAAATCATGCCGATCGTTCCCAGCCAGGTTTCGACCAATTGAGGCCATGCGGTAATGGGAAGCTTCGTCGGCCGCAGCCCGAATGCGTGATTGCCCTCGGCGTACAAATGCATCTCCGCCGGAATGCCGGCTTTCTTGAGCGCGAAGTAATAAGCCAGCGAGTCGTACACGCTATCGATGTGGTCATCCTCGGCCTGCAATAGGAATGTCGGCGGCGTCTCGCTGGTGACGTGAATGTCGGGATTCAGGCCGAGATTCTCGTCGGCCATCGAGAGCGGATCGGGCGGGGGAAGCGCAAACGTCGTCGCGCCGAACCCGGCATCGTACTCCGCCGCCGAGCGGGACAGATGGCCCGGATAAATGGCTACAGCGAAGTCCGGGCGGCAACTGACCTGGTCGGCCGCATCGACTGCCGGATAGAGACGCTTGTCAAAGTGGACGCTCATTGCCACCGTCAGATGTCCGCCAGCGGAAAATCCCAGCACGCCGATCTTGTGCGGATCGATGTGCCATTCCGCCGCGTGAAAGCGGACGAGTCCGAGCGCCCTCTGCGCGTCTTCAAGCGCCATCGGCGACTCCGGATAGGGTCCCGATTTCGGATAGGGCCCCACGTCGGTTACGCGGTATTTGAGCAGCACGCACGTGATTCCCTTTTGCGTCAGCCAGTCGCAGAACTCGGTGCCCTCAAGATCGATAGCAAGAATCTGATAGCCGCCGCCAGGAAAAACCACAACCGCGGCGCCGGTGTTTGTGCCGGTCGGCGCATAGACCGTCATCGTGGGAGTCGTGACGTTCTCGACATAAGTCCACGGCTTGCCGTCAACCAAGTCACTGGCGTCAGTCTTTGTGGCCTCCGGCCCCGCGGCGGGCCTCGAGTCTGGTGGTTCCACCGGCCAAATTGGGATCTGCGTGTGTCCCGGCGACGGCTGCCAGCCGGTTGTTTGTGCGCAGATGCTACCTAAAGAAAACACAGCACAGAGCGCGAGAAACCAGAACCTCATCACAGTTTTTGCAGCTTAGCAGCTTGGCAGCTTATCTGTCGCCGGACATTGCCCAATCTGGTGCGCGACGTCTCAATCTTGAGACGCCGAGGAGCGTGGAACTGAGCCGCTTCGGGGCTTATTGCAGGATTGGGATGCCGGCGATGCGCTGCTGCCATTCGGCGGGGCCGGTCTGGTGCACGCTGGTGCCTTTCGAATCCACGGCCACGGTGACGGGCATGTCTTTCACGTCAAATTCAAAAATAGCTTCCATGCCGAGGTCTTCGAAGGCCACGAGGCGCGAGCCGTAAATCGCCTTCGAGACCAGGTACGCTGCGCCACCGACGGCCATCAGGTACACCGCGCCGAACTCGCGAATGGCGGCGATGGCCTCAGGGCCGCGCTCGGCCTTGCCCACCATGCCGAGGAGGCCGGTTTCAGAGAGCATCTGGCGCGTGTACTTGTCCATGCGCGTGGAGGTGGTGGGTCCGGCGGGGCCGACGACCTCTTCGCGCACCGGGTCCACAGGACCAACGTAGTAGATGAAGCGGCCCTGGAGATCGACGGGGAGCTTTTCGCCGCGGTTGAGCATATCGCTCATGCGCTTGTGCGCGGCGTCGCGGCCGGTGAGCAGTTTTCCAGAGAGTAGCAGCACTTCGCTCAGCTTCCATGTTGCGACTTCGGCGCGCGTGACGGTGTCGAGGTTGACGCGGCGCGCTCCCGAAACGTCATGGGTCAGCTTCGGCCAGGCGTCGAGCGGAGGCGGATCGAGATAGACAGGGCCGGAGCCGTCGAGCACAATGTGCGCGTGGCGCGTGGCGGCGCAGTTGGGGATCATCGCTACCGGTAAATTAGCTGCGTGCGCAGGCGTGTCGACCACCTTCACGTCGAGCACGGTGGTCAGGCCGCCCAGTCCCTGCGCGCCGATGCCCAGGCGATTGACCTTGTCATAAAGCTCCACGCGAAGTTTTTCGGCGGTGGTTTTGGGGCCGCGCGCGATGAGGTCCTGAATGTCGATGGGGTCCATGAGCGATTGCTTGGCCAGGAGCATGGCCTTCTCCGCCGTGCCGCCGATGCCGATGCCCAAAATTCCCGGCGGGCACCAGCCGGCGCCCATCGTGGGCACCGTCCTCAAAACCCAGTCGACGACCGAATCGTTGGGATTGAGCATGACGAACTTGGCTTTTGCTTCAGACCCTCCGCCCTTGGCCGCGACGGTGACTTCGACCGTCGAGCCGCGCACGACTTCGACAAAGACGGCGGCGGGCGTGTTGTCTTTGGTGTTCGTGCGCTTGCCGGCGGGATCGGCCTGGAGGCTCGCGCGCAGCTTGTTGTCGGGATCGAGATAGGCGCGGCGGACGCCGGCGTCGATCATTTCCTGCAAATTGAGAGGCTCCTCGCCGGGCCCCGGCTCGAAGCGCACATCCATGCCCAGTTTGACGAAGGCGTTCACGATGCCCGTGTCCTGGCAGACGGGGCGATGGCCCTCGGCGCACATGCGGCTATTGATAAGGATTTGCGCCATCGCGTCACGCGCCGCAGGCGACTCCTCGCGCTCGTAGGCCTGGGCGAGCGAGCGGATGTAATCCACCGGGTGGTAGTAGCTGATGTATT
>CAZANC010000284.1:0-4564 GCA_964486495.1 uncultured Occallatibacter sp.
CAGCGGTGAGCCAGAAGGCGGCGCAGATCAAGAAACTGGTTTCGCCGGTGACGGGCCAGGCCGACATTCTGGTTGTGCCCGACCTCGAAAGCGGCAACATGCTGGCCAAGCAACTGGAATACCTGGGCGGAGCGCAACTGGCCGGGATCGTGCTGGGCGCGCGCGTGCCTACGATACTGACCAGCCGGGCGGATTCGGCAGAAACACGGCTGGTGAGCTGCGCGGTCGCCGTTCTGCTGCACTACGCAGCGCACCCGGCGGTGAAGGTGTAAGCACGGGGAATATATATATAGTCCGGCAGAAAGGGCGCAGGCGGCGTATCCGCAGGCGCCCTTTCTGCTTTTGTGAAGATCTGAACAACTTCCGATTTCCACAGTTAGAATTGCGCGAACCATTATTCGCGAGCCCGCATCCAACTGGTGTATTGCCCAGACGCCAAGCTCCGGTTTAAGGTGAGCGGATACCCGTTTGCGGCGATGGAGGTTTCATGCCAACCCACGCAACCGAATCAAATAAGGCGGCCAAGACAAGCAATCCGGATGACTTCACGCCTGAGCAGGTGAAGGAATTGACAGATGCGCTGAATCCGCTTCTGGCGGACGTTTTTGCTCTCTACATCAAGACCAAGAACTTTCACTGGCACATGAGCGGACCGCATTTCCGCGATTATCATTTGCTGCTCGACGAGCAGGCCGATCAGATCTTCAAAATCAGCGACGATATTGCCGAGCGCGTGCGCAAGATTGGCGGGCAGACGATTCGCTCCATCGGGCAGATTGCGCGGTTGCAGCGCATCGTCGACAACGACTACGAGTTTGTTCCGGCGCACGGCATGCTGGAGGAACTCCAGGCCGACAACAAAGCGTTGGCGCATAGCCTGCGCGAGGCGCACCAGGTCGCGTCCGATGCCAACGACTACGCGACCACGAGTTTGATCGAAGTGTGGATCGACGAAGCAGAACGGCGCGCGTGGTTCCTGTTCGAGTCGACGCGCTAGGTCCAGGCGATAGCGTCGGGTTGCGGAGACTTAAGGCGCTGGCGTAAGGTTGGCGCATTAGGCTCGCCTGTCGGGGACGTATTGCAAGGAGGCCCCTGAAGCCAATGGACGCTATCGCTGTTTCCCCCATTGTTGCCGCCGCGGGCGGCAGCTTTTTGCTCGAATCGCGCACGCCGGATGAGATTTTCACCCCTGAAGATCTGAGCGAGGAGCAGCGCCAGATCGCGGCCACCGCGGAGAGATTCGCGCGCGAAGAAATTTTGCCGCGCGTGCCGGCGATCGAGCGAAAAGAGCCGGGCGCAATGCCGGCGATACTGCGCAAGGCCGCCGAGCTGGGGTTCACCGCGGTCGACGTTCCCGAGGAGCACGGCGGGCTGGGGATGGATAAGGTGGGCTCGACGCTGATCACCGACCACATCTCTGTACTGGCCAGCTTTTCGACAGCGTTCGGCGCGCACATCGGCATCGCCACCTTACCGCTGGTGTGGTATGGGACCGAAGAGCAGAAGCAGCGCTACTTGCCCAAACTCGCGAGTTGCGAGTGGATTGGCGCGTATGGATTGTCTGAAGCGAGCTCGGGTTCGGACGCCATGAACATTCGCACCCGCGCGACGCTCACCGCGGACGGCTCGCACTACATTCTGAACGGCGAGAAGCAGTGGCTGACCAATGGGGGTACTGCGGGGCTCTACACGGTCTTCGCAAAGATTGACGGCGAGAAGTTTTCCGCGTTCCTGATCGAGCGCGACACGCCGGGACTCACTGTGGGCGCCGAGGAGCACAAGCTGGGAATTCGCGGCTCGTCGACATGTCCTTTGATCCTGCAGGATTGCCGGATTCCAAAAGAAAATCTGCTGGGCGAGGCCGGCAAGGGCCACCACATTGCGTTCAACGTGCTGAACGTGGGCCGATTCAAGCTTGGAGTGGCCTGCGTTGGCGGGGCAAGGCACGCGCTGGCCGCAATGATTAAGTACGCGAAAGATCGCCGCGCGTTCGGCAAGTCAATCGCCGAGTTTGGCCTGATCCAGCGCAAGATTTCATCGGCAGCAGCGCAATTGTATGCGGCGGAGAGCATGGTGTACCGCACGGCCGGCCTGATTGACGCAAAGCTCGCTGGGCCTGGCAGCGAAGGGCTCGCGCAGGCCGTCGATGTTCCGCGGAGCATTGAGGAATACGCCGTGGAGTGCTCCATTTTGAAGGTCTACGGCTCGGAGATGCTCACGCTGGTTGCGGACGAACTGATCGCGACGATGGGTGGATTCGGTTACGTGGAAGAGTATCCGGCGGAGAGGACGTACCGTGACGCGCGGATTAATCGCATCTTCGAAGGAACGAACGAAATCAACCGGCTGATCATCACGGGATGGATGATGAAACGCGCGATGAGCGGGAAGCTGCCGCTGCTGGCGGCGATCAAGCGCGTGATGGAAGAAGTGATGGAGCCGCCCACGTTCGGCGGCGATGCGGATGCTGGCCAGCCGCTGGCGCACGAGACGGCGGTGCTGGCCGCGGTGAAGAAAATGGCGCTGTTCGCGGCGGGCGTGGCCAGCCAGAGGTTTATGACAGGCCTGGAAGAGCAGCAGGAGATTATGGCCGACCTGGCCGACATGATCAGCCAGGCGTATGCGCTGGAGTCGGCGCTGGTGCGCGCGCAGAAGATGGCACGCACGGGACGCAGCTCGGC
This sequence comes from uncultured Occallatibacter sp., assembly GCA_964486495.1. Classification (GTDB taxonomy): domain Bacteria; phylum Acidobacteriota; class Terriglobia; order Terriglobales; family Acidobacteriaceae; genus Telmatobacter. The sequence goes on from CAZANC010000284.1 coordinate 2,682, forward strand.
TGAGGTTGCGGCGGCCATGACGGGCCTTTTGGCGGATGAAGCCATTGCGCTGGCGGAACAGGCGGCGCGGCGGGTGCTTGCGGCCTGCGGCGAAGGCGACGCGCTGAGTACGCAGCTGGCCATTCTGCGGCGGCTGGCCCGGGCTACTCCCGGGAATGCGGTGGCGTTGAGCCGGGCGGTGGCCCGCCAGTGCATCGAGCTTGAACGCTATCCTGTTTAGGGCGAGCGTCCGCTTCTTATGCAGCCGAACCCAGGTGACTCAGAGACAATTCGCATCCTGCTGGCCGAGGCAGAAAGCTCGCTGGTTGAGGGGCCGCACGCGGAGCGCGCGCGCCGCGATGCAGAGACGCTGCTGCTCTGCGCGCTGAGAGAGGATGCGCCGGACACAAACCTTGCCTGGATGATTGCGCACGGACACGAGACCCTGCCGGCACATTCGACTGCTGATTTTCGCGCATGGGTCGAACGCCGGCGCGCCGGCGAGCCGATCCAATACATCACGGGCGAAGCGGAGTTCTACGGGTTAAGTTTCAAGGTCAATCACGACGTGCTGATCCCACGGCCGGAGACCGAGCACCTGGTGGAAAAGGCGATCGAGCTTGCGCGCGGGTTCAAGCAGCAGCGCATCGTGGACGTAGGCACCGGATCGGGAGCGATTGCCGTGGCACTGGCTAGCAGCCTGCCCGCCGCGGATATTCATGCGACGGACGTCGCCGCACCGGCTCTGAGAGTGGCGCGAACCAACGCGAAACGCCATGGGGTAGAGGCTCGCGCATCCTTCCGCGCAGGCGATCTGCTGACGCCAATTGCCGGCCGGCGCTTCGATCTCGTCATTTCGAATCCGCCTTATGTGGCGGAGGCCGATCGCGATTCGCTTTCGGTTGAAGTGCGCGACTTCGAACCGGCGCGGGCGCTGTTTGCTGGAGCCGACGGCCTGGCAATCTATCGCCGGCTGATTCCCGCTGCGTTTGACGCGCTCTTTCACGAGCGCTATCTGGCGCTTGAGATCGGCTTCGGCCAGCAGCCGGCGGTCGAGGCACTCCTCGCCGGCGCCGGGTTCACCGGGATCGAATTCACTTGCGACTTGCAAGGCATTCCCCGCGTGGCCGTCGCCCGACGTCCTTGAATCCGGCAACGCGGAGCTTTCACGAAGCGCGGCCGGTCTTATTCAATTCTTTATAGAAGCCGAGGTCTTTAGCAAGCATGCTCTTGGTGATGTACAGGATCTGGCCGTAATGCATGCCGAAGTGCTCGACGACATGGTAGATAGCGTCGAGGCCCCGTGTATGGTAGCCCTGAATTTCGTAGGGCGCGAGCAGTTCGTCTACGGTGAGGCGCTCGAGGACTTTGGCAGCTTCGTCAAGCGTAGCGCCGAGGCGGGCGAGCAGGTCGGCGGCTGAGAGACCGCTCTGCGCAGCGAACTCGGCCGGACGGTTGCGCTCGTCGTCATTGCTGTTGAATGCCGTAACCAGCCATTGGCGCACGTTGCCGTCGAGATGGAGCAGTAGATTTCCGATGCTGTTCGAGGCATCGTTGGGCCGCCACCAGACTTGCTCGGCGGTGAGAGGCGCGACGCATTCCCTGAGCCGCGGCAAATACTGCGCGAGAAGCTGTGTCCGCGAGGAATCGAGGAACAGCCGAGCGAGTTGGTGGTCGTTTGCGGCCATAGCCGATCCATCCTCCGTGAGCAAGCCCGAACGTCAGTGTCGCTGGCTAGATCAGCTCGTAGCCGGCGAACCAATAGGCGATCTCGAAGGCCGCGGTTTCCTTTGCGTCGGAGCCGTGGATAGCATTCTCCTGAAGAGATTGAGCGAACTTCTTGCGGATAGTTCCCTCTTCGGCGTTGGCGGGATTGGTGGCGCCCATCAACTTGCGCAGATCGG
>CAZANC010000285.1:0-4562 GCA_964486495.1 uncultured Occallatibacter sp.
CACCGTTGAGAAGCGCCTCGCGGCACGCGCTAAGCTTAGGCAGCATGCCGCCGGAGATCACCGCGCTCTTGACCATCTCCGCGATTTGATCGATTGAAAGCCAGCGCAAAACCTCGCCGTCGGCTCCCTTTACGCCGGGAACGTCAGTGAGAAACACCAGCGCGTCGGCGTGGCAGGCTATGGCGCAGGCCGCAGCCATCTCGTCAGCGTTGATGTTGTAGTACTCGCCGTCGAATCCGAGGGCCATGGAGCAAAGAACCGGAACGCCATTCAACTGCCAAACGGCTTCAATCCAGCGGGGGTCGCTCGCGGCGATCTCGCCGACGAAGCCAAGATCGGGCGATGTGCGCTTTTTGCGCGCGCGAAAGAGCAATCCGTCGCCGCCGGAGAGGCCGACCGCCGGTTGACCAAGCGCGCCCAGAGCAGCGACGAGGCCTTTGTTCACGCGGCCGGCAAAGACCATCAGCGCGACATCGCGAGTCTCCGCGTCTGTGACGCGCAGGCCGTCAATAAACTCACTCCGCTTGCCCAGTGCCTTGAGCATCCGGGTCAACTGCAGGCCGCCTCCGTGGACAACGACTACCTGATTGCCGTCACGCGCCAGTTCGGCGATGGCTCGCGTGCAACCTTCGAGCAGCCTGGGGTCTTCAAGGCCAGCGCCACCGAGTTTGACGACGTACTTCATTTCAGGTTCTCCGCGGCGAGTTTCATAGGAGACCCTCCGACTCGGGCCAGCCCTGCATCACGTTCAGATTCTGAACCGCTTGGCCGGAAGCGCCTTTCAGAAGATTGTCGAGGCAACTGATGATGACCGCGCGCTTGCCGCCGGCATCGAGTTGAAATCCGATGTCCGCGTAGTTTGTCCGTACGGAGTACTGAATCTGCGGCAGCGCCTTTTCGTAGAGCCGCACCATTGGGCTGCCTGCAAAAAACTTGTGATACACCCGCGCTACACTCTCATGCGTCTGCGCCTTCGTGAAGTGCACATAAATCGTCGATAGAATTCCGCGCGGAATCGGCAACAGGTGCGGCGTAAAGACAATCTGGCAGCCCGAAACGCCGATCTCCTCCAGTATTTCGCCGGTATGGCGATGCGCAAACACGCTGTAGGCGGAAAGATTGTCCGCCGCATACATGAAATGTGTTCTGGCCGTGGCCGCCTTACCGGCACCGCTGACGCCGCTCTTCGCGTCGGCCACAATTCCATGCTCGAGATCGATAAGGCCCGCTGCGACGAGAGGTTTCAGCGCCAGAATTATCGAGGTTGCGTAGCAGCCAGGATTAGCGACCAGCTTCGCAGACGCAATCTGTTTGCGATGCAGCTCGGGCATGCCGTAGACGGCCTGCGCCTGGGTGAATGCGGCGAGTTCGGTTCCTTCATCACCGAATGCATAAACGGCGCGATTGGCTGCCTCGGTCAGTCGCCATGCGGCGCTCAGATCAATGACGCGCAGCCCACGCTTGAGTGCTTCAGGGACCCACTCGCGCGATTGCTCGTGCGGAGTGGCGAGAAACAAAACGTCAACGTCGCGCTCGGCAAGAAGTTCCCATGTAAAGGCCTCGAGTTTCAAGCTGGCGCTACCGTTGCTGTCTGCTAGTTGGGGGTGAATCTCTGTAAGCGAAACTCCGCCTCGCGCCTGGTCCCTGGCGTCCACGCGTCCGGCAAAAACCGGCGGCCTTCCCGACAGGCGGGGATGATGCAACAGCAGTCGCGCCAACTCAGCTCCAGCGTACCCAGTCACTCCCACAACCGCGGTTTGTAAAGTCTTCGTCATACGTCCAGCATTGTCCTTAACCGTGTTTCCACTTCGGTCGCGTGGCGCGAATCCGTGCAAATTACTAAAACTGTGTCATCGCCGGCGATGGTGCCGACGACTTCCGGCCACTCCTGACGGTCGAGAGCCGCTGCAACCGGTTGCGCGCCGCCCATGACCGTGTTCAAGACCACTTGATTCATCGCCTGGCGGACGCGCAGACCAAAGCTGTCGATCATTTCATTGAGGGAGGGCGGTTGATCTTCTTCTGCAGCTGCCGCGATTGCAGGCGCGCTGTGTCCATTGGGGAGCGAGTAACCGCCGGGGCCCTTTGACAGGCGAAGCTGGTGAATGTCCCGCGAAAGCGTGGCCTGCGTCACGTGAATGCCGCGACGGCGCAGTTTGCGGCGCAGCTCATCCTGGCTCGCCACCGGCGAACTGGCCAGCACATCGCGAATTACATTGAGGCGTTGGACGTTCATTCCTGAGGCACCGATACCTTATGCGGCAAATCAAAGGCGCGGTCCGCAGAGCGGAAACCGCGCTTGAATAAATATACGCCGGATGCGCATAAGTATGCAAGGGATATTTTGGAGGAGGTGCGGAAACGGGTACCTGTGCGTCAATGCCCTAATGCCCGCGAGGTGAAGGGTTGAATGATTCGATCCCATTCAACTCCGAGCGGGGCTTACTTCAGGTCTCGCCAGTTTGGCCCAAACGACAGATCGGCGACGAGTGGGACTTTCAATTCCACGACTCCCTGCATCTCCGCCCGGACCAGAGCCGCAGCTTCGTCGGTTTCGTCGCGAGGCACTTCAAACAGGAGTTCATCGTGGACCTGCAGGACCATACGCGTTTTGAGCTTTCTCTCAGTCAGCTTGCGGTCGAGTGAAATCATCGCCAATTTGATGAGGTCGGCGCCGGTGCCTTGAAGAGGGGTGTTGATCGCGGTGCGCTCGGCGAATCCGCGCTGATTCGGATTGCGGCTCTCAATGTCAGGAATCGGCCGTAGGCGTCCAAACATGGTACGCACGGAACCATCCCTGCGGGTCTGGGCGAGGGTTCGTTCAATAAACGCTCTCACACCCTGATAGCGCGCAAAGTACCGCTCGATGTAGGCCTTCGCCTCGGCCTGCGGAATACCGAGCTGAGCGGCCAAGCCGAAAGCAGAGATTCCGTAGACGATGCCGAAGTTCACGGCCTTTGCTCGATTGCGGGTCACCTTGTCCATGGTTTCGACGGAGACACCAAAGACTTCGCTGGCTGTGAGGGTATGGATATCGATGCCTTCAGCGTAGGCGCGAATCAGCAGCGGATCGCCGCTGAAGTGGGCAAGCAGACGCAGCTCGATCTGAGAGTAGTCCGCCGAAAGCAGTTGCGTGCCCGGTGCTGCTGTGAATGCGGCGCGAATCTCGCGCCCCAGCTCCGTGCGCACGGGAATGTTCTGCAAGTTCGGATTGACCGACGAGAGGCGGCCGGTGGACGTGGCGGCGGCCTGAAATGATGTATGGACCCGCGAATCGGCATCGGCGAGCAACGGCAGGGCATCGACGTAATTCGATTTGAGCTTGGACAAGTGACGATACTCAAGAACGAGTCGAGGAACATCGTGTTGGTCGGAGAGGAATTCCAGTACATCCACCGCAGTGGAGACAGCCTTGTTCTTGCCGCGAGCGGGCGGAGCAGGCAGGCCCAATTTTGTGAAAAGTACGATGCCGAGTTGCTTGGGAGAGTTGATATTGAAGCGCTCACCGGCCAACTCGAAGATGCGCTCGCCGACGCGGGTCAATTCGCCGCTGAACTTGTCCGAAAGACTGTTCAACGCAGTTGTATCGATGCGCACGCCTGCATTTTCCATGTGATAGAGCACTGGCGCCAACGGCAGATCGATCTCAGCGTAGACGCGCGAAAGGCCCGTCTTGTCGACTTCATCGCGCAGCGAAGGAGCCAGCGCAAGAATGGCCGCAGCTGCAGCGGGCAGAGTGAACGGCGGCGCTTGATTGTTCCGGGCGGCTACATCGGCCAAGGACTGCGTGGCGTGGGTGGGATTGAGCGCGTAAGAAAGAAGCATGGTGTCATCTACGGAGCCGCGCAATTCAACACCCATGTCGCCGAGGACGTGCAGCGCCAGCTTCCAATCGTGGACGCGTTTGGGCACGGCGGCGTCTTCGAGGAGCGCGCGGAGTTCGGGTGTAAGCGGCAAGCGGAGCGCGCGACCGGTTTCGGCGCATACTCCCACGTAGAAGTGGATCTTCTTCTCGGCGGCTTCTGCAACGTCAAGCAGTGACAGCGGCGGCGGCTGCTCGTCATCCGATTCGTCGTCGGAAGGCTCTACTGCATCGAGCGCAAAGGCGAATCCGTGCTCACGGGCGGCGGCGTAAAAGGCGGCGGCCTGCTCGACGCTCGGTTCATCAACGAGCTCAACCGCGACTCCGCCCTCCGCGGGAGCAAGGTCGCGCAGCATCGATGTGAACTCGAGCTCGGTGAACAGCATGCGGCAGGCCTCAAGGTCGGGCGGCTGGGTTTCCATCGCGGCCAGATCCAGCGGCAGCGGCACATGGGTGTCGATGGTGACAAGTTCCTTCGATAGCAGAACCGTGTCGCGATTCTGCTCGAGCGATTCGCGGTATGCCTTGCGCTTGACTTCGGCAGCGCGGTTGAGCACGGCTTCGACTGTGCCAAATTCCTTGATCAGCTCGACGCTACCCTTGTCGCCGATGCCGGGCGCGCCGGGAATGTTGTCGACCGAGTCTCCGCGCAGGGCCATGACGTCGACGACTTTGTCGGGAGGGACGCCAAGCGTCTCAG
>CAZANC010000286.1:0-4558 GCA_964486495.1 uncultured Occallatibacter sp.
TCCAGGTGCGCGCCACGCCTGTCCTTGTCGAGATTGATCCCGTCACGCTCAATCTTGACCCCGCTGCCGTGGAGCACGCCATCTCTCCGCGCACGCGTTCCATCCTTGCAGTTCATACGTTCGGCATCCCCGCGCAAATGAATATCCTCAAGGATTTTGCGAATCGCCATCATTTGGCCTTGATTGAGGATGCATCCGAGGCCATCGGTGCGCGTTTCGATGGGCGCATCGCCGGCAGCTTCGGCGATCTCGCAGTTCTCGGTTTCTACCCCAACAAGCAGATCACCACAGGTGAGGGCGGCGCGGTGCTGGCTGGCAATCCAGCGCACGCCGCACGCTTGCGCCGCCTCAGAAATCAGGGCCGCGATTCACACGTCGACTGGCTCGACCACGCCGAGCCGGGCTATAACTATCGGCTTTCGGAGTTGGCGTGCGCTCTCGGCCGCGTTCAGTTGCAGCGAATCGATGATATCCTCGCTCTCCGCCGTCAGGCCGCCGTGCGTTACGATGCCCTTCTCGCGGATGTGCCCGGTCTCGAACGTCCGCCTCTCCAACTTCCGCGCCGTGAGCTCAGTTGGTTTGTCTATGTCGTTCGCCTGCCTGAAGGCGTCGGCCGCGATCGAGTGCAGGCCGCACTTCTCCGGCAGGGCATCGCCACGGGCCGCTACTTCGCACCTATCCACCTGCAACCTGCGTGGCGCGCCTCGAGCGGGGCCGGCGTCAGCTCGTTCCCTCTCACTGAGTCCATCGCGCGTCGCACGCTCGCTCTTCCATTTTTCAACCGCATCACGGAGGAGCAACAGAAAGAAGTAGCCGACGCACTTCGCGCGGCAATCAGCTGCCCTGCTTGAGTCGGCCGGCTCGGCGTCAGTTTGAAGCGGACGTTTGTGGGGTCGGCGCCGGTTTCTGGCGGCACGATTTCAGGTAGGCAATCAGGTCTTTGAGTTCGTCAGGCTCGAGATCGTCTCCGAAGGCCGGCATCACTTTACTGCCGAAAACGATCTGCTGCCGCATTTCGGCCTTGGACTTCCTTCTTCCCACTCCCGATAGATCGGGCCCCTTGTGCCCGCCCACGCCTCCTATGCTGTGGCAGTGCTGGCATCCGCTCGCGCTGAAGACCGCAGCGCCGTGCGTCCGCTGGCTGCGGGATGAGGCAATCGCGAAGCAAGAAAACGCCAGAACAAACGCAGCGACGAAAAGCAGCAATCTCATTGACCGGTCCCGCCGCCATGAGCATTGCCGTCTGGCGTCACGTTGCTATGAACATGCCATGGCACGCTCTCCGACGTGACCTCGGGATGCTTGCTGAGGAACTCCAGCGCATAGCTGTTCGCAGTCGGATCGTCTTTCTCGTCGGCAAAAGCCGCAGCTTCGCGCGCCGCATCGTCCTTCATGCCTAAGCGGCGATAGACGATAGAAAGGATGTAATGCGCGGCCAGGTCATCGGGATCGATCGACTGCACGGTCTCGTACTCGGTCCGCGCCTCCTGATATTTGTGCTGTTGATAGAACGAGAAGCCCAGTTCCCGGTGCGCGTCGCGAGAGCGGGGGAACTGCGTAATCACGTCGAGCAAATCGGCAATTGCAGCGTCCGGATGGCCTTGAATGCGGTCAACCAGCGCAAGATAGTAAAGCGCGCGCGCGTTGTGCGGAGCAAGTTGCAGCGCCTTCTCCAGATTGGTCCGCGAACCGTCGTAGCGCTGCCACGAAAAGTCCGCGATCGCGACATTCGTGTAAGCATCCGCATAATCCGGGCCTAACTGGGCCACTTGCTCGAAGGCTCGCGCGCTCTCCGCGTACTGCTGCGCGTCCAGCAATCCGATGCCATAGTTGTTCCATCGCATCCACACCGGATTGTCCGCGGGATCTGGCGGCGTGGCAGGATTGGAGCCGATCGCGAGCATTCGCGTTCGCGATGTTATCTCCACCTCTGGCAACTCGTAGTGCTTGCCCATGCCAAAGTCGATGAAATGCTGATTAAAGCGGCGGTAGTTGACCTTGGCGGTGATGGTGATCGGCCCGGCGGCATTCTCCGGCACCTTGAACTCGTAGCGCACAATCTGTGAGCGGCCCGACTGAATGGTGTTGTTATAGGCGATCACCCGCGTGTCCCACACCTGGTGCAGATCGTTCAACGTCCCGCGAACGTTCACCAGCCGATTCGTAAAGCTGTGCGCCGTGGGATCGAGCGCACCGTCCGGGCCGACCGCGCCAGAATCCATTAGCGTGTTCCCGGCCGCATCCTTGGCCTGGAACTCCACCCAGCATTCGTAAAAGTCGCGTTGTTCAGGCACGAGTGTGTGCCCTATTCCTTTATTCTGGATCACCACGGAAACGGTCAGAACATCCCCGGCGGCAATGTCGAAGGGCTCGGTTCCGAGTGGCGCAATCAGTTTGCCGTCATTGCGCTCGATCCCGAAAAGATCGACGTTGAGAACCCCATTCTGCAGAAAGGCAATGGTCTTTTGCAGTTGCTCATCGTAGCCGTAATACTTCGATAGCACAGTATTCGCGCCCAGCCAGCGGTGCGACATCAGCTTGCCCTGTTCCGCTCCATAATCCGGCTGCTCGATCGTCTCCTCGGCCATGTGGCAGGTCTGGCACGTGGATACCTGCGGCTTCACGTAAAACGGGAGCGGGTTTTGCTTGCCGAAGGAGGCCTGCTGCCACTCATCGTAGAGAAAAATGGCGCGCTGCCACTTGTAGCCATTCAACATCTTGGGCAAAGCAGCCTTATGGCAAGCGCCGCAGAACTCGCTGGTGCGATAGAAGTCCTTCATCACAGCTTGAGAATGGCGATCGAGATGAGCCAGAATCTCCTTGTCGGAAACCTCGCCGTAGATTGGTTTGCCGTCGGCGTCCACCAGCACTGCCGGTACGCCCATCACGTAACTGCCCGTGCCGCGCGTGTCCACTTTCTGAATGGAATGGCAAACCGAGCACGTAATTCCGTCCGCGTCGAACTTGCGATTCACCGGAGAATTCTGGGTCATCGCCCCGGACGTCAGGGCAATAGGGTTGTGACACCCTTCGCAATGGCGGGCATACTCAATCCCTTTTCCGTGGATCAGCAGGTTCACATTCTTGACGTACCAGGGAGCTCGAAATGAGTTCGCGTGGGCCGATTGCCGCCATTGCGCATATGCCGCCTGGTGACAATGCCCGCAGTATTTTGCTGTGAGAAAGCTGTTCGGATCGATGAACTCTCCCGTATCCGTCGTGGCATTGGAAGGAAGAAACGGCTTGTCCGCGCCAAATCGGAAGTTGTAATGCGACGTAACGTCCTGCGAGTATTGCGCACGTTGCGCAGCCGGATCGTCGACCGCATAGGCCGTCCGTGTCCGCCACGCCATAACGGCACAGGCCATCGCACCCATCAGCAAAACACTGCTGACAAGGCGCAGAATTCGATCGGCGAAGAGGCGGGGAAGCATCGCGCTAACAATTCTATAAGCTTTCGACTAAGCCCTGCATCTGCCCGCAGGCAGATGAGAAGTGGTCTCCACCGAACGGTTGATGTGGCACCCCGTCCATGGGGCGAAGACAGAGCCGCAGCCCGACATCAATGCGGCTCTGCGGGCTCTATCGCCTTGTCACCGCTGTATCTTCAGAGCGAATTGAATCACGCGAGGAGCTTGCGCCTCCGTGATTTGCCCGAATGCGGGCGAGTTCATGTCGAAAACAGGCGGAATGAAGTTGACGTGGTTGGAAACGTTGAAGCTCTCAGCGCGGAACTGTACTTTTGTCTTGTCGCTGAACGTGAAAGTCTTGTCGAGCGAGGCGTCGAGACTGCCATAGGCAGGTCCATCGACGCTGTTGCGCCCCTCGTCTCCGAACTGCCCGGCGTTCGCAACCGGATCGAGCCGCTGAAACGCGGAGGGCGACACCCATTGCGAAACCTTGCGCGGCGCCCCTTGGTTCGGGTTCCCGGTCACATTCGGCCGGTCGCCGAACATGCCTGAAACACCGGGGTGCGGCGCCTGCAGGGAGACATTGGCCGAGTCGTAGACCGTGAATGGAGTGCTGGAGTTGACGGCCAGCAGAGCACTGAACTGCCAGCCGTCGAGCAGAGTGCGGGGCGCGCCCGTGAATCCGCGCGCAAACGGCACGGCGTAGGTGAGGCTTCCGGCAAAGCGCTGGCGGGAGTCAAAGAGCGAGCGCCCGTGTTCAGCGCTTAGATTCTGGTTGTTCTGGGGGATGTCAAGCTCGCCAAGAACCATCCAGGGAGCCGGGCCGGACATATGAAGGCTAGACGAGTAGTCCAGATCCTTAGAGAAGGTGTAGGCCAGCGTGTAGTTCAGGTCCTGCGCGCCGCGCCGCGTGAGCGAAACCTGCGCCGAGTGGAAGGTCGAGTTGGCATTGCCCTCAACCAGTCCGGCGGTGCCCAACGTACAGGTGCCGGTGGTCAGCGTGCAGCCGGAGTAGAGCCTGCGCCGCGGGGAGTTAGCGAAGGTTGCACCGGGTTGATAGATCGCAGGATTCGCCTCAACCAACCGCGGCAGCCGGGTTCCCTTCGATCCGATGTATCCGATCGAGAGGTTCTGATTGCCCAGGCTCT
>CAZANC010000287.1:0-4547 GCA_964486495.1 uncultured Occallatibacter sp.
TGCAAGGAGTCTACGGGCGCACATCCGGCTCGGTCGCGGACTATGCCTACTCCCCGGCGTTGAAGAAGTCAAACGTGGTTTGGGATCAAACGACACTAGACAAATGGATTAGCGATCCGGACGCATTCATCCCCGGCAACGAAATGGACTTCCTGGTTTCGAAGCCTCAGGAACGCCTGGACTTGATCGCATTTCTCAGGCAGACAAGCGGCAAATAAGGCGGCCGGGGAAGCGTTCAACGAGCAACTCAAGTCCTTTCTGCTCGCGGGAGACGCCAAAGAAGCTGTACCAGGTTCGTCCGCACAAATAGAATGATCCTCATGCGGTGAGCATTCCGCTGGGGAAGGATTCAAGAGCAAGCAGCGTGGACAGACGAACTTTACTTCAGTTGGCGGGCACAATGGCACTCGGCCGGGCCTTCGGTTTAGGCGCAGCGCAATCTGCTCGCGGAATTACCCCATCTGTCCCAACCAACGGCGCCGAAACGCCCCGACCTTATCCGTTCCCAGTCGAGGTTCTCTATCACGGCAGCCGCGCCCGTCCTGAAATCGCCTTGACGTTCGATGCCTGCCCGCGCAAGGAACGCCCCGAATTCTCAACTGAGATTGTCAATTATCTGCAGCGAGAGCATATTCCAGCCACATTTTTTGTATCCGGCTTATGGGCGGAACACTGTCAGGACGGCCTTAAGCAACTTGCAGAGACGCCATACTTCGAAATCGGACTGCACGGATACCATCATTGGAAATCCAGCGAATTAACAGAGCCGGTTATCGCTTCAGAGATCGAGCTCACCCGGTCGACCATTGTGCAAATGGGCTATCACCCGCAGCCTTTCTTTCGTCCTCCCTACGGCGATTGCCCGCCCAAGCTCGTGAAAGTAGCGAAAGAGCTCGGCGTTCTCACGGTGATGTGGGACGTCGTGTCAGGCGATCCAAACCCGCGTAACACTGCCGATATCCTGGAGCATAGGGTGCTCACATTAACGCGCAACGGAAGCATCGTCATCATGCATGTGAATAACGGCGGCATCTGGACGGCACAAGCGCTCCCGGCTATCGTCGCAGGCTTGCGTGAACGGGGATTTCAATTCGTCTCTGTCGGACAATTGGTAAAACATTTCGACGACAAGTGACTCTCCGGTTTCCGCTCGCTACCGGCAACTTCCATCCTCGGTTCTCCATCAATCCGGGCCAGGGTTGCCCAAAGAATTCTAACCAACCGTGTCTTCTGCCACCGGAAACTGCCCATCCCTGTAACCTAATGCATAGAGGCACCAACATGTTGATCCGCCTTGCATACGACATTCAATTCGATATCCCGGCGGCTGTAGCTATGGTTGCGCTTCTCAATGTCCATCCTTCCCGCGCTCACGATTTGCTGGAGCCGGACGAGTTGCAGACCGAACCGAGTCTTAAAATTACCCATTACATCGACAGTTTTGGGAATCGTTGTGCGCGATTCGTTGCTCCACAGGGCCAACTGAGGCTTTTTAATTCCACGCTGATTCGAGACTCCGGAATTCCGGACGAGTTCAATTGGTCGGCGCGCGAGCCGGCTGTCGGCGATCTACCGCACGAAATCCTCAGCTTCCTGCTCAACAGCCGCTACTGCGAAGTAGATCGCTTCTCGACCATTGCGCTTGAACTTTTTGGACACCTCCAACCCGGCTGGGGCCGCGTGCAAGCCATTTGCAATTGGGTACACAATAAAGTGGCGTTCAACTATCAACATGCCCGGCCCACAAAGACGGCTCTGGATGTGTTTACAGAACGCGTGGGCGTGTGCCGCGACTTTCAACATCTCGCGATTACCTTCTGTCGTGCGCTCAACATTCCGGCGCGCTATGCAACCGGGTATCTGGGCGACATCGGCGTGCCCGTAGTCCTTCCTATGGACTTCAGCGCGTGGTTCGAGGTTTATCTAGGGGACCGCTGGTGGACATTCGATGCGCGCAACAACCAACCCCGAATTGGCCGTGTGCTGATGGCAACGGGCCGGGACGCCGCTGATGTGGCGATGACCACTTCTTTCGGACAGGCAGACCTGCGCCATTTTTTCGTTGTCACCGAGGAAGAGAGTGCGACGCGCGCTGAAGATTAATCGCACCAAATGACGAGATTCAGATTCACAGCGCAGCCGGTCTTTGACACTACGAGGCCGGCTTGGTCCTGAATGTCATTTCTTGCGATACAGCGGTCCTGGTTCCCTCGATGGGATCTACCCTGACGTTCACGACCCACCGCGCAGCTCAGCAACGAATGATTGTGCATGCGCGGGCAGTTTGCCAAACGAGCTCACGCGGCTGGAAGAATATCCGGTTTCTCCGCGTTGTGGTCAGGCAACTGATCGAGCAGGACCACATTGAGCAGCGACTTATGGACCTGGATGCGGCCGTTGTAACTGATAAAACCGAGCTTGCGAAAACGATTCATAAAGAAACTGACTCGCGACCGGGTGGTGCCGATCATATCCGCAAGCGTTTCCTGGGTAATCGGCGGAATGAAGGTTTCCGGCTCGCCAGGCTTGCCGAATTCCGCCATCAAGAGGAGAATCCGGGCCAAACGCTTTTCGCTGGAGTTGAAAAGCTGATCAACAAGGTCGGCCTGGGTTCGCATGCTGCGGGTCAACAGGAACTTGAGAAACAGATCGGCGAATGCGGGCTCATCATGCATCACTCGGATCATTTCGTTTCTGCTGATCTTGAGCGCTGTACAGGTGTTCACGGCGGTGGCGGTGGCCATATGCAGCCCGACGATTGCCGCGAGAGACTCCTCTCCGACAAAATCGCCAGCAGCTAAAAGGGTGATTGTGGCCTCTTTGCCCTTCTGCGAGACGACCGTGACCCTTGCACGGCCTTTTTGCAGATAGAACACAGAGTCCGCAGGGTCGCCCTGACCAAAAAAAGTCTCCTTTGGCTTCAACTCGATGATTGTTCTGCCGAGTCCGGCGTTTGCAAGAAAGGCGGCGGAATCGAATGTGCTGCTGTTATCGCTCGTCAAAATGCTACCTCGCTGCAGGCCGGTTCTCTGGCTGGACGGTTCATGCCCAGGAACGCGTCTTCGCTTCGTACTTGGTTTAGGCTTGGTGGCGAATGGATCAAAGGCAGTGACCGCAATGCTCGAGGGAATAAGAGCCCAAGTCTCTTTGCGACCTGACGCCGGCAACGCAGGCCCGAGTTCATCTTTGGGAACTTGCGCAAAATGGGGACTGCCCACCCCGTGATTAACCGCAATTACGATCAATCTCAATCCATCATCGCCCGCGTTCAAGAGCCGCGTATGGTCAATCTAGCTCATGAACGCGCTGGATGACCCGCACGATTGTGCGCAGCGAAACGGCGTCCCAGGCCTTCTCTACCACCATTCCGTGGAACGTCCCGCCGGAATCTTCCCGTCAGCGTCAGGCTTGGCTGAACGCAGAAGCAGGAGGGGACATTGCACGAGCTTTACGACCTTTTCGGCAATCGACCCAAAGACCAGCGGATGCCAGCCGGAGATGCCGTGTGTGGAGATCACCACCATGTCGATATGCTCGTGCTCCACAACTTCCATGATGTTCCCGACGACGTCATTTCCAACTTCGACGCTGGAAGTTGACTTCACTCCCCTGGCCGTAAGGGCTGCATGGCACTTTGCCAGATGCTGCTCCGCAAATGTTCTGGCCTCTTGAATGAATTCGCCTTCGGGGACAAGATCGGGAAGTGTCGTGGTGGGAAACATCGGGATCACATTCAATAGATGGAGCTCTGCGTGAAAATGCTTCGCAAGATCGGCGGCCATCTCCAAAGCCGCCTGCGAGGATGAGCTAAAGTCGATGGGCAACAAGATCTTGGTGGGGATATGAGGGAAAGTATGAATCTCTGACATGACGAACTCCGTTCCGAGCCGCGAAAACGGCTGGTTTCCTGAATTGTCGTCTTAACGCTCATGCACAGACTGTGCTCTTTTGGACACCTGCTCCGTGGGGAATCTACACCAACTGGGGCGGATTTCACCTCGATTGGCCAACGCGGTCGTTGCGGAAGCAGAGAACCTGCGATTGCGTGCAAATGTGACCATCCCTTGATACCTCCACTCTGAAAACATCTCCTAAGGTGTAGCGATACGACGTGACAGTTCGTTAGCGGCGCAGGCCTTATCTGACGTAGGGGCGATGCAGATCAAAGGAGAGATGATGCGATCATCCAAGTGGATCCCGGAGTCGCATTTCTCGTTGGCCAGCCCTGAAGGCCCGACAGCAAGGCGTGGTGGCCAACCGGGCAACAAGCCTGCTGGCACCAAGGTTCACCGGGCGGTTCCCCTCGTGTTGGCTACTGTGGCCCTTCTTGCAATGCCCGTATTGGCGAGATCGCAATCAATTCTCTCTTCCGGAGATTCTTTGGCAACTTCAGCAATTACGTCCTCAGCGAATCTGGACCTGACCTATGTCCCGCCGACTGAAAGAACAAAGGTGAGCAATTATGCCTTCGACGCATTTGGTCCGTATCCAATTGCCGGCGCCGGAGTCGCGGCGGGAATCAACCAGTGGAGCAATTCACCGCCGGA
>CAZANC010000288.1:0-4463 GCA_964486495.1 uncultured Occallatibacter sp.
TGCGCCGGCTGCTATGCGGGCGCGGTGGGAACGGTGACGAACGCACCGGTGCAGCCGGGGCTCAATCTCAGCGAATGGCGCGGCGTGGTGGACGAAGCGGTTCGGCTGGGCGTGATGGCGTTCATGATCGCCGGGGGCGAACCGTTCCTCTTGCCGGGCATCGCCAAGCTTTTCCGCGACTATCCCGACCGGCTCTTTCTCGTATTCACGAATGGAACCGCTTTGCGGCCCAGCGATTACGAAATCCTGAGGCGGTGCACCAATACGGTTGTTGTTGTGAGCCTGGAGGGTGATCGCGACCTGACCGATTTGCGCAGGGGCAGCGGAGTTTTTGAGAAGGCGATGAACTCGCTCGACCAGCTTCGCGACGCGGGCATTTTGACCGGCATCGCGGTGACGATCGGATCGGCCAATGTCGAGTACTGGTCGCAGCCCAAGAATATCGACGCACTGATTGCCCACAGCGGACCACTGGCCATGTTCATCGAGCAGATTCCGACGGGAGGGTGCGAAGACGGGGCGGTGCTGACGGAGGAGGAACGGGCGCGTTTCCGGCAGGTAGTCGTCGAGTACAGGGACCGATTGACGGGAGGCGCTTACATCATCCATTCCCCGGGGGATGAGGAAACGCTCGGGGGCTGCGTATCCGCGGGGCGCGGATTCGTGCACGTGAATCCGAGCGGCGACGTCACGGCTTGCCCGGTTTCCGCGCTGGCGACACACAACGTGAGGAGATCGAGCCTCAGTGAAGCATTAGCGAGTCCCCTGTTTGCAATGATCCGGGAAAACGGGCACCTACTGGAGACGGAGGGCCACCCGTGCGGGCTGTCCGCGCACGCTGAAGAGTTGGAGAAGATGGCGAGCGGACTGGGGGCGTACCGCACCGGTGCGCATAAACCTGCACTGGATCCTGGAGAAGCGGTGCTTCCGATTCTGTAATTCTGCAATTTTGTGATTATGGAGCACTGGTTTTGAAAAGGGCGAGGGCTGGCTGATTCTGTTGGAATAAACGATTGAGAAACAATGAGATGGGGCGCTTCAGCGGTATGGAGGCGGCCCAATTGAGCAAAAAGCTGTCAAGGGCCGGCTCAAGCGACGATCCCGGAGCGACGGAACACGCGGTGTTCTCATCGATAAGTTGTTGGGTCGATTTGAGATAGGCTCGTAGTCTGCGTTGCCTGTCGTCCCAAAGAACGGGGAGAAACGGGGCGATCTTGCACACCCACCCGGAGGGCCAGGAGTAAACTTGAATGTAGCCCGGTTTAGGCTCCCTCACCGCCGGGTAAACAACCGCGAAAGACTGTGGTTGTTGAGGTTTTATGCAAGCCATCCTCTCCGGATCGTTCCACTCCAGCCGTAAAACATTCCTATTTCCATTCGAAGACAGCAACTTCGTTGAGGTTTCCGACAGGAGGCCCAGGCGGAGCCGGAATTTGTCTGGCCGCCGTGGTGATTTCTGATGGCCGATCTCGCGACGGTAGTTCATGCACTTCCTGCGCCTCCCAGCCTGGTTGAGCGCGGGCCCAGGAGCAGTTCGAGCCGAGCTGGCAAATGGATCTTCTTGTTTGCTGTCTTGAGTGGGCTGGGCTATATCGGCGTTCACGTGGCGCGAGACCTCGATCATGTGGTGGTGACCAGCATCTGGCCGTACCTGCTGCTGGGGCTGGCGCTCGCGATCGCGCTGGGATTCGAGTTCGTGAACGGTTTCCACGACACGGCGAACGCAGTGGCGACGGTGATTTACACCAACTCGCTGACGCCGACGATCGCGGTGGTGTGGTCGGGAGTGTGCAACCTGACGGGCGTTCTGTTGTCATCAGGCACGGTGGCATTCGCGGTGATTACGCTGCTGCCGGTGGAGCTGATTCTGAAGGTGAGCTCGGGCGCGGGATTTGCGATGGTGTTTGCGCTGCTGATCGCGGCGATCCTGTGGAACCTGGGTACGTGGTGGTTCGGGCTGCCGGCGTCGAGCTCGCACACGATGGTGGGGTCGATTATCGGCGTGGGACTCGCGAGCCAACTGATGAATGTGCACAGCGGCACGTCTGGCCTTGACTGGGCACAGGTGATCAAGGTTCTGAAGGCGCTGTTGATCTCGCCGCTGCTGGGATTTGCGCTGGCCGGCGCGCTGATTCTTTTGTCGAAGCGGCTGATCAAGATTCCGGCGCTCTATGAGGCGCCGAAAGGCAAGGAACCGCCGCCGTGGCCGATTCGCGCGCTGATGGTGCTGACCTGCACGGGCGTGAGCTTCTTCCATGGATCGAACGACGGGCAGAAGGGCATGGGGCTGATCATGCTGATCCTGATCGGCACAGTGCCGACGGCGTACGCGCTGAACTATACCGTGAGCCCCACGGAGGTGCGGGCGTTCATCGCGGCATCGACGCAGGCAGAGAACATTCTCGATCGGCATATCGCGCCGGACACGCCCGATCCGGATCCCCGTGCGGAGGTGACCCGATTTGTGAGCACCCGACAACTGCAGCCGGGAACGATTCTGGCGGTTCGGCAACTGGTAGATGCAGTGGGCCGCGAGGTGGCGACCTACAAGTCGTTCCAGTCGGTTCCAGCGCGGGATCGGAGCAACGTGCGCAACGACATGTACCTGGCGAGTGAGGCGTTGCGGCTGATGGAGAGTGCGAACAATCCGGCTTTTAGCGCGGCGGAGCGCGCAGCGCTGAAGAACTATCGCGGCCAGTTGGACAAGGGAACAAAGTTCATTCCTACCTGGGTAAAGGTGGCGGTGGCGCTGGCTCTTGGGCTGGGAACGATGGTGGGCTGGAAGCGGGTTGTGGTGACGGTGGGCGAGAAGATCGGCAAAGAACACCTGACTTACGCACAAGGCGCGAGCGCCGGACTGGTGACGATGGCGACCATCTTCGCCGCGGACACATGGGGCCTGCCGGTTTCGACGACGCACATTCTGAGCTCGGGCGTGGCCGGCACCATGGCAGCGAACGGGAGCGGACTGCGGTGGTCGACAGTGCGCAACATCGCGGCGGGATGGGTGTTCACGCTGCCGGTCGCGGCGCTGCTTTCGGGCACGCTTTATTTCCTGTTCCACACATTCGCGTAAGACTCGGGCTTCAATTGCGGAAGGCGTCCGGCGCGGCCGCGCGGAGATTGGGTCGGTGCGGACGGCCCGGCACAAAAGCTGGCCGTACCTCCCTCCCCGGTCCCCAAGTGCCACGGACCGGGGGCACCCGCCTCTTTGTTGCTGCCGGCCGGGCGGCGACGGGCTGCGTCGCGCGCGGAAAATTCAACGGCCATTTACGCGCCGTTCACAAAAGTCCGATATCCCTGAGAGGTTCGGAGTTTCCCGCCCCCACCGGCTCCGAGACCCTACAAAATCCAATCCGGAGTTCGACGATGGCCGATCTGGCAACGACCGTGGAGGGCCTGCCTCATGGCGGGTCGCTTCTTGACCGCAAGATGAAGACAAGTTCCGCCTGGGTGAGCGGCCTGGTAGTCGGGATCGCGCTGCTGGGCGGGCTGGGGTACATCGGCATCCACGTACAGCAGGACTTGAGTAACGTGGTGGTGGCCAGTGTGTGGCCCTATGTGCTGCTGGGCGTGGCGCTGCTGATCGCGCTGGGATTCGAGTTTGTGAACGGGTTCCACGACACGGCGAATGCCGTAGCGACGGTAATCTACACGCACTCACTCGATCCAAATATCGCGGTGGTGTGGTCGGGACTGTGCAACCTGGCCGGCGTGCTGGTTTCGAGCGGCGCTGTGGCGTTCAGCGTGATTACGCTGCTGCCGGTAGAGCTGATCTTGCAGGTGAGCTACGGCGCGGGATTCGCGATGGTGTTCGCACTGCTGATCGCGGCAATTATCTGGAACCTGAGCACGTGGTGGTTCGGGCTGCCGGCATCGAGCTCGCACACGATGGTGGGGTCGATCATCGGCGTGGGCGTGGCGAACCAATTGATGAGCGTGCACTCCGGGACTTCGGGCGTGGACTGGGGACAGGCTACCAAGGTCTTCCAGGTGCTGCTGATCTCGCCGATCGTCGGCTTCTGCGCCGCAGGACTGCTGCTGCTGGTTTCAAAGTTTTTTATCCTGACCAAATGGGCGCGGAGTTTTGCCGTTCTCTTCTCGGAAAACCACAAAAAGCCACTTTGGCTGATTCCGACCGTCGCAATTGCAGGGATCCCCGGGGCTTATTTATTTTTGTGGATTGCTCCCATGGTTTTCGGGCTATTCGGCACTCCGGGGATGGCCGTTTGGCAGCCAATCAAGTCTTTCGCGTCCTGGAATCCGCCGATGGGTCTGATCGCCACGATGGTGTTGGTGGGCGTCGCCGGCTGGTACCTGGTGGCCGTGTTCGCCAGGATCGTGATCGACAACGCCGATGTGTTGTTTACCTCGCCCAAGGGCAGCACTCCTCCGCCGTGGCCGATCCGCGCGCTGCTGATTTTCACCTGCTCAGGCGTGAGCTTTGCCCACGGATCGAACGA
>CAZANC010000289.1:0-4458 GCA_964486495.1 uncultured Occallatibacter sp.
TGGCTCGGGCAAAAACCGAGGACATCGAAATGGCGGCGCGGGCGTTGCAGTTTGCCGACCGGGCGCGCATTCATGTCTTTCTGGCGTCGAGCGATCTGCATCTGGAATACAAATTGAAGATGAGCCGCGCGGAGGCGCTGGAGCAGTGCGGCGAGAGCGTGCGTCTGGCACGGTCACTCGCCGACGATGTCGAGTTTTCGCCCGAGGACGCGACGCGGTCGGATCGTGACTTTCTGGTGGAGATGGTGCGCATTGCCGTCGAAGCAGGCGCCACCACGATCAATATGCCCGACACCGTGGGCTATGTTACGCCGGAGGAATACGGCGCGATGTTTCGCGAGGTGCGCGAGCGCGTTCCCGCGATCGACGAAAAGGGCGTTGTGCTTTCGGCGCACTGCCACGACGATCTCGGCCTGGCTGTGGCAAATTCTCTGGCGGCCATCCAGGCGGGCGCGCGCCAGGTGGAGTGCACCATCAACGGCATCGGCGAGCGGGCCGGTAACGCGGCGCTTGAGGAGATTGCGGCGGCTCTTTACGTGCGCGGCGACCACTTCGGCATTTCGACGGCCATCAAATTGGACCAGCTTTATCCGACAAGCGAAGTGCTGGGCCAACTCATCACCTTCAGGCCTTCGCCCAACAAGGCGATTGTGGGCGCGAACGCATTTGCGCACGAGTCGGGCATCCACCAGCACGGCATGCTGGCCAACCCGCTGTGCTACGAGATTATGACGCCGCAATTGGTGGGCGTGGCCAAGACGCATCTTGTGCTCGGCAAGCACTCCGGCCGCGCAGCGCTGCGGCATCGCCTGGAGCAACTCGGCTTCACGGTCAGCCGCGACGAGCTGCAGCACGTCTACTACCGGTTTGTGGCGCTGGCCGACCGCAAGAAGAACATCTACGATCAGGATTTGGTCGGATTGCTGCCGGACAACATTCGCGAACGGCGGAGCGAGCCGGTGAGCGAGCTGGATTGAAAAAGACAGGGACCAAGGGAGCAAGGGAACGAGGGACCGGGATCGCTGTCTCTGACCTTTGGGAACTGAGAACTGTGAACTAGGAACTGAGAACTAAAAAATGAAGCTGAAGATTTTAGTGACGGCCGGCGACGGCATCGGCCCCGAAGTGACCAACGAAGCGGTCGCTGCGCTGAAGGAGATCGGGGCGCTGGGCGGCCACGATTTCGCTTTCGTGGAGAAGCGCATCGGCGGCGTGGCCATTGTGCAGGACGGCACGCCGCTGCCTGCGGACACGCTTGAAGCGGCGCTGGCGTCGGATGCGGTTCTTCTCGGCGCGGTGGGCGGCAATGAGTTCAATTCGCTGCCTCCCGACAAGCGGCCCGAGGCGGGGTTGCTGCAGATTCGCGCAGCGCTGGGCGGATTCGCCAACCTGCGGCCCGCATTTGCCTTCAAGGAGCTGGCGGTGAACAGCCCGCTCCGGCCGGAGATTGTGGAAGGCGCGGATGTCTTGTTTGTGCGCGAACTGCTGGGCGGGCTTTACTTCGGCAAACCGCGCGAGTGGGACCACGCTTCAGGAGAAGCCTGGAACACAATGCGTTACACGCGCAGCGAGGTGGAGCGCGTGGCGCGGATCGCTTTTGAGCTCGCTACCAAACGCCGCAAGAAATTAACCAGTGTGGACAAGGCCAACGTGCTCGAGGTTTCGCAACTTTGGCGCGCGACCGTGAACGAAGTTGCGAAGGAGTTTCCCGGCGTGACGGTGGAGCACCAATATGTGGATGCGATGGCGATGCACCTGATGAATCGGCCGCGCGATTTCGACGTGGTGCTCACGGAGAATTTATTCGGCGACATTTTGAGCGACGAATCGGCTGTGATTACGGGCTCGCTGGGCATGTTGCCCTCGGCGACGATCGGCGGCAAGGTGAATTTGTACGAACCGGTGCACGGGTCGGCGCCCGACATTGCCGGTAAGGGACTGGCCAATCCGCTGGGTGCGATTCTTACCGGCGCATTGATTCTGCGTCACTCGGGAGGGCTTGAGGCCGAAGCGGCCGCGATTGAGTCGGCAGTGCGCAAGGTGCTCGAGCAGGGCTTCCGCACGCCGGACCTGGCGCGCGGCGGCAAAGAGGGGTTGACGGTTCTCTCGACGAAAGAAATGGGCGCGAAGGTGAGAGAGACGGTGAAAGAAAAGCTGTTAGCTCTCAGCCATTAGCTTTTAGCTCCAAGTGCGTAGAACAGGCGCCTTCAATTTTTTTGGCCGCGAATCGTTTAGGGAAGATTGCAAAAGACAAAGAAGTGGTCAGGTGAACAAAACAAGCTAATAGCTAAGAGCTAATAGCTGTTTTCCAGGAGCAGTTCTTAATGAGCAGCGAACCAAAGACATTATTCGAGAAGGTATGGGAGAAGCATGTGGTGGTTGAGCCGAAGGGCGAGCCCACTGTGCTCTACATCGACTTGCATTTGGTACACGAGGTGACGTCGCCGCAGGCATTCGAGGGACTGAGGATCGCCGGGCGCAAGGTACGCAGGCCCGACCGCACGATTGCCACCGTGGACCACAACGTGCCGACGACCATCGAGGGCCGGCTGAACATCGTGGACCAGATCTCGGCGAAGCAGATTGCCACGTTGCGCAAGAACTGCGCGGATTTCGGTGTCGAGCTGTACGACGTGAACTCGCGCGAGCAGGGAATTGTGCACGTGATCGGGCCGGAGCTGGGGTTGACCAAGCCGGGCATGACGATTGTGTGCGGCGACTCGCACACTTCGACGCACGGCGCGTTCGGAGCGCTGGCGTTTGGCATCGGCACCAGCGAGGTGGAGCACGTACTGGCTACGCAGACGCTGCCGCAATCGAAGCCGAAAACCTTCCGCATCGCAGTCGAGGGTAATCTGCCGCTGGGTGTTACGGCGAAGGACGTGATCCTGGCTATCATCGGCCAAATCGGCACCGATGGCGCGACGGGCTGCGTGATCGAGTACGCGGGCTCGGCAATTCGCGCGCTCTCAATGGAGGGCCGCATGACCATTTGCAACATGAGCATCGAAGCGGGCGCGCGCGCGGGCATGATCGCGCCGGACGAAACGACGTTTTTGTACCTGAAGGGACGCCAGTTTTCGCCGAAGGGTGCAGATTGGGAAAAGGCTGTTGCCGAATGGAAGAAACTGCCGTCTGATCCTGGGGCGAAGTTCGATCGCGAGCTGGTGATCGATGCGGCGGCGCTGGTTCCGTATGTGAGCTGGGGAACGAGCCCCGGCATGGTGGCTCCAGTGGTGTCGAATGTGCCCGATCCCGCAAACGCGACAAGCGAAGTTGACCGCAAATCGTTCGAGCGGGCGCTCGAATATATGGACCTGAAGGCGGGAACGCCATTTGAAGAGATCACGATCGACCGCGTCTTTATTGGATCGTGCACAAATGGCCGCATCGAGGATCTGCGCGCGGCGGCGAAGATTGCCGCGGGACACAAAGTCTCGACGCATGTGAGCGCGATGGTGGTTCCCGGCTCGCAGCAAGTGAAGGCGCAGGCGGAAAAAGAAGGCCTGGACGTCATCTTCCGCGATGCCGGATTCGATTGGCGCGAGCCGGGCTGCTCCATGTGCCTGGGCATGAACCCCGACATTCTCCAGCCGGGCGAGCGCTGCGCTTCGACCAGCAATCGCAACTTCGAGGGACGGCAAGGACGCGGCGGACGCACGCACCTGGTGTCGCCGGAGATGGCCGCGGCGGCAGCAATTGCTGGGCACTTTGTGGACATTCGGACATGGCGCGTCAACGAGGAGGTGGAGGCATAATGGAACCCTTTCGCACATTGACCGCGCTGGCCGCGCCGCTCGACCGCGCTAACGTCGATACCGACCAGATTATTCCCAAGCAGTTTTTGAAGCGCATCGAGCGCACAGGGTACGGCGATTTTCTGTTCTTCGACTGGCGGCAGACGCCCGACGGGGAGCCGATTGCAGGATTCGTTTTGAACGACCCGCGCTATCAGGGCGCGAAGATTCTTGTTGCGGGCAGGAATTTTGCCTGCGGGTCGAGCCGCGAGCACGCCGCGTGGGCGCTCAGCGATTATGGCTTTCGCGTGGTGATCGCGCCGACCTTTGCCGACATCTTTTTCTCGAATGCTGGGAAGAACGGGATCGTGCTGGCGCGGTTGTCCGAAGATGAGGTTGATACCCTCCTCCAGAACGCGCAAAACATTCCGAATTATCAGCTCACGGTTTCGCTTGAAGCGCAGACAGTGACGGATGGCCGTGGATTCTCGGCGAATTTCGAGATCGATCCTTTCAGAAAGTTTTGCCTACTCGAAGGGCTCGACGACATCGGCCTGACGCTGCGGCACGCCGCGGCGCTGGACACTTTTGAGACGAAGCACGACGAAGCGGGCTGGTTGAAAGCGAAGTGAAGGGCAAATGACGATCGAAGGCAAGCGACAAAGTATTCCGTTGACCGAGGGGCCGAGCCGCGCAGCGGCGCGGTCGTATCTGCGCGGTT
>CAZANC010000290.1:0-4401 GCA_964486495.1 uncultured Occallatibacter sp.
TCACAGTTTCACAAAACGGCATGGGGGGTGGGGTCGGAATTCATGGGGGGGTGGGTGCTGAGGGCATGGGGGGTGGGGGAAAGCAGGGACCAAGGGACCAAGGGAACAAGGAAACAGAAAAGCAGGGAGCGAGGGAGCAAGTGAAGAAGTGAAGAAGTGAATCGGAGAACGAGGGAACCAGGGAACGAAGAGGCAGCGGAGTTGGCGGAGCTAGCGGGGTTGGCGGCGCTAGAAAGAAAGGCGACGGTCGGATTCCGGCGGCGACGGGCTGCGGGAGCGAGGAAGAGACTCTGGTTTGGTCGGTTTTTGAGTGGAGGCGGATCATGGAACTATTGTGCGCCAAACGCGGGAAATGATCGGCAAACTTGCGGAAAGTTTCTGCGCTGTGTTTTCAGTGGTTTATGGAGAAAATGGGCTGGGAGGGGCTTGCGGGGTCGGATGGGTCTTTTACGAATTCGATTTTGGGGCGCGGGGCTTTGTTCTCAATACATCTCGCAAGGCCCCAAGTGCTGACCTCTCATCGTCCGTAAGGGAGTCCGTTTCCTCGCCGAGGAGCCTCTCGATGCGATTTCTCCAATCGCCTTGGCTTGCTTTTGCCTCGTTGCTGCGCGGAGTCCACCGTGAAAGTGTGCCCTTAAGCCAGCTAATCTCAGACTCTTCGTGATCATTTATGACCTGGATGATCCGCTTAAATGCCGTTTCAGGACCAAATTTCCGGGCGACGGTTGACAGCAGCTCGCCGTAGTACGGGATTACGCCTCTGATGCGTCCGCTTTCCGAGTTGAAGGAGTTCCACAGGCGCTGGTTCAGAACGCCTTGACCTTCGCTGCGCAGTAGCGCCGGCAGCGCGTCCCAGACTGACGATAGTTCTCCGACGTCCTCTTCTGAGAAACGCGACTCTGCGTGCGCGGCAAGGGCATCTTGGAAAGCTTGGGCGAGTGTTAGCCCCGTGCCCTTAAGCTGGATCGCGATTCCGACTAATTCGGTCTCCTGGTGCAGTTCCTCGCTCCATTCATCCTCTGTTAGCTGGTTGAGGCCGTTGGAGAGGAATTCGTGATAGGCCGTGCTATCGTCCATGGCCAAGGCGACAGCGTAGAGATCTTGGGCGTTCAAATCGAACGGTTGCTCCATCAGGGCAGCGGAAAGCTCCCCCGCCCGTGCTTTGAGGTCGAGAGCCCGCGCGAATTCCGTTGTCCCGATCGCCGATCTCCAGAACTCGGCGTGTTCCACCAGTTCTTTTGTATCGAGGTCATCTATGTCCTCTCCGCTGAGCCGAGTCGCGAGGAATTCGGAGATGAGCGGTTGCTGTTGGGGCATGGCCTCGGAAATTTCCCGCCATTTTGAGGCTCCCTGAAAAGCGAGGCAGGCCCACCCTAACATTTCTACGAGGCCCTCATTTGATTTGGGGTCTTGAATTAATGCAAGTATCGATTGGGTCCCCTTGGCGATGTTCCATTGAACAGTGTTTTGCTGTTGGCGGTATGCGGGCTGGGCCTGAATTTCGTTCCCGAGCAGTGGAAGGATGCAGGCGGCGGCCGCCTTAAGGTTTTCGTTGACGGGAAGGACTCCGAAGATTTGAGTGAGTGAGCCGGCTTCAGCTGCGCTTCCCAGCAATTCTTTTGCCTCGTCATGGGAGAAGGAGAGGTACAGGGCAGTCTCGAGGATATCCAGCAGATCTGATTGAAGGGACGGTTGGTTGGTGATTAATCGCGAGCGGAAAGCTTCGAGAAGGCTCTCACATGAACAATCTGGATCAATGCCGAGCACAGACTCAACTGCGGTGACCGCGGATCTGTTCCACTTGCCTTGGAGGGCTGTGCTTGAAAGATACTCGAAGACGGCATCCATTCCGTTCGCGGGCACCAGATATTTTGTGATCAGTTCGGCGTTCGGGCCCTGTTCCACCCTTTTAATAATGTCCAGATACATTTCCGGGTCTGCCTCGACGCGGAACTCTCGCTTGAGTGCTTCCGGGCTTCTTTTTTCGAGCGCGGGTATTACTATGGCTAGCCCTGCGCACCAATTCGCGATGCCGAGTTGCGAGTTGGAGCCGGTGGAGAGCGTTAGCGAGTTGGCGATCCCGCTGACCAGCGGGGAAATGTCGGAGGTGGCTGGCACCATCTGAATTAGGGTCTTGACCCCTTCGGCAACCTGTCCGTCGAACGGTTTCCACTCCTCGAAGGAAAGCGCGGTTCGGCATATGTGAGCTTTGCAGTTCTCGTACCCCTGCCAATTTCCTTTCAAGCCTGACAGTGCCAGGGCGGCGTCCGCCACCAATGCCGAGTCTATGTTCGTCGACGCTCCACAGAGGTCTTCGACGGTGCCTTCCATCACCTCTGGGAACCCCGCGTTCTGTTCTAGCTCGCTGAGTCTTGTCGCGTCCCGCGCCCGAATCGCTTTGCGTATGGGGTCCCACAGCAGGACTTGGTACGCGTCCTCGGGAGCTACGTTGAAGTACAGTGCCACGAAGTTTCGCGGCCATTCGTCGTCCAGCAGGCTGCCAATGGTGGACGGGAGGTTTGGCAGAAGTGCTGGTGGCCCGCTTTGCGGTATCAAGGATAGGACATTTTCATTCTGCTCGGCCCAGAGAACGAAAGCTGCCTGATGGACGAATGGCACGCGATGCTGCCACTGGCGGTGAATGGAGCCAAGCTTGTTGACATATATCTTGATGCTGCGGGGAGTTGGCGGCTCTTTCCCGTTTGCAGCGAAGCGGTCGTAAAGGCGAAAGATGTTATGGAACTCAGCGTCTGAATGGTTGGGGAAAGCCGCCCGAAGCTGTAAGAAAAGGTACTCCCGCCGATTCGTAAGAATGACGGGCGGCACTCTGAACGTGGCCTGGAACGTCTTCTCGAGAAAGTGGTGTGATAGCTGTTTTCCATTCGTGGATTTACTGTTCACATCCCACAAATCCTCGATCGCGTCGGGGTCGAACGGCACCAATACCCAGACCCGATTGCGCCACTCGGTCGAGTTGCTTGTTGAGGGGTCGAAGAAGACCCTCATGGATGCCCACATTGAGCGAGCGTCATCGTGATTCACGCGGTCAAGATTGTCTACTACAATCAAGATTCTTCTCCGGCTGTCGCGAAGCGCTTCGGCCAAGAGCTCGCGATATCGGCTTTCAAACTCCACTGATGTCGGCTCAATCGTCTTGCTTGAGGTGGTCGAAGTCTTAGTTGCGGACGAGGTGTAAAAGAGGCCTGCCAATGGGTGTTCTTCTTTGGGATTCACTTGCCTCCTGATCCACCAATAAATCGTGGCGCCGAGTGCGAGAAGGGCTGGAAACGTGCCAATGGAGAGGGCCACCCGTGTGAGGAGGTGATGATACTGATATTCGTTTTTTAGGTAGACCTGGAGGGCGACGGGTGCGACGAGCAGCGAGATCGCCGCGATGGCTCCTAGTGAGGTGAGTTTTGGGGAGCTCTCGGTCTCGGTTTTTTCCTTGCGTTTTGCTAACTCCTCGATAACTCCGAGCCAGTAGCTTTTGTTGGCGACCCACCCTGGTCTGTCAATGCAGTAATGGATGATCTTTTCGAGAAAGGTGCGGCGCAGCGGGTCGCCTTGGTGAGCCCAGGCATCAAAAACGAACGTCCCGATGTCCGCGTCTTGTTTCGCCAGCGCAGATCCTAAGAGTCCGACGACAGTTGACTTTCCGCTTCCCCAAGCGCCGGTCAGCGCGATTGCGCACCCCCGGTCCTCTCGGAGAATCATGTCTGCGATGGCGCCTGCGATTTCGTGATGTCCGAATGCGTCGTCCTCGGCGACCTGATCGGCAATCAGGTGGGTTGGGCACGGAGATGGTTTTATGTCCTCTGACTTAGGCATATATGTTGCCGGCTGGGTGATTCTGCCTCAGTTTACGCTAAAAAGTGCTTTGCCACCGCTGACTTGCGGCTGATGGGGATTGGGGTCAAGGAGGGTATTGTGGCGGGTCGCTTCAGCGCGCGACGGCAACGATTGCGCGCCGACAGGGCTGAGGCCCACTCACTTTTAGGTTTGCGGCACGAGTAAACTCGTGCCCAGATACAAGACTTGGATGTTGGGGTTCGTGCTGTCCCACCCTTCGCCAGAAAAAAGCGAAGGATGGGGCACCCATTCTTTTTTGGTGGGGGAAGGATACGAAAAGCAAAGCAGGTCCCCGTTCGACTCCGATCGCTAGCGCGATCTGCGCTCAGGGCAGGCTTTCGACCCCGCTGAAAAGCGCTTCGCTCAGGATGACACCGCGCTAGTAAGCGGGCCCCGCGAAGCGCGGCCCGCTGCTCGCTCAGGATGGCACATCTTAGGAAGGCGGCGGGGTGACGACGACTCGGTCTGGCTAATTCTAAAATGGGCTGATTCTGAAATGGTAGGCGAGGCGGGAATCGAACCCACAACCCCCGGCTTAGAAGGCCGGTGCTC
>CAZANC010000291.1:0-4397 GCA_964486495.1 uncultured Occallatibacter sp.
TCGGCGTCTCAATAAATCCCGGCGCCACAGCGTTCACGGTAATGCCGCGCGACGCAACCTCGCGCGCCAGCGACCGCGTCAACCCGATCAGCCCCGCCTTCGACGCCGCGTAGTTCACCTGGCCCGCCTGTCCCGCGCGCCCCACCACGCTGGCAATGCTCACAATCCGTCCCCAGCGGTTCTTCAGCATCGGGCTCAGCAGCGCCTGCGTCAGCAGAAATGCGCCCGTCAAATTGATGTTCAGCACCAGGTCCCAGTCAGCGCGCTTCATGCGCAGCATCAAATTGTCGCGCGTGATCCCCGCGTTGTTGACCAGGATCTCCACTTTGCCGAACTTCTCCAGGATCGCCTTGGCTCCGGCCTCAATCGATTCCTCGCTCGACACGTTCACGGTGAACGCTGTCGCATCGATCCCCTGCGCCTTCAGTTCGGCCACGGTCTCTGCCAGCTTGGCCTCGTTCACATCTGCAAGCGCCAGCATCGCGCCGGCTGCGGCCAGCTCCTCGGCAATCGCGCGCCCAATTCCCTGCGCTCCGCCTGTCACCAGCGCAATCCTGCCCTCTAAATCTCCCATGATTTCCGTTGACCTCTGCGCGCTCGTTGTCGCGAGCCGCGCCTTTCCATCGCTCATTCCATCGCCCATTATAGACGGGCAACTTCCCTGCCCATACGCTTGCCGCTTGAGGGAACTTTCCTGCGTTGGTTCGCGTAAGGCCAGCATGAGACAACGATGAAAGTGCTTCGTTTTGTGTCGACCGTGATGCTGAGTGTGTGTGCTGTGGCCTACGGGCAGTCTTCTGACAAGCCCGTCGTTAGTTCCGAATCGCAGAAGTCCTTCGACCTGATGAAGACCCTGGCCGGGACCTGGCAAGGTTCAGTAACGACCGACGATCCCGCCTGGTCCACGGACAAACCGATGTCGCTTTCCATCCGTGTTGCGTCGCATGGCAACGCGTTGATTCACGAGTTGAATACAGGTACTCCGGAAGTCACCGTGTTCTATGTGGACGGCGACCGCCTGTCGTTCGTTCACTACTGCGATTTCGGCAATCGTCCGCACTTGATTGCACGGCCCTCCACTGATGGGAAGACGATCGAGTTCGATCTCGTTGATTTCCCCGGCAGCAACGACGTCGGGCATGTGAGCCACGCGGTATTCACCGTCGTCGATACCAGCCATCATCTCGAAGACTGGACGTTCACGCTGGCCAACGGCAAGCCTGTGCACGCCCGCCTGGATTTCAAGCGGGTGCCATAGCACGTAAATAGCGAATGACCGGCCGCGGACTCAACGAAATCGTTTTATCGCAAAAGCCCCCCCAAAAAATGGCGGAGTGCCGGCCGCCGGCGCAAAACATTCGTTGACTTTCGTCCGGCAAATTCATACATTCTAATCATCTAAGGTCCTCCCGTTGCAGTTCATTGCAAGTTCTCGCAAGATCATTGCAATTCCTTCCAAATTCGCGGGAGAAGACAAGAGCCTCACCATTCGCCGCTTGTGATCGATTGTTCCCCACAGCGGGACCGGTGAAACCGTTTTTCCCTATGCGATAAAAAAAGCATGCTGCAAATTTTGGAGGCTGATCGCGCACCATGCGCAGCCGGCATAACACCACCTTATTCGAAAGGGGCATGATAATGAAAAGCACCCATACGGCCGCAAATTGTTTCGCCGCAAATCATTTTGGCGCGAACTGTTTGAGAACGGTCAATTGCTTAGCCAGTGCAAAATCCTCTAAAACACTCCTCCTCGTCGTACTCTGCGTCCTCGCGATCGCGTTCGCTCCTGGCCTGCGTGGCCAGGCCACAGGAAGCTTCTCCGGCAATGTCGACGATAAATCCGGTGGCGCGATCCCCGCGGCCAACGTCGCCGTTACCTCTCAGGCGACCGGCCTCGAGCGAGACACGAAGACGGACAGCGCCGGTCACTACCTGATCCCGTTGCTCCCGGTAGGGACATACGACGTTAAAGTTGACGCGCCCGGCTTTCAAAGCGCCGTGTCGAAAGATCTGCGTCTCCAGGTCGATGAGGCCCGCGAGCTCGATTTCACGCTTCAGCCAGCGAGCGTGACTACCACGGTGACCGTCTCCGGCGAGGCCGTCGCTGTCGAGACAACGAACCCGTCTCTCGGCCAGGTCATCACCTCGCAGGAGGTGTCGCAACTGCCTTTGAACGGGCGCGATTTTGTGCAACTCGCCACGCTCACCTCCGGCGCCACGGCAGAAACCAATCCCGGCAGCTTTTTCACCTCCGGCGCCGACAGCGAAGTGGCCGCGCGCGGATCGTTCTCGCTGTCGGTCGGCGGATCGCGCCCCAACAGCACGGACTGGCTGCTGGATGGCGTAGACAATAACGAGCTGACGGCAGGCGGTATCGGCATTTTCTCGTCGATCGACGACATTCAGGAGTTCAAGGTTTTGACCTACAGCTACTCCGCCGAATACGGCACACGGGCCGGGCCAACAGTTCTCGTCACGACGAAATCGGGTACGAACGACTTTCATGGCTCTCTCTACGAGTTCGTTCGCAACACCGACCTCGACGCGAGGAGCGACTTTGCCACCTCGACGCCGAAGTTCAATCTGAACCAGTTTGGTGGCTCGGTGGGCGGGCCCATTCGCAAGGACAAGACTTTCTTCTTCGTCGATGGCGAGCAGAAGTATCAGCGCCAGGGAATTGTCTACGCCGGCCTGATTCCCACCACGCAAATGATCGGCGGTGACTTTTCGTCCGATCCCTGGGGAACCGGTGTCCCAGGCATTATCCTCAACAACCCATATGTGACCGGCGCGGACTTCCAATGCGTGGGATCGCAAAATGGTCCTCCCATACCGGCCAATCCCGATGGAAGCCAGGCTCCGGGCGTCCCGTGCAACAAGATTCCCGCGAACCTGATTAGCAGCATCGGCCAGGGTCTCATGGACCTGTATCCACCAGTGAATCCAGCCAATCCCAAGGAAGCGCCGGCAGGCAGCGCTGCTCTTGGATACAACTACGTCACCGAGCCGGTGCGTAGCCTGGACGAATCCAAGTTCGACGTTCGCCTCGATCAAACCATCACCTCAAAAGACACTGCCTTTGGCCGTTTTAGCTACGACCAGGCGTTTACTTACGATCCGGGCGGCGCGCCCGCTCCATATCTGGCCGAGGGCAATCCCTTCGGTAGTAATGAGACGCTCATCAACCACGCCCGCAACATCGCCATCGGCGAGACCCACGTCTTCTCGCCCACCACGCTGAACCAGGCCAGCGTGGGTTACGACCGCATCTTCGACTACATCGCATCGCAGGATAATTTCAGTTGCGCATCGGCCAAGCTGGGAATCCCCGGCGCAGATCTGGGCTGTTCGGCTGGCGGCACTCCTCTTCCCGGTGGTTCATACAGCCAGGGCCTGGTTTCCACTGAGGTCATTGGCGGCTATTGGTCGCTCGGTGATCGCGGCTACTCCCCGTTCCAGGGCGGAACGAACATCTACTCCTTCAAGGACGTCGTGGACCTGATTCGCGGCCACCACGAGATTCGCACCGGCATCGATCTTCGCGATAACCAGATGAATGTGGGCACGGAGGCTTTTCAAGACGGATTCTGGCTGATCGGCAACGAAGGATTCTTCAGCGGCAATCCCGAGTCCGATCTGCTGTTGGGTTTGGCGGGAGGGGCGATCCACGACCAGACATACAGCGGTGCAGTCACCGGACGGCGCTGGAAGATCTACCGGCCCTTCGTCGAGGATGACTGGCGCGTCACACCATCGCTCACCCTCAACCTCGGCCTGGCGTGGGACATGACCACTCCAGAGACTGAGATTCACAACCGCATGTCGGACTACATTCCCGCGACACAAACGCTCCTGATCGCAGGCAAGAACGGAGTAAGCCGTTCGGCCGGCATCAATATGTTTTGGGGCGCATACGAGCCCCGTCTCGGCTTGACGTGGAAGGTGTTGAACAGCGACAAGACGGTGCTTCGCCTCGGCTTTGGCATCTATCACGATTCGGCCTGGAACCAGGGCGCGCAGGGCCTGTGGCAAAATCCGCCGAACCTCGGCGAGTCCGATAACTTCGACGGCCCAGTCAGCCTCGCGAGCGGCTTCCAGGCTCTGCCGACGGCGCAGGGCGTTGCCGACTTCCAGGGCTCGTTCAATTGGCAGCCGACGAATTTCCAGCCCGGCAGAGTGCACCAATATAACGTCAACGTTGAGCGCCAATTGCCAGGCGATGTCGTGCTCACCGCAGGCTACGCGGGGTCGGTCGGCGGTCATTTGCTTGAGTATGGCAACGACCTGAACACCAGCAGTCCGTCGGGCTGCGGAAACATACCGAACTACACAATTGGCTGCCTGCCCGACGGCGCTCCTTACAATTATCCCTACAACCCGCCGAACTTCAACGCGAT
>CAZANC010000292.1:0-4390 GCA_964486495.1 uncultured Occallatibacter sp.
CATTGAAGATGGCGACTGCTTCTGCTTTGAAGATGCGCTGGATCAGTTGCACCAGCTGCGGCCCTGGAGGCTGGTGCAAATTCATGAGCAGCGTGCTCCGGCTCAGTTCGAACAACTGCTCCATGGAAGTTCGCTGCAACGTGGCTTCGCGGGTCTGCAGCTTTTCCCGCGATGAAAGCCTGCTGACGAGGAGAGCGCTTATCTCGAAGGCCCCCAGCGCCACCCAGTCTTGCGGATCGGTGACCGTGAGCTTAAAAACTGGCGGATAAAAAAAGTAATCCAGGCATGCGCACGCCACGATTGAGACCACCGAAGCCTGCCAGAATCCGCACAGGATAGCCTCGCACACTACCACCAGAAGGAAGAGGAATCCGACCGGTGCAGCATTGAAATGAAGCACAAACCCTGCAAATGCAAGCAGCGCAATCACCCAGCATCCTGCAAAGCACTCGCCCGCGAATTGCGCACGTGTCGGGTGGTTCCGCTCCCCAATAAAGTCTGAAATCCTCATGGCTTCCAAGGCTTTCCGATTCGGAATGCATATAGAAAGACGATATCTAGAGGGACATCAATAAAACATAAATAAGTTACAAAGAAATAGCGGGGACGGGTTGTGGATCGTCTCTCGGATCCAGTTCCCCATCTCCGCCCGTGTGCTGCGTAACGTCTTTGCGGCGTGTTTATTACCTGGTGCTCGCTGAAAGGCTCTCATAGTGCGCGGCCTGATCGCTCATCTGCTGTGCTTCGTAGGTGAAGTACTCGTAACGGTTTCGTGACGAGTCCGCCGGCCGGGGATACTTCTGGTAGCTCGCGGCAGTGACCTGGCTACGGCGATCCCACTCCTGCTTCTCTGCCTGTGCCTTCTCTTCAAAGACCAGCTGGCGTGCGTGAAAATAGCCAGCCAGCATCTTGTACTGTTCCGCGGTGTGCGCGCTGCGGAGCATCTGTTGGGCCTGGGCATCACTGATGCCAGCGTTCATAGAATTCTGCGCGCGAGAGAGACCCGCGGTAAACGCCATTGCCGCTATTGCTGCTAAGACCTGTATCTTGCGAGTCATGGGAATGTCCTCCTTCATTTAGAGAATGGGGCTTAAAACGTGAATGAAGCATGAAGATTTAGCTGGATTTGCATAAGGTTTCTCAGATTCCATGGGGTGCTCATAACTTTCGTAAAAGCGTGCCTGCCGTGACCTGAGCCGCTTTAGTGCGGGGCACAAAAGAGGCGGCTAATAGACAGATGTAGAGCGCGTTCGCCTGTTGCATCCCATGTTCAACTAACTTATGCCGCTGAAGGCCGCTAAGAAGGCCTGATGCGGCTATTCAGTTACCCGCGCTTCGGCTACGAAGCCGAGAAACCGGCGCGCCAGCTCATGGATACGGTGATCCTGGCGCCTTTGTACAGCGTCCCTCGGCAATAACTCGACGCCAACGCCGATGGAGCTGGCCCCGGCAATGATGAATTTCGTCGCGTTCTGCTGGTTAACGCCGCCGGCGGCGATGAGCTTGACTTGAGGCAAGGGAACCTTGAGCGAGCGGATGTACATATCCCCGCCCACAGGGGCAGAGGGATATAACTTCACAAAATCCGCGCCCGACTTCCACGCGGCGATTACTTCCGTGGGCGTGAGCGCGCCTGGAATTGCAACGATATTCCTCTTGAGTGCGGACTCGATGACCTCGGGCACGAGGCCGGTACTAGTAAGGAACGTGGCTCCCGCATCAAGGCATCGCTCGGCGGTGTCTTTATCCAGCACTGTACCAGCGCCGACAATCATCTCTGGAAAGCTTTGCGCCAGCTTGCGAATGACTTCGATCGCGTCAGGGACGGTCATGGTGATTTCCGCTACAGGAATGCCGGCATGGTATAAGGTTTCGGCAGCATAAAGCGCTTGATCCGCGGCTTTGACGCGGATGCCCGGAAATATGCCTATCTCTTCAATGCGAGTTCTGACCGCATTCCGTTCCATAAAGCCTATTTGACCTCCCCGGGAGATTGGATGACCTATTCTTCGACGTATGACCGATACACAGAGCCGTTGAGCAAGAAACCTCTTATGGGATCGTCTCTCGTCCAACGGCGAGATTCAGCTGACCGACGGCGGTAAGGTAGGAGCCGATCAACTGCGCATATGCCAGCTGGACTTGGCGGAAGTCGCTTTGCGCGTTGAGAAAGTCCATGAGCGAAGCGCCGCCGTGTTGGTAGGCGTAGGTGACCGTATCGCGCACGCGCAATGCCTGGTCGTTGTATTTCGCCTTGTAGGGCTTGAGCAGCGCAATATTGCTGCGCACCACTTCGTAAGCCGTGTCCACGTCACTGAAGACTTGTGCTCGCGTAGCCTCGCTGGCCTGTTGGCTGCGGTCGATGTCAATCAGCGTGCGTTTCTTTTCGCCCTGGTTCTTGTCGAAAATACGCAACGGAATGCTCACGCTCACGCCGATTGTCTCGGGGCCATTGGGATTATTGGTCGACGAGTTGTTCGTGAACCAGCCGGCAAATGTCGGATCAGCAGAGCCGTTCGCGATGGCCAGTTTGTGATTGGTTTGTGATTGTTGAATCGTTTGCAACGCGGCCTGAAGGTCGGGCCGAGCCGCGAGGGCGGCATCGCGGTAAGTTTCCAAAGGCTGCAGATTGTCACTGAAATCGTATAGGCCCGTCACGTCAAACTGATCCACCGGAGTGCGATCGTTCAGCATTTGCAGGAGTTGAATCTTGGCGGTGCGCAGGTTCACGATTGCCGTCTCGATCTCCGACTCGTACTGCACGCGCTGCAGCTCGATGCGGTCCAGGTCGATCTGGGCGATATCGCCGGCGCGGAAACGGTTTTGAGAAATATCAATGATCTTGTCGTAATAATCGAGATCCGCCTTGGCCAAATCGAGCACGAACTTGGCTTGGAGCGTTCCCACGAATGCCGCACGCAGAGCAAAGATCATGTTGCGATCGAGGTCCTCGTGCTCCGACTGCGTGATGCGCGTGCCCTCCTGGGCGCTCTCCAGGCGGAACTCGCGCTTGTGTTCGCGCTCGTGCAGGTAACTGACGTTGGGCTGTTCAGTTGTCCCCTTGAACGGAGTCCAGACCCCATTGTGTGGCGCGGCCTGCGTGCCGTCCGCAGAAAGTGTGAACTGCGGATTGGGACGGAGAAATGCAGTGATCTCTTCAGCCTTCATCTCGTCCACGTTATCGGCGTCGGCTTTGAGAGCAGGGTTTGAAGCTTCAAACTTCGCCTTCACCTGGTCCCAGGTGAACGCTTGCTGCGCGCTCGCTCCCTGCGTTAGAAACAACGCGAGGCCAAATGCGCAAACCCTGGTGTAGGCGATGCAGCACTTCATGGTGCGAGAATTCAGGCGATGAACGGTGAGCTTAGTGTTCAAAGGACCCCTCCGCTTCCGGTTCCGGCAGCTTGTCACCCTCTCGCGCGAACCAGACGTACAAGGTGGGCAGCAGAAAAACGCTCATCGCGAGAGCCGTCATGAGTCCCCCGACAATGACAATGGCAAATGGGCGCTGCGTGTCGGAACCGATGGCGTGGGACGTGGCCGCCGGAAGAAGTCCCAGGGTAGCAACCAACATCGTCATCATGATCGGCCGCAGCCGCAAGACTGCGCCCTCGACAGCAGCATCCGCAACGGTATAGCCACGAGCTCTCAATTGGTTGATGTATTCAAGCATGATGACGCCCGTTTGAACCGAGACGCCGAACAGCGCCAGGAAACCGACACCGGAAGATACGCTGAAGTATGTGCCCGTCACAAGGAGAGCGAGCAGGCCTCCAATGGGAGCCATGGCCACGTTGGCGAGAATCAGCAGCGCCCATTTGAAGGAACGAAACATGGCGTAGAGAATGATGAAGATCAAAAAGACTGTCAGGGGGACGATGAAGGCCAACCGTCTTTCAGCTCGCGTTTCGCTATCGTATTCACCCGACCATTCGAGGTGATAGCCACGCGGTAACTGCACATTTTTGGCGATCTTGTCGATGGCTTCCTTGACCGTGGTGCCCAGATCGCGCCCGCGAACCTCAAAGCGGATGGCCACATAGCGGGAACCGTCTTCCCGGTAAATGTCGTAGGCGTCATCGCGAACCTGGACTTTGGTCAACTGAGCCAGCGAGACGCGCTCTCCCGAGGGAGAGAGCAGTCGAATATTCTGGATAGCCTCCTTGGTATCGCGATACGGTTTCTGATAGCGCACGACCACGTTGTAGACTGCCTCTCCCTGCAGGACCTGGCTGACAGGATTACCGCCGATGGCGGTCTGGACGGCATCTTGTATATCGGCCACATTGATGCCGAAACGCGCAGCCGCCTGACGGTCAACGGTGAGATCGATATTCGGCTGGCCTGTATCGCGTTGAATTCCCAAATCCTTGATCCCGTCAATATTGGCCAT
>CAZANC010000293.1:0-4383 GCA_964486495.1 uncultured Occallatibacter sp.
CGACGATTGACCGCGGCGCGCTGGGCGAAACGCGCGTGCGGCGCGGGGCCAAGTTTGACAACCTGGTGCACGTGGCGCACAACTGCGACATTGGCGAGGATGCGATTCTGGTTGCGCTGACGGGCGTCTCGGGCTCGAGCACGATTGGCAAAGGCGCGGTGCTTGCTGGGCAGGTGGGCATCGGCGACCATGTGCACGTGGGGCCGGGTGTGATTCTCGGCGGGCAAGCGGGCGTGTTCAGCGGCAAGACGGTGACCAATGATGGCCTGAAGCCGGGGACCGTGCATTGGGGCACACCGGCGCGGCCGCTGCAGCAGGTGTTGCGCGAGCAGGCGACGCTGGCGAGGCTGGCGCGAAAGACAGGGACCAAGGGACCAAGGGACCAAGGGACCAGGTGATCGTGCGATGGCCATCATCGTTGTTGGCGGGGGCGGGCGCGGCGCGGGAAAAACGGCGCTGGTGTGCGGACTGTTGCACGCGCTGCCGGAGATCTCCTGGACGGCGATCAAAGTAACGGCACATGAGCATGGCAAGGCGGCTCCGATTTGGGAGGAGACCGCGCCGGGGCAGGAGACCGACACGGCACGCTATCTGGCAGCCGGAGCTCGGCGCGCGCTCCTGGTGACGGCGAGCGAGGGCGCGCTGGGGCCGATTGTGCAGCAAGTTCTGCGGGAGTGTATGCCGCCGGCCGGCGCGATCAATACTGGCGAGATTGAGGCCGGCACGATCAATAACGCTGCGATAGGGGCCGGCGTGATCTTCGAATCGAATTCGATCCTGCGCCACGTGCAGCCCGACGTTTGCCTCTGCGCGGCTACCAGTCCGTGGGTGCAGAAGAAGCCTTCGTACGATCTAGTACTGGAGCGCGTCGATGCGATGGTTGAGCTGGCAGGGCACGATCACATCGTCGAGGCGGAGAAGATTACGTTTCGGCTGGCGTCGATGGAGCGTGTGTCGGCGACCATGCAGGAATGGTTGCGGGAGCGACTCAGTGACCCGTTGCCTTGACTTCCGTCCCCCGCAGGGTTAACGTGGGCGGACATTCCCTTGAACTGCGTTTCTGTTTCAAATGGCGACAGCCGGAGTGTGCGAATTTTGGACACTGTATCGATTTCGGACAAAGGGACTGGTTCAGACAAGGGCGCGGGTTCAGACAACGGTGTGAGTTCAGACGGCGGGGCGGCTGCGATGACGGCGCGGGCCAGCAGTCCAGAAGCGGCTCGGGCGGCGAAAGAGCCGGCGCTCGGGGGGCAACTCGACGAGGATCGGCTGGCGTGGCTGGCGTTGACGCTGGCGCCGGGATTAGGGCCGAAGCGGATTCTTGACGCCGTGAAGGGACTGAAGTCGGCGAGCCAGATTTTCACGATGCCGCTAACGGCTCTTGAGGGGCTCAGGTTTCCTGCCGAGGCGGCGCAGTTTCTGTTCGACGGCAAGGGACGGCGCGCGGCGGAAGAAGAGTGGGCGCGTGTGACGGCGCAGGGCGCGACGATCATCAGCTACGCCTGCCCGGAGTATCCCGAGCGCTTGCGCGAGATCTACGATCCGCCGCCGGTGCTGTGGGTGCGCGGGGACGTAAAGCTGTTGAGCCGGCCTGCGATTGCCGTGGTGGGAACGCGGCATCCGACGCCGTATGGAACGGGGATCGCGGAGTTGCTGTCGCGAGATCTGGCGGCGAGGCGGTTGCTGATTGTGAGCGGCATGGCGCGGGGGATCGACAGTTGCGCACATAAAGGTGCGCTGGCTGCGCGCATGCCGACGGTCGCCGTGTGGGGCACGGGAATTGACGTAGTGTATCCCAAGGAGAACAAGAAGCTGGCCGGGGAGATTCTCGCGACGGGCGGGGCCATTGTGAGCGAATTGCCGATGGGGACCTTTCCGGCGCCGCAGAATTTTCCGCGCCGGAATCGCATTTTGAGCGGGTTGAGCGTGGCGGTTCTGGTGGTGGAGGCGGGGGAAAACTCCGGAACGCGCGTGACGGCCCGGTGCGCGGCCGAGCAGAACCGGGACTTGTTTGCCGTTCCGGGCAACGTGACAAACAAAGGCTCCTGGACCCCTAACACATTGATAAAACAGGGAGCTAAGCT
Organism: uncultured Occallatibacter sp.; assembly: GCA_964486495.1. Lineage (GTDB taxonomy): Bacteria > Acidobacteriota > Terriglobia > Terriglobales > Acidobacteriaceae > Telmatobacter. The sequence continues at coordinate 2,085 of CAZANC010000293.1, forward strand.
GGTGGCGACCTGGGAGGACATCTGGGAGGATCTGCCCTCGCAGGTGCGGCTGGAGCTGGAGGCGGAGGCCCCGGCTGCATCCAAACCGGAAGCTGGAGCATCTCTACTGGCTGATCCAGTGCTGCGGCCCCAGGAGGCTATGGTGCTGGAGGTCCTGCGCGCCGACGAGAGCCTGCAAATCGATGAGATCCTCGATTTGCTAGAGACGCAACTCACTTCCTCTGAGGTATTTACCGCACTTTTTGAGCTGGAGATGGCGGGCCGGGTTCGGCAACTGCCGGGGAAGAATTACGTGCGGACGATGTAGAGCAGGGACCGAGGGACCAAGGGACCAACGTGGGCGGCTCCCGGGCTGGCTGCCGAAATGTGGCAGTTACTTATCGGATGCGCCTCAGTATATGGATGCAAAAGGATGGATTTGAGGCGGTTTGCGGGCCGCGGAGGCGGGTTTCTGCACCTGGAATTGGGACGGACAGGCAAGAAAAACTCGCAAGGCAGGTGGAAATGAGGGGGTATTCCGTGCTACGGTGCAAGCCTTGCGGCCAATTTTTTGCCGGAGTCGGGCGGGAGGCGGGCCTAATGCGAGCCGGCCGCCGCGAACGAGACGCGGAACAAGACGCGGAAGAACGCGCTGAACAGGGATCGGAACAAGGCTCGGGAACGAGCCGCTGGAACGGAATGCCTGGCTGAGAGTCAAACAGGTCAACAGGTCGAGCAGGGTAAGAGAGGGAACTGGGTCAAGGGATGGCAACAACGAAATCATTGGTGATCGTGGAATCGCCGGCCAAGGCGAAGACGATCGAAAAATATCTGGGCAAGGGATTCGATGTGAAGGCCTCGGTGGGCCACATCATGGACCTGCCCAAGAACGAACTTGGCGTGGAGCTGGAGAAGCGCACCTTCGAGCCGGAGCTGATCGTGTCTCCGGGCAAGGAGAAAGTGGTTGAGCAGTTGAAGAAGGCGGGCGCCAAGGCCGACGAGATTTATCTTGCGCCCGACCCGGACCGCGAGGGTGAGGCGATTGCGTATCATCTCGCCATTCAGCTGGGAACCAACGCCAAAGAGAGAAAGAAGATTCACCGCGTCACTTTCAACGAGATTACGAAGAAGGCCGTGCAGGAAGCATTCAAACATGCACGCGACATCGATCAGAACCTGGTGGCCGCGCAGCAGACGCGGCGCGTGCTCGATCGCCTGGTGGGCTACCAGATTTCTCCGCTGCTTTGGGACAAGGTGCGGCGCGGACTTTCGGCGGGTCGCGTACAAACTGTTGCGCTGCGGTTGATTGTGGAGCGCGAGCGCGAGATTCGGGCCTTCCAGCCGGTCGAGTACTGGACGCTGGAGGCTCTGCTCCATCCTGAAAAACATGCCGATCAAAAATTCAAGGCGAAGTTCATCGGCATCGGCGGCGAGCCGGCGCGCGTGGCAAACGGCACGGACAAGGACGGCAAAGAGCTGTTCATCGCGAGCGCGTTGCCCGACAAGAAGCAAATGGACGAGGTGGTGGCCGCGCTGGAGAAGGCGGATTGGTCGATCACCGGCGTGCAGGCGCGTGAACAGCAGCGCCGGCCGCTGGCGCCGTTCATCACCAGCCAACTGCAGCGTGACGCAGCCAACAAGCTGGGCTTCAACGTGCGCCGCACCATGGGCGTAGCGCAGCGGCTGTATGAAGGCGTCGACATCGGCACGGAGGGCACGACGGGCCTCATCACTTATATGCGTACCGATTCGCCGCGTGTTGCGCCCGAGGCGGTAACCGGCGCGCGCGAGTGGATCGGGAAGGAGCTTGGCAAGAATTATCTGCCTGAGACTCCAAACGCGTACAAAGGCAAGAAGGACGCGCAGGACGCGCACGAAGCGATCCGGCCAACGGACGCGTCGCGCACGCCGGAGTCGATTGCGCGCTACCTGAGCGACGAGCAACTGAAGCTCTACACGCTGATCTGGCGGCGCTTTGTGGCGTCGCAGATGGTTCCCGCCGTCTACGACGTGACAACAGCAAACATCGCAGCGATCTCAACCAAAACCAGAAAAACATACGACTTCCGCGTAAGCGGTTCGGTGATGCGATTCGACGGCTTCCTGAAAGTCTACGAAGTTTCAGAGGACAAAAAGGACGACGACGATGAGAGCGCCAACCGGCTGCCGAGCCTCGACGGGGTGAAGACGCTGGAGCGCGACGAGCTTTTGCCCGAGGATCACTTTACGCAGCCGCCCCCGCGCTACAACGAATCCTCGCTGGTGAAGGAGCTGGAAGAGCGCGGCATCGGCCGGCCTTCGACCTACGCGTCGATCATCA
>CAZANC010000294.1:0-4355 GCA_964486495.1 uncultured Occallatibacter sp.
GATGAGTCACTGACCGCTAACCACTGTTTTCGGAACACTAACCACTAACCACTAATCACTTCTTTATGAAAAGCGAAATCATCGCCGTCGGCTCCGAGATGCTCACCCCCTACCGTCAGGACACCAACTCTCTCTATCTCACTGAGCAACTCAACTCTCTCGGCATTTCCGTCGCCTTCAAAACCATCGTCGGCGACCGCCGCAACGACCTCATCTCCGCCATCAAAACCGCTCTCACCCGCACTGACGTGCTCATCCTCATGGGCGGCCTCGGGCCCACTGAAGACGATCTCACTCGCGAAGCCGCCTCCGAAGCCCTCTCGCTCACCCTCCGCCGCGACGCCGCGCAAGCCGCCGCTCTCCACGCCCGCGCCGCCACCTGGCGCATCACCATGCCGGCCAACAATCTCAAGCAGGCCGACGTTCTCGATGGCGCGACCGTTCTCCCAAATCCCAACGGCAGCGCACCCGGCCAATGGCTCGACGTCACCTTCTCCGGCTTTCGCAAGCTCGTCATGCTCCTCCCCGGCCCGCCTCACGAGTGCCGCCCCCTCTTTGACGCCGAATGTCTCGCTCGCCTCCGCGCTGTCGCTCCGCCGCGCTCCATCGCCGTCCGCACGCTCAAGGCCGCCATGATTCCCGAATCGCAGGCCGACAAGCTTCTCGCTCCCATCTACTCCACCTACGCCGACGTTGAAACCACGCTCCTCGCCCACGCCGGCGACCTGCAAATCACTCTTATCTGCTCCAAGTCCACTGCCGAGGCCGCGCAAGCGCGCGTCGACGAGCTCGCCGAGAGCATCGAAGAAGCCCTCGGCGACTGGTTCTACTCCTCCGAGGGTGACACGCTCGAGCAGGTCGTCCTCTACTATCTCGGCCTGCGCCAGGCCAGGCTCGCCGTCGCGGAAAGCTGCACCGGCGGCCTCATCGCCCAGCGCATCACATCCGTTGCCGGCGCTTCGCGCTCGTTTCTCGGCGGAGTTGTCGTCTATTCCGACGAGCTCAAGACCGACTTTGCCGGTGTCCCCGCCGATCTCATTGCAAAGTACGGCGCCGTCTCTGCTGAAGTCGCCAAAGCTCTAGCCGAAGGTATCCGCGCGCGCACCGGCGCAACCATCGGCCTCGGCGTCACAGGCATCGCCGGCCCCACCGGCGCAACCGAAACCAAACCCGTCGGCCTCGTTTACGTCGCCGTGTCAGACGCTCAGGGCACCAGCGCCATCGACCGCACCTTCCGCGGCGATCGCCAGCGCGTCCGCGAATGGGCCAGCCAGTTTGCCCTCGACCTCGTCCGCCGCCGTCTCATGTAAGCACCTTTCCGCTCCCTCGTTCCCTCGCTCATCTGCCAACTCGCCAACTTGCCATGTGCGCGCAGCGCACGCCAACTCGCTAATTCCGCTCCCTCGCTCCCTTCCTCCCTCGCTCCCCCGAACCCTGTCTTCATGACTTTAGTCATGTCGCACCAACCCCCAAAGCACAACCCTCCTCAGCAGCCTCCGCATCCACATCATCAGATTTTCAAAAATTGAGAGCTGTGTCTTCCTTATTCCCGGGATCACCCGGCCTCTCAAATCTTCCCCTCGAGGTGCAAACATGAATTCCAAATGGATCCTGTGTATTTTTCTGGGAGTGTCAGTGCCATCGCTGGCGTACGCGAAAGACCCCCGGCCCTACCAAACCGGAAAACTGCTGCAGATGAACTCTGTCCACTGCGGCACCGCCCAAAAGAGCGACATGTCGGCGCTCGGCGAAATCATCGGCACCGACAACCGGAGCACCAAAACCCAGGACGTGCTCTGCCAGGAATACGTCCTCGAAACGGATTCTGTCGACTTCCACATTCGCCCGCGCGACGAAAAACATCCCGAGATTCTGCCCATCGGCTCGCTGGCGCAATTCCGCATCGATAAAGATAAGCTGATCCTTCGCCCCGAAGGCATGGACAAGGAGCGCCAGTACATCGTCGTCTCCATAACGCCACGCTCCGGCAGCGCTTCGCCTGACACGGCCCAGGCAAGCAAGTAACGAGGGAGGAAGCGTGGGCCTTTACGGGCTGCGGAAAAACTCGCTGTTTTGAAAGGGCACGAGTTTACTCGTGCCGCAAATGGCGCAGAATGACCGCGGCTTTAGCCGCTGAGGGATGGTTTCTTCTCTTTACAGACTTTTTCAGCAGCCTCTTTAGGCCCACGGATCTCGTCACTGGAACCGTGTGGCCTTCAGGCCCGGATGGCGGCGCAGCTTGCTTGCGCCGCCCGCCCGTGCACACCTCTCCCATCGCTCGCCACGCGCGCGCGCATCCGCCTAAACTGTCGCGTCTATTTCTTTGCCGCGGCGATCGGCTTGTACCCCGACTTTCCCGCTTTTCTCAGCGCCGACAATCCCTGCCCGATCGTCAGCAGCGGCGTCGTCTTCACCGTCTTGCAACTGCCGCCCGCGGCAGCGGCCAGCGATAGAGCTGCTGCACTCACATTGTTCGGCATCTCCACGATCATCACAAGATCATGGTCGCCAAACGCCAGCCACGACCCAATCGACTTCCCGCCCAGGCCCGCGATCACCTTGCTGATATGTCCTGCGCGATCCTGCGGTTTCGCAATCAAAGCGCTCAGCGCCTCAGAGGTGTACGACACCTGCACCATATAACTTGCCATGGGGAATCACCTTTCTCTCAAACACTTTCCTTCTTGGGGGATGGAAGGCTGTTGCAGTATACCCCGCAAAACTGGGCTCTCACTGCATTTCTTCTTCAACACCACCGCACCGTTCGCTCCCGTCTCTACTTTCTACTGGCCACTGCCTATTGGCTATTGGCTGCTGGCTATTGGCTACTGGCCATTTCCAAACTCCGCTATTTCCGCCAACCCCGCTAGCTCCGCCGTCTTATCTGTAGCGCCGGTCTCCAGACCGGCTGTCGTGCGGGTCTCCAGACCCGCATATCGCCGTTCCCTTGCTCCCTCGCTCCCTCGCTCCCTTGCTCCCTTGTTCCCTCGCTCCCTCGCTCCCTGCCCTTTGCTACACTTCTCCTGACGCTTTGCTCCGCTCCACCATGGATCCAACCCCCCGCCACCGCCGCTGGAGCCTTCATGCCAGTCGTTGAGCTCGCCTCGGTCACCAAGGCCTACGAAAGCAAAGTCGCCGTCCGCAACCTCTCGCTCTCCATTGAGGCCGGCCAGATGTTCGGCCTCCTCGGACCCAACGGCGCCGGCAAAACCAGCTCCATTCGCATGATGATGGGCATCACCTTGCCCGACTCCGGCCGCATCACCCTCTTCGACAAGCCCTTCGACCGCCGCAGCCTCGATCGCGTCGGCTACTTGCCTGAAGAGCGCGGCCTCTACAAGAAAATGAACGTCCTCGACCAGCTCGTCTTCTTCGGCCGCCTCCACGGCCTCACCGCCGAAGCCGCCCGCAAGCGCGCCGTCGACTGGGCCTCCCGCATGGAAATCTCCGATTCCCTCGACAAGAAAACGCAGGAGCTCTCCAAGGGCATGCAGCAGAAAATCCAATTCATCGCCACGCTGCTCCACGACCCCGGCCTCGTCGTCATGGACGAGCCCTTCAGCGGCCTCGATCCTGTCAACACCACGCTCCTCCAGGACGCGCTCCTCGATCTCAAATCCCGCGGCAAAGCCATCCTCTTCTCCACCCACCGCATGGATCAGGTCGAAAAACTCTGCGACTCCATCTGTCTCATCAACAATGGCGATGCCGTCCTAAGCGGCAACCTGCGCGAGATCAAGAGCCGCTATGAGCGCAATCGTGTCATCGTCGAATTCGAAGGCAGCGCCGACTTCCTCAAATCCGACGAAATCGCCGTCGCCAACAACTACTCCGGCCACGCCGAAATTCAGCTCAAGCCCCACGGCGACGCGCAAAAGCTCCTTCACCTCGCCGCCTCCATGGCCGCCATCTACCGCTTCGAGCTCGTCGAGCCTTCACTCGAGGAAATCTTCATCCAGACCGTCGGAGGCAAGCCCAATGCCTAATTCGCCGCGTAACGTACTTCTTATCGCCCGCCGCGAATACCTCGAACAGATTCGCGGCCGCGCCTTTCTCTTTTCCACGGTGCTGTTGCCGCTGCTGATTGTTGGCGGAATGGCGGCCAGCTACTTTTTTGGGCGCAAGGCCGGCACCGGAGCTCATATTGCCATCGTTGCGCAGAATGGTGCGCTCGCCAATCAGGTTCGCCGGGAGATGCTCTTCGATACCGATGCCAAGTACACCGTGGACGTCGTGACCCCGGCATCTCCTGAAAATCGCGCGGCTCTGCTCCAACGGCTAAACACCAAGTCCATAGACGGAATTCTCTCCATCGATTCTTCTTCTTCCGGAGCCATTACCGCTTCTTATACCTC
>CAZANC010000295.1:0-4336 GCA_964486495.1 uncultured Occallatibacter sp.
GGTTCTCGCCGTCGAGGATCATGCGGACTGTGCGCGGCGCATTTTCTCTGAGCCAACTCAGCAGTGTGGGGCCGAAATTGAAGCTGATGCGCGCGTAGTTGTTCACAATGCGCGTGATCTGGTTCTTGTCATTCACCACTCGGGCAGCGCCGTTCGGCGCGTAGCACTCCGCGCAGATGCGCTCGTTCCAGTCGTGGTAGGGAGCGGCCGAGTCCTGGGTCTCCACCGTCTCCAGCCAGGGATTCTCTCGCGGCGGCTGGTAAAAATGTCCGTGAATGCAAACAAAGTGCTTTCCGGGCGGCATGAATGATCCGATGCAGTGCGGGCGCTCGATGCCGCCCACTCAAGCTATTCTACGGCCACAGCAGTTCCTCGGTTGTTGTGGCCGTCACTGGCCTTGGTGCGGGGTGGATTTTTCTTAAGGAAGAAATCCATTTGGGGAGAACGACCTCAGTGCGCATTAACTGCGGAACCGCTCTATCGCGCCGAACGTCCCGTGGGCGCGGTCTTTCGGGCCAGGTCGCACGCTCGCCACAGGTACCAGCTTGCGACGGAGCGGTACGGCGCCCAGCGCTGGCCGCGGCGGAAAACAACGTCCGGTTTGGGAAGATCGGCGGCTTCAAGCGGGCGCGATTTGGGGACGCGCTGAAAAGTGAGTGCGAAGCCCTTGCGCACGCCGTAGTCGGTTACGGGCAGCACGTCTGGCCTGCCCAGGCGGAAGATGAGCAGCATTTCAACGGTCCAGGAACCGATGCCCCGCACCTCCGTCAGACGCTCAACGATATCGGCGTCAGACATTTTGAGGATGGCGGCGTGCGCGGGCACTGTGCCATCGATGGTGCGGGCGGCCAGATCTCGGAGCGCCTTGATCTTATTGCCGGAGACTCCGGCAGCGCGCAGCGGCTCATCAGGTGTGTCGAGCAGAAGCTGCGGCGTGGGATCGCCGCCGAAGTACTCGCGCACGCGGCGGTGAATGGTGGCTGCGGCTTTGCCGTGCAGTTGCTGGTAGAGGATCGATTCGAGCAGGGACTCGAAGGGCGAAGTGGTGTGGTCGAGGCGCAGGGTGAAGGGTCCTGCGCGTTCGATGAGCATGGCGAGTTTGGGGTCGCTGCCCTTGAGGTGCTCCACTGCCTTGACGGGATCGAAGGGTAGTTTTCGGCTGCGGCCGTCGTGAATCATGGATGGAGTGTACCGCAGGTGCGCGGCGCACTAACTGAGTCTATTTGCCGCCGACTGGGTCCCCAGTTCGATGGTCCTCGATCTGGAAGGCGAGAAACTCGTGGACTGCCTTGAGCGCCTCGGAATCATGCGTCACGATTCTTACCATAGCTCCTCGTTGTGTCGGCAAGTAGGTGTATGTAATCTCGCCACGCTTCTGCTTCATCATCGGGACGCCGGGAGGGATCGTATTATGGATGAACATCGGAATTTCAAAGTCATTCGCGCTGAACATCGCGGCGATATGCTTGAGATGTTCTCTGATCTGGTCCCGGATCGCAACGTCCGATTCATGATTGGCGTCGACCTCGATAATCCCTCCGTCTGACAATTGCTCAAAGTGATGCTTCGTATTCTCGTGCGAAAATCCCATTGCGTGGTCCCCGCGCATGTCCACGCCTGCCGCGTGCTCGTCAGGGGATTCCTGGCGCGGCACGCCTTGCATGTTGTCCTGCGCGTGGATTATCAGGGATGCGAGCACGACGCACACCAGCAGAGCTATTTTCAAGGTGATTACCTCCTGAAATCGTCGAATCGAGTTTGTCTGGCTTTGGCAGCGATTCCAGGAATCTTCCACTCTCGCCACCGTCTAGAGTTTGCAATCGAGATTGCCATGTCTCAACCGTTGCCGAGAGCCAGTCCCGCAGTCTCGTCAAATCGAGGATTCTCTTGTTCAGCGCATCCAAATGCCTGGCGCCTAGTTCAGCGACCTTTCGGCAGGGCGGGCGGCCCGCCCGTCGCTGTTTCAGGACATCTGCAAGTTCCGAGAGGGTGAAGCCGACACGAATGGCGCTTCGAATCATCTGGACGAGGGCCAGGGTGTCAGGCGGGTAGAGCCGATATCCTCCGGGGGTCCGGATCGCGATTGGAAGAAGGCCGAGCTTCTCGTAATGACGAAGCGTGTCAGGGCTTATGCCCGCCGCCCGGGCGAGTTCACCCGACTTCAATGGGCGGGTTGTGCGATCTCTCGCCATCCCGACTTCATTATCAACTGCCGAATGCGTTCCAGAGTCAAGGGACCAAAACAAAACGCAAAAGGCCTCCCGCGGTTGCGTAGCGCGGGAGGCCTACAAAACGGCGGATTCGATCAACTGCCTGAGCTATTCACAATGGTGATTTGCGTTTCGCCGTTGTTTTCGCTCGCGGATTGGTTGACCGTCACGGTGACGGAATTGGCGCCATTCTGCATCGTGATCATTCCGCCGGCGCCGGTCGTCATGGTCTGTGCATTGGGGCCGGCCTTGTCCTTGTAGAAGGCGATGACCTTGTCCGGGGAGTCGGGCGTGAGGAAGCTTGCGGTGACCATGGTTTTTCCGGCAATGGTCATGCGCAGGCCGCCTTTGCGCTGCGTGGCTCCGGGGTAGATGGCAATTCCCAGATCGCTCTCTGTGAACGTTTCCGATGAATTGGCGGTAATGGTGCCCTTCGGCGTAGTGACGGTGATGTTCCCGCCCGCATCTTTGTGGATCGAATGGGCAACGCGATAGATTCCGTAGCCAACGATGCCGGCGACGACGACGCCCAGGCCGACAAAGACTGCCAGGATGATGAGGATGATTTTCAGCGCGCTGGAACCTGACTTGGGTGGTGGCGCGCCAACAGGCTGCGGGACCGGCTGAAATGAACCGGGCGGCGGGACCTGACTGCTTGTGGGATCGGCCATAGTCACATCCTTTTCGTTCAGTGTTGTGCTTGTGAACTCATTCGGGGACCGTTTTGAGACCCAGCCAATATACCTCATCTAAGGCCCCTTCGTTAACCGGCTCTTTGCCGCAACGAATAATCGCGCCGGAGCCTTAACGCGGAATTCATTCCCGATTCGCCAGTCGGCGGCCCCGCCCCAGGCTGGCGCCGCCGTACAATTCAAGCCTGCCCGCTTTACCATCAAGAGGTAGACTCAGGAGCTCCACCATGAAGATGCGGCCGGGAACGCAAACCGGTTTTCTGTTGTGCGGCAAGGAATGGATTGACGGAGAGGCGCTTGAAGTGCGGTCACCGTGGGATCAGGGACTGGTAGGCCGGGTCACTGTGGCCACGCGAGCCGATGCGCGCCAGGCCTTGAATCACGCCGTAGCCAGCCTGCGCCGCACGCGCGCTTTGCCGCGATGGAAGCGCCGCGAAATCCTCGAAGACGTGGCCGCCGCGCTTATTGAACAAAAGGAGCGCTTCGCGCAGCTCATCGTTGCCGAGGCGGGCAAACCGGTGCGCATGGCGCGGACGGAAGTGGATCGCGCCGTGCTCACCTTCAAGACGGCCGCCGAAGAAGCTGCGCGGTTGGGCGGCGAGAGCATTCCTCTGGATTTAACCGAAGGCAACGAGGGCCGCTGGGGGCTGGTGCAGCGCTTTGGCGTGGGTCCGGTTCTGGCGATTACGCCGTTCAATTTTCCGTTGAACCTGGTTGCGCACAAAGTTGCGCCGGCCATCGCCGCGGGCTGCCCGGTGCTGGTGAAACCCGCGCCGCAAACGCCGTTCACTGCATTGGCGCTTGGCGAAGTGATTCTCAAGGCCGGTTGGCCCGAAGAGGCGCTGGCCGTGCTGACGCTGGCGGACGCCGATACCGCGTGGCTTGCGGAAAAAGAAGATCGCATCAAGCTGGTCAGCTTCACCGGGTCGGCCAAGGTGGGCTGGGAGTTGAAAGCACACTCTGGGCGCAAGCGAGTCTTGCTGGAGCTCGGCGGGAATGCGGCGCTCGTGGTGCACGGCGACTGGAAGAACCTGGACGATGCGGCGTTGCGGACCGCGCACGGAGCGTTCGGTTTTGCCGGCCAGTCGTGCATCAGCGTGCAACGCGTTTTTGTGGAGCGCAGCATCTTTCAAACCTTCCTTTGGAAAGTGGTGGAAATTGCGGAGAAGCTGGTGATCGGTGACCCCTCAAACGAGGCCACTGAATTGGGCCCGATGGTCCGCCAGAGCGAAGCGGAGCGCGTGGAAGAGTGGGTGAAAGAGGCCGCCGCAAACGGGGCCAAGCTGGTGGCCGGTGGCGAGCGCAAGGGATCGATAATCACGCCGGCTATTCTGACCGGTACCAAACCCGGCATGAAGGTTCGCGATGAAGAGGTCTTCGGCCCAGTTCTGCTCATCGAGCCATATGACGACTTCGAGGATGCGCTTTCGCAGG
>CAZANC010000296.1:0-4312 GCA_964486495.1 uncultured Occallatibacter sp.
AGAGATTACGCAGGAGAGCCCTACGCCGACCCTCACCGGCGAGGACATTTACAAGTTTGAGGATTTCGAGACCCTGTGCAGAGAGCACGTCGTGGATAAGATTCACCCCGATCTCGCAACTTCAGGCGGAATTCTGCAAACCCACCGCATTGGCGATATGGCGTTCAAGTATGGCGTGCCCATGGCCATGCATTTCGCGGGAACGCCGGTCTCCTGCATGGCATCCGTACATTGCGCCGCGGCCACGCGGAACTTTCTCGCGCTGGAGAACCATTCGCTCGATGTGCCCTTCTGGCAGGACCTCGTCACAGGGGTGGAAAAGCCGATCATCAACAAAGGCTATATCCGCGTACCCGATACGCCCGGCCTCGGAATTGCGCTGAACGATGACGAGCTCAAGCGTCATCTCAAGCCAGGAACGGGTTACTTTGAACCCACGCCGATGTGGGACGAACCGCAATCGTGGGACGACGCGCTCTTCAGCTGACCAGCACGAACTCCCGCACTATGTGGTCAACTGCGTCAGAGTCGGGAACCGGAATCTCGCCTTCGCAATCGGAGTGCCCACCACCTCGATCCGCGTAAGGTCGCGCGTGCCCACGCCCAGGCGTTCAGCGAGCCGCAACGTGCTGTCGCACTTTTCAAAGGGAGGGGCGCCGCGATCGGCCATAGGATCCAGTCCCATCACTGCGGTGGCCACAGCATCGGTCGACACGCAGTTCATACCCGCAATCAACACCCCGGGGTGAACCGGCTGATGGATCCAGTTGCGCTCCTGGTTGGGCAACTCGCCGCCGGTCATGGTGTGGATTCCGTCGATGACCGCGAGGTGAATGGGTCTGGCCGCCACCAGGTCGGCGGTCACGCGCGGAACACGAAAGCCCGGATCATTCGATTCAGCCACGGGCTGCGGGGCACTCCTGGGCGGCACGCGAGAGCCGGAGTGCATCGGCTCCCGGAATCCGACAGGAATGATGCCTGGTTCGTCTTCGGGCGCCTGCCGGCTATAGATGGTGCATGGCGTGATGCCAAACCAGTTCTTCATCGAGAGGGTAACGCCGGCCGTGCGGTGCTCCTTCAGCTTGGCCAACGAGACAAAGACGTCCGCATCGAGGTAGGAGTGATTCAGATCGTATCCCGCGTACATCAAGCCGCCGCCTGGAACCATGAATCGAGAGTAGGTCTTTCCGCTGCCGAGGAAATTGGTGTTTTCAAACTCAACATGCGCCGCAGCGCTTGAAAAATCCTTCGGCTGCCAGCCCGCAGAGAGCATGAACTCCTCAAGCGGCTTGCCGTTGTTCGGGGAGCTTTCAAGCAGGCGAATGCGCCGTGCTCCGGCACTGCCGAGCAGCGAGACCAATGACCCGATGACTTGTGGATGGACCCAATGGGTCAATTGGTTGGGCATGTTGTTCAGCTTGGCGTCCGGGCCGCCGGTCATGTTCAACTTGATGGCCACCGTCTTGCCCCGAACGAGCTTTTGCAGTCCGCCGAGTTGGTCGAACATGGCGGAAAGCACGTCAGAAACCTGCCGGTCGTATTCAGGACAGATTCCAATGGCTACGCGGCTTGATGGCGCCGGCATGATTGAAGCCAAGGCAGGATGCGCGATGGCTGCGCCGGCTGCCATTCCCGCGGCGCCAAGAAACTCTCTGCGCGAGCAACTCAACTTCATCATCGGGGCGAGCTCCAGACGGTTCTTCTCAAGTATGAACCGGAATTGCTCTGGAGGGAGCAAGTTTATTTGCCGCAGTCACAATACTCCCCACCCACTCGGGAATCGCCGTGGCGTGTAAGGGCCAAAAGCCCTGCAGTTTAAAACGCCGACTCTCTGGGTTTCCTCTCTATGTTTTTGCAACATCCGGAGCCGGGGTAAGCTGGCCGCGGCGCAGGGCCCTGCGCTTGATGAGCAGGAAGAACACCGGAACCAGAATCAGGACGTGGATCGTGGATGTAATCATTCCGCCGACGATGGGGGCTGCAATGGGCTTCATCACGTCAGAACCAATGCCGGTTTCCCACAGAATTGGCGCGAGGCTCAGGATGACCGCCGTCACGGTCATCAGCTTGGGCCGCAACCGCTGGACCGCGCCATTGATGACAGCCTGCAACAGCCCGGCTTCCGTCATAGGCGCATCCTGCGCGAGGCCATGCTTGAAAGCTTCATCCAGGTACACCACCATCACCACGCCGGTCTCCACCGCAATGCCGAAGAGCGCGATATAGCCCACCCATACCGCGACGCTGAAGTTGTAGCCGAGCGCCCATTGCAACAGCAGACCTCCTGACATGGCGTACAGAGTGGGAAAGATGAGCACGGCCGCTTCGGCGGCAGATTTGAAGACCAGATAGAGCAGCAGGAAGATCACGAAAAAGACGATCGGCAGGATGATCTTGAGCCGCTGTTTGGCGCGCATTTCGAATTCATATTCTCCGGCCCACCGCCAGGTGTATCCCGCAGGCAGCGCCAGCTTCTGGTTGATCTGCTTTTCCGCGTCGTTCACAAAGCCGCCGTAGTTGTGCGTGTTCAGGTTGAGATAGACATAGCCAGTCAAAGCTCCGTCTTCGTCGCGAATCATTGCGGGGCCGCGCGAGTAGTACACACGAGCTACTTCGCTGATGGGAATCTGCTCGCCGGAAGGCGTCGGTATGAGCGCCTGTGATAAGGCTTCAGGATGGTCGCGGAAGCTGCGCTGATAGCGCACCGAGATAGGAAAGCGCTCGCGGCCTTCAACATTTTGCGCAATGTCGGCTCCGCCGATCTCCGATGTGATGACCTGCTGCACGTCAGCAACCGTGAGGCCGTATCGCGCGGCCTCGGGCCGATTAACCTCCACATTCAGATAGAATCCCTGCGCAACGCGCTCCGCAAAGACCGAGTTGGTCTCCGGCATGCTCGCGAGGATCTGCTGCATGCGCGCGCCGATATCCTCGATGTGCGCCAGGTCCGGGCCTTGAATCTTGATCCCCACCGCGGTCTTGATACCGGTCAGCTCCATGTCGAGCCGATTCTCTACCGGCATGGTCCAGGTATTAGTGAGGCCCGGAAATTGAAGCTTCTCGTCCATGTCGTGAATCAGCCTTTCGTAGGTCATGCCGGGACGCCACTGATCGCGCGGCTTGAGCATGATGGTGGTGTCGTACATATCGAGAGGTGCGTTGTCGGTGGCACTATCGGAGCGGCCGACGGTTCCAAACACCGTTGCAACTTCAGGAAACGAGCGGATGATGCGGTCCTGCTCCTGCATGAGCGTGACTGCCTGCGTAATCGAGATGCCTGGCAGTGCGCTCGGCATATAGAGAGCGGAGCCCTCGTACAGCGCGGGCATGAATTGGCTTCCGAGCCGGAAATAAAGCGGAATCGTCGCACCAAGAAAGGCCAGATTCAGCGCGATGACAAGCTTCCAATGTTTCAGGCTCCAACGCAGCACGGGAAGATAAATGGCCTGAGTCACGCGGGCCGCTGGGTTCTTTGACTCCCTGCGCAATTTGCCGCGCAGGCAGAGGGGCATAAGCGCCGGAACCAACGTGATGGAAAGCAGCGACGAAAAGATGAGGGAGAGCGTCTTAGTCCAGGCCAGCGGCCTGAACATGCGGCCTTCCTGCGCCTCCAGCAGAAACACCGGCAGAAACGACACGACAATAATGATGAGCGAATAAAACAGTGCCGGCCCCACCTGCTGCGCCGAGCGGACGAGAATGAGCCGCCGCTCCTTTTCGTCCGGAACATCGTTGCGCTCGGCCAGATGGCGGTAGCCGTTCTCCACCATCACGATCGCGGCGTCGATGAGCACACCGACGGCCAGCGCCAGTCCGCCGAGCGACATGATGTTGGAGCTGACGTGCAGATAGTACATCGGAATGAATGCTGCCAGCACCGCAATCGGGAGCGTCAGAATGGGGACGAGCGCGGAACGGAAGTGGAAGAGGAAGGCAATGCTGACGAAGCTAACAATGATGGCTTCGGCGATCAGGTCCCGCTTCAATGTGTGGATCGACTGGTTGATTAGCCAGGAGCGGTCGTAGCCGGTTACGATCTCGACACCTGCTGGGAGAGATGGCGCTATCTCCTTGAACTTTGCTTTTACGCCGTCGATTACATTCAGAGCGTTCAAGCCGTAGCGCATCACGACAATGCCGCCCACGGCTTCGCCCTCTCCCTGCCAGTCGGCCGCGCCGCGCCGCTCGTCAGGCCCAAATGAAACTGTGCCCAGGTCCCGCACCAACACGGGTGTGCCGTTCTTGGTCGCGACAGGAACATTTTCAAGATCTGCGAGCGAATGAAAGTAGCCGAGGCCGCGGACCATATACT
>CAZANC010000297.1:0-4308 GCA_964486495.1 uncultured Occallatibacter sp.
AGAAAATCTTGCGCTGCCCGTCACCGGATGCGAGCCTGCGCACTGCGCCTCGCCGGAGATGCTTGAGCAATCCATTCCCGTCGTTCTCCCCAGCAAAGCCGAGGCCGTTCGCAAACTGCTTCCCGCGGGCGCCGAGCTCACCGTGCTCCAGGTGCAGGCCATCACTCCCGCCCTGCAGGCAAAGCTCCTGCGCTATCTCCCCGAGCATTCCTCCGACCTCGTTGGCATCGCCTCACGCTGGTCGCAGTTTCAGCGGCTCGCAAGCCTTATGATCATGGCCGCCGGCCTGGCTCAGGAAAACCTCCTCGTCCGCGACGCCACTCGTCCCGGTTGGAAACGCGGCCTTGAAGCGACCACGGGCGTCATCTGCGACGTCGTCGTAGCGCAGGAGCTCCCCCAGCGCTGCTTCCCGATCGTCTTTCGCCTCCTCAGCGACGCCTCGCTCGCCCAGCTTCGCGCCATGGAGACCACGCTCTCTGAAAAGCGCCCCGCCTCCACTTCCCGCCCTGCATTGTGACACTCCGGAAACTGTCCTCATCGCGCTCCTGGCCCCTCCACGGCCCGCATACCATCGCTAAACGTAGGAGCCCCCCATGATCCGCAAACTTCTGCCGTCCGCCCTTTGCATCTTTCTTTCGCCGCTGCTGGTTGCACAGCAGGTAGCGCAACAAGCGGCAAGTGCCACTACCCAACCCGCGCCCGCTGCTCCCATCCCTTCGCAAATCACTCTTTCTTCCGATGCGGCAATCCGAATTGTGACGCCAGGCGACGTTCCCTTCGCGAAGATCAAACCCGGAACGATCGTTCGCTTTGTCGTCGACAGGGATGTGATCGTTAACGGTGTCAAAGTGATCTCAGCTTCGACGCCGGTCGACGGCGTCGTTGAAAAAGTCATTCATGCTTCTCATTTCCAAAAACGGAGCGCGCAGATGTTCATTCAGGTCGAGGAGTCGGCCTCGGGGACGGCGGCGAACATTCTCCTGCGCTGCTCGATCCCGGATACCAATCAGGAGAGTTCCTTCAGCGATTCAGTTTTCGCCATCTCGGCGGTCGGCATTCTGAATACCTTTGCCATCGTCGCATTGATTCTGATGGTCCTCGTGCTTTTGACTATCTAGATCGGCCGGAGGCGGCCCTATGAGGCACTTTATGATCAGCAAACTTTTCGCATCCGTTCTCTGCATTGCGCTGCCGCCGCTCCTCGTGGCGCAACAAGCCAGCGAAGCACCGGGAAGGCTCGAGGACGCCCTTGCGCCCGCTCCCGGCCCGAAAGCCATCGTCCCGAAGCATATGGAAATCCGGTTGATTTTGATGGAAACACTTTCATCCGCGACGGCCAGCAAAGGGCAATCGGTGCGGATGGCTGTCGGGCAGGACGTAAGCGTCAACGGGGTTGTGGTGATTCCAAAAGGAACTCCTGCGATTGGCGTCATTGGTTTTGTCCGCAAAGCGGTTCCAGGGAAAAAGGACGGGGAGGTCTCGATTAAGCCGATCAGCGTCAATCTTCCAAACTCCAGGCCAATCGCTCTGCGGCGTTACAACGGCTCGGAAAGCGACGCCCTCGGGGAGGCGTTGTTTCCAATCCTGCCAATCTGTTTCGTTGTGATGCTCGTCGCGATCCCGTTCCACAGGAAGCATGAAACTGGCGAGGAGTTTGTACTTGGAACTTGCTCGGAACAATGGTCCGAACTCCCCCATGCGATCGCCATCGTACCTTCCGAAGCTACGGACTTTGAGCCCGCGGCAGCCGCGCGTTCTGAAACAAACTTGAATGCGGTGTGCCCGAACCTACCGAGAAACACCCTCCCTTGACCGGCGCTCGCCGCGCTGACCGAGCCCTGCCAGCGTGAACCCAGTCTCGATTCGCAGCGGTATCCTGTTGCAGACGGATGGCCACCGACAGCTCAACCCACCCCGTATCTGGACACGCCGCCAAGCCGCGTAGCAAGCGCCGCTGGCTGCGGATTCTCCTTTGGTCCGGCTGCGGATTGCTGGTGCTGCTCGCGCTGGCTCCATTGGTCGCGGTGCTCTGGCTGCGCTCTGCCGCCAAAGCCGCGCTGCCGCAGCTTGACGGCGACGCGCATCTCGCGGGCCTTTCGGCGCCCGTGACCGTCCGTCGCGATGCCCACGGCGTGCCCCACATTAGCGCCGCCTCGCTCGACGATCTCCTCGTCGCGCAGGGCTACGTCACCGCTCAAGACCGCCTCTGGCAAATGGACACCTCACGCCGCAACTCTAACGGCGATCTCGCTGAAGTCATGGGCCCCTCGCTCATCCAGCACGACAAAACGCAGCGCGTTCTCCAGATTCGCCTCACCGCCCAACGCTTTTTCGAGCATTTATCCGCCGACGATCGCCGGCGCCTCGACGACTACGCCCGAGGCGTCAACCTCTTCATCGCGCAATGCGGGCAATCCAATTCCCTCCCCGTCGAATTCCGTCTGCTCCACTACCACCCGCAACCCTGGAGCGGCGTGGACTCCATCAGCGTGGGTCTCTCCATGGTCCAGACCCTCGACACGCATATCGCCACCAAGCTCTCTCGCGCCCGCGTTGCTGCCAAGCTCTCGAACTTCGCGCTCGAAGCCGATCTCTACCCCGTCGGTTCCTGGCGCGATCGTCCGCCCACCGGCATCCGTGTGGACCTCACTGAGCCACAGCCGCTGCCACCGCCCTCGAAAAATGACGATAACGACGACGAGGGCAACACCGAGACCCAATTCACGCCCAGCGACCCGAGTGCCGCCCCTGTCTCCACCCACGCGCTCCTGGCCCTCCTCGGCCAGCCCGATTGCGACGGCTGCGCGTCCGGCTCCAACAACTGGGTCATCGCCGGCAGTCATACTGCCTCAGGAAAACCACTCCTCTCGAACGACATGCACCTCACCCTCCGCGAACCCGACACCTGGTACATGGCCGATCTGAATTCGTCTGGTTCTCACGGCGCGCCCGGCTTTCATGCGGCTGGCGTCACCCTCCCCGGCATGCCGCTCGTCATCGCCGGCCACAACGAGCACGTCGCCTGGGGATTTACCGCCCTCCTCGGAGATGTGCAAGACCTCTACGTCGAAAAACTCGACGGCAAGGGCAACTACGAAGGTAGCGACGCGCAATGGCATCCGCTCACTGTCGATCGCGAAGTTATTCATGTCCGCGGCGGCAAGGATGTCGTCCTCAACGTCGAGTCCACCGAACATGGTCCGCTGCTCAACCCAATCCTCGGCGCGAACGATCCGCCCACCGCACTCAAGTGGACCCTCTACGATCCCACTCTCAACACGCTCCCGATCTACGAAATGAATGTGGCCTCAAACTGGACCGAGTTCTCTGCTGCCCTAGCCCATTGGTGCTGGCCCACGCAGAACATCGTCTACGCCGACGATCAGGGCCACATCGCCTACCGCGCCATCGGACAAATCCCCATCCGTCCAGCAGGAATCTCCGACGGTCCCATTCGCGACCCAAGTTACAAAGACCAGACACACGAGTGGCAGGGTTACATTCCCATCGATCAAATGCCCAACACCGTTGACCCACCTTCGGGCTTTCTCGCTACCGCCAACGCCCGCGTCACCACCGACAACTCGCCTCACCCCCTTACAGGCGAGTGGATCGATCCCTACCGCATCGAGCGCATCTACAAATCGCTCGACGGCCGCGATCATCTCAAGCCTGCTGACATGCTCGCGGTCCAGACCGACATCTACAGCGAAGTCGATCAGGAGATGGGCCACCGATTCGCCTACGCCATCGACCACACTCCCGGCCCCGAGGGCAATGGCGACGCGCGAATGCGCCAGGCCGCCGACCTCATGCGCAGTTGGGATGGCCGCCTCTCGACCGACTCCGCCGCCGCGTCCATCGTCACCGAAGCTCGCGCCGCGCTCTGGCCTATGATCCTCCAGCCCAAACTCGGCAACCTCGCCGGCGACTACCACTGGGCCGAATCCGCGTTTGCTGAAGAAGAAATCGTAATGAACGCCAAGCCCGCGTGGCTTCCGTCCGCCTACAAAGACTGGAACGCTCTCCTCACCGCCGCGGTGCGCAAGGGAATGGCCGATGGAAGAGCGCCTGCCGATGTCACTCACTGGACCTACGGCCGATGGCACGTGGTCGACATCGAGCATCCGCTCGCCTTCCTTCTCCCGCTCATCGGCCGCATCGCAGGAACCGGCCGTCAGCCCCAAAGCGGCGATGGAACCACCGTCAAACAGGTCGGCGCCGACTTCGGTCCCTCGCAGCGCTTCACCATGGATTGGAGCAACATCGACGACTCAACTGAAGACATCGTCCTTGGCGAGAGCAGCA
>CAZANC010000298.1:0-4300 GCA_964486495.1 uncultured Occallatibacter sp.
GGACCTGAATCTCTTCCGCCCAGCCCTTTGATCCTCGCGCGGGTTGCTTGACTTCAGGCTCAGCCGGAGAACATCCGGAAAGAAAATTCAGACGTACGGAGTCCCGATTATGGGCGTAGCAGTTCGCGACGAAGGCAAAAAGGTTAACTCCAACATCAACGTCACTCCGATGGTGGACGTGATGCTTGTGCTGCTCATCATCTTCATGGTCATCACCCCCATGCTGCAGAACAAGGTGGCCATCAACCTGGCCACGGTGGAAAATCCCACCAACATGCCCGACGCCGACAAGGAAGACGCCATTGTCGTCGCTGTCACGCGCGACGGGAAAATCTATCTCGGCCAGAACCCTGTCGATCCCGCGCAGCTTGGCAGCCTGGTGCGCGACAAGCTTGCCGACAAGACCGACAAGATGATCTATGTTCGCGCCGACGAGCGCGCGCAGTACAAGGTGGTTGAAGACGCCATCGACGATGTACGCACGGCTGGCGTTGAAGAGGTCGGCCTGTTGACGCAAAGGCGGTCAGGCAATCAAATCGGCGGCGAGTGACGCTCGAACGGGATTGTCTCTTTAACGATTTCGAGGAAACGAGGAGTTTAAGTCATGGCAATGTCTATGGGTGGGCCCGCCGGCAGCATGTCGGAGATCAATGTCACGCCGATGATCGACATTCTTCTGGTGTTGTTGATCATCTTCATGGTCATCGTGCCGGTTACCCCCAAAGGTCTGGATGCGCTGGTGCCCCAGCCGCCCAAGAATCCGCAACAGCAGCAACAGCAGAACGACCGCACCATCGTGGTTCAGGTTCTTTATCGCCCCGGCCAGGCCCCGGCGTACAAAATCAACGAAGACGACGTGAACCACTCCGATCTGCTGCAGAAATTGACTGACATCTACGCCAATCGCGCCGAGCGCGTGATGTTTGTCAAAGGCGATGACGATGTGAACTTTGCTTATATCGCCGACGTCATCGATATCGGCAGGGCCGCCAATGTAGACCACATCGGGTTGATGACGCCTAAGATCCAGGCCGGCCAATAGGCTGGCTGTGTCCGGCGGCACTTGAGCCGGACGCGGGGAAGAGTACAATTTTTTTGCCCAGGATGCGGCAGGTTCTTGCCGTACCCGGCTGCTGAGTTTCCAGGCACGGCCTGCAGGCCCAAGCCTGAAGGAGAAGGATACGAACATGATTGGAACCGCACGTTTTTGGGCGCTCGCGGTGACTCTAACCGGGATGGTCATTGGCATGAGCGGCTGCAACCAGCTCCTGGCCCGCGACCAGTTGAACAAGGGATGCGACGCCTATAAAGCCGGTCACTACGATGAGGCAATCGAGCACTTCCAGAAGGCCACCGAGCTCGATCCCAAGCTGCCCATGGCCAAGACCTACCTGGCCACCGCTCTTGAGCAGGATGTAGCCCCGGGAGTGACAACACCCGACAACATGAAGATCGCCAACCAGGCCATTGACATGTTCAAGGAAGTTCTGACCGAAAAGCCCAACGATGTCGATAGCATGAAGAAAATCGCGGGCATCTATTTCAGCATCAACGACATGGACGATGCCGAATCCTGGCAGAAAAAGGTTCTGGATGTCGATCCCAGCGATCCCGAGGCAGCTTATACCATCGGCGTGATTGACTGGAAAAAGGCGCACCAGAACAAGCTGAATGCGCTGCAGGCCGCAGGCCTCAACGATGACGGCAAGGGCAATGTGAAGGCTCCGAAAAAGGTGATGGAGCCGCTGGCCCAGCAAAATGCGCCGCTCGTCGACGAAGGCTTGAAGTACCTCAACATGGCCGTCAACGATCGTCCCAATTATGACGACGCCATGCAGTACCTGAATCTCATCTACCGCAACAAGGCGGACGTGGACTACGGCAACGCCGCTGCCGTCACCGAGGATCTGGCTATGGCCCAGCAGTGGAGCGACAAGGCCATGGACACGCGCAAGACCAATGAGGCGAAGAAGAACCAGGGTCCCGGCGGCATCACCATCGACAACAGCGGCCAGATGCACTAGACGTCACGATCTCATGCGGCAACCACACCACACGGCCTCTGCTCCCCGCGGGGGCCGATTTTCCCTGGTCCGAATCTTACCTGTTCCGACGTGTTCCCGAGGTGTTTCTTTGAACCGAATTCTGACCCGAACTTCCCGCTTCACGCGAATCATTGCGCTCCTGTCAGCTTTTTTTGTGCTTTCCGTTGTGTCCTCGCCTGCCCAGCAGCCGGCTCCCGGAGAAGTGCCTCATCCTTCCGCGATGAACGCCGTCCAATCATCCGGCGGCTTCGTCGCCACCAACGATCGCGAGACGCTTGAAATTACGGTTTGCGGGGATTCTCTCATCCACGTCACGGCGCGGCCCGTGGGTGCGCCGCCGGCGGCGGAATTCCAGCCGTGGATGCTCGCGCCGGCTGAAACCTGCCCCGGCGCCGCCTTCCAGTTCAGCGAATCCAAAGGATCCGCCAGCCTGACCACGGCGCAGCTCAAGGTTTCCTTGTCAGAGGAAGGCGGCAACCTGAGCGTTCGCACCGCAGAGGGCCAGGAACTTTTGCATGAGCGACCGAACCTGCCACGCACCTATCGCCCTTCTGAGGCGACGGGGCTTCTCCACGTTGAAGACCGCTTCGGCCCCGACGCCACGGAGGCGCTCTACGGGCTCGGCCAGCATCAGAGCGGGATGTTCAACTACCGCGGCAGCGTTGTTGAGCTTGGCCAGAACAATACCGACGTAGCCATCCCGCTCGTCGTCTCCAGCAAGGGATACGCCATCCTCTGGAACACGGCCTCGTTCAGCTACTTCGACAACCGCTTCCCGCTGGAATTGAATCTGGAATCGATGGCCGTGCCCCAGGTTGACTACTACATCCTTTACGGCCCGCAGATGGACTCGATCATCCATCTCTATCGTTCCTTGACCGGACACGTTCCGCTCTTTCCCCAGTGGGCTTACGGCTTGTTCCAGTCCAAGGACCGCTACAGAACTCAAGCAGAAATCCTCTCCATCGCGGCCGAATACCGTTCCCGCCACATTCCCCTCGACGCCATCGTGCAGGACTGGTTCTGGTGGAACAACGGCGGCAAGGGCGACCCGGTCTACAACTCCGGCTACACCGACGTTCCCGCGGAGCTGAAGACCCTCCACGACGAGCACATCCACGCGATGATCTCGGCCTGGGCGCTGATGGACTCGACCAGCGAGAATTTCAAGCAGATGGTCCGGAACGGCTTTGAGATCGATGCCACGCAGGCCTACGACCCCACCAATCCCGCCGCCCGGGACTTCTTCTGGAACCAGTTTGTGGGCAAGCTCTTCGCCCAGGGTTGGGACGCCTTTTGGCTCGACAGCTCCGAACCAGAGGAAGCCTGGCCGCACCTGGGCGACGCCGTTCTCCGCGACAAGCAACTCCACATCGGAAGCGGCCTGGAGTACACCAACGTCTTCCCCCTGGCGCACACGGCAGGCGTTCAGGCGCACTGGCTGCAGACAAACCCCGACAAGCGCGTCTTTTTGCTTACTCGCTCGGCCTTCATGGGCCAGCAGCGCGTTGGCGCCGCAGTCTGGTCCGGCGACGTCTACAGCAGTTGGTGGGCACTGCGCCGCCAGGTCCCCGCGGGCCTCAACTTCGCGCTCTCCGGCAACCCTAACTGGACCACCGATATTGGCGGCTACCATCCCCTCAACTACGCGCAAACTCTGCCGCCGGGCTATCAGGAGCTCTACGCGCGCTGGTTCGAGTTCGGCGCTTTCTGTCCCGTGTTCCGCACCCACGGTCATCGCGACCACAACGAGCTCTGGGTCTACGACCAGGTGTTTCCCGCGCTTTTGGCCGTCGACCGCCTGCGCTACCGCCTCTTGCCCTACATCTACTCATTGGCCTGGAAGGTCTCGAGCGACGACTACACCATTCAGCGCCCGCTGGTGATGGATTTCCGCGAAGATCCGGCGACTTTCGAGATCGGCGACCAGTTCATGTTCGGGCCTGACCTTCTCGTGAGCCCGGTGCTCACCCAGGGCGCCACCCAACGCACGCTCTACTTACCGGGAGTCGGCACGCGCTGGTACGACTTTTGGACCGGCCTCCATGACGTGGGCGGGTCGACGGTCGTCGTCGACGCCCCACTCGATCACATTCCTCTCGATGTGCGCGCGGGTTCGATCCTGCCCCTCGGCCCGGTTATCGAATACGCGGGCCAGGCCACCGATCCAATCGAGCTGCGCATCTACCCTGGCGCCGACGGCAACTTCACGCTCTACGAAGACGAGGGCGACAGCGACCGATATGAGAAAGGCG